>JAFNAE010000095.1 GCA_017860005.1 Acidobacteriota bacterium | reverse complement strand
CCGCCGGAGCGCGCCTGGGGCAAGGGGTCGCGCAGCCACGACGAGAAGCAGTTCCTCGAGGGTCCATCCTGGCGGGTGCTCGAGCTCTCCCGACTGAATCGCATCTTCCTCGAATTCGTGCGCGGCTTCCGCACGCTGCACTTCGTCGGCCCCTGCGTCACGGTCTTCGGCTCGGCGCGCTTCCCGGAGGGGCACCGCTGGTACGAGCTCGCGCGCACGATGGGGCGGCGTCTCGCGGCCCAGGGCTTCACCGTCATGACCGGCGGCGGACCCGGGGTGATGGAGGGCGCCAACCGCGGCGCGCGCGAGGCGGGCGGGCGCTCGGTGGGCTGCAACATCGAGCTGCCGCACGAGCAGAGCCCGAATCCCTACGTCGACCGCTTCGTCGAGTTCCGCTACTTCTTCGTGCGCAAGGTCATGCTGGTGAAGTACTCGTACGGCTTCGTGGTCCTGCCCGGCGGGTTCGGCACGCTCGACGAGGTGTTCGAGACCGCGACCCTGATCCAGACCGGCAAGATCGCGAACTTCCCGCTCGTACTGATGGGACGCGAGTACTGGCAGCCGCTGTTCGACATGATGCGCGGGACGATGGTGGCGGCGGGGACGATCCAGGCCTCCGACGTGGACCGCCTCACGCTCACCGACTCGCCCGACGAGGCGATCGACCTGGTGGTGCGCTACGCGCGCGACCAGGCCGGGCTGCGGCTCGAGCCACATCGGTACCGCGTCCTGGGCGAGCGGCGGACGCGCCGCGGCCGGGCGGCCGGAATCGACCCCGAGCCCGGGAGCGGCCCCGGCGCGGCCGCGCGGTGAACCGCGCCGCCGATCCGCTCGCAGCGGCGCTCGAGGCCCTGCGCTCCCGGCTCGGCGCGGAGCTCGTCGCCGAGCTCGAGCTGCCGCCCGAGCCGGCGCGCTTCGGTGCGCTGGTGCCGCCCCTCGCCGCCCCGCTCGCGGCCGCGCTGGCGGCCGCGGGAGCCGCGCGGCTGTGGAGCCACCAGGCCGAGGCGATCTCGGCGGCACGGGCGGGCGACAACGTGCTCGTCACCACCGCCACCGCCTCCGGCAAGTCGCTGATCTTCCAGCTTCCGGTGCTCGAGGAGGCGCTCGCCGGAGGGCGCGGACGCGCGCTGTTCCTGTTCCCGCTCAAGGCGCTCGGCCAGGACCAGCGCGCCAAGCTCACGGCGCTCGCCGCCGCGGCCGGCCTGGACGAGGAGAGCGCCGGCTGCGCGATCTACGACGGCGACACGCCGGCGCACGAGCGGGCACGGATCCGGCGCCGTCCGCCGCGCGTGCTGATCACCAACCCGGACATGCTCCATCTCGGCCTGCTGCCGCACGCCGGCGCGTGGAGCGAGTACCTGCGCGACCTGCGCTGGATCGTGCTCGACGAGCTGCACGCCTATCGCGGCGTGTTCGGCTGCCACCTCCACCACGTCCTGGCGCGCCTGCTGCGTCATGCGCGAGCGCTCGGCGCGCGTCCCTGCTTCGTCGCGGCGTCGGCCACCGCGGCCGGCGCCGACGAGTTCGCGGCCGCGCTGGCGGGCGCTCCGTTCCGGTGGATCTCGAGCTCGGGCGCGCCGCGCGAGGCGCGCCGCTTCCTGCTCGTGCGCCCGCTCGCGAGCCCGTACACGACCACGCTCGACGTCTTCTCGACCCTCATCGCCTCGGGCCAGAAGACGATCGCCTTCACCAAGGCGCGGCGCATCACGGAGCTGCTCTGGACCTGGCTGGCGCGCCGCGACCGCGAGCTGGCGCGGCGCGTGCGCAGCTACCGCGCCGGCTTCCTCCCCGAGGAGCGGCGCGAGATCGAGCGGAGGCTCTTCGCCGGGGAGCTCGACGGCGTGCTGTCGACCTCCGCGCTCGAGCTGGGCATCGACGTCGGGGGTCTCGACGCCTGCGTGCTGGTCGGCTACCCGGGCAGCGCGATGGCGACCTGGCAGCGCTCCGGGCGGGTCGGCCGCTCGGGGCGGCCCTCGATCACCGTGCTCGTGGCGCTTCCCGACGCGCTCGACCAGTGGCTGCTCGATCACCCGGGCCAGCTCCTCGAGCGGCCGCTCGAGCGGCTGGTGGTGGATCCCGACAACGAGCTGGTCGCGCGCCAGCACCTGGTGTGCGCGGCGGTGGAGCGCCCGCTCTCGCCGGTGGACGACGGCGCCCTGCTCGAGCGCTTCGCGCCCGTGGTGGGGGAGCTGCTGCGCGAGGGAAGGCTGGCGCGCAGCGCCGACGGGTCGGAGATCGTCTCTACGGTGCGGCGCCCGACGCGCGACGTCTCGCTGCGCGGCTCGGGCGCGAGCTTCACCATCCAGCGCGCGGGCTCGGGCGCCACGGTCGGGCTGGTGGACGGCGCGCGCGTCTTTTCGGAGTGCCATCCGGGCGCGATCTACCTGCACGGCGGACGGTCGTTCGCGGTGCGCGCGCTCGACCTCGAGGGCCGGCGCGTCGAGGTCGAGCCGGCGGAGGTCGACTGGTACACCTCGCCCCTCTCGGACAAAGAGACCGAGATCCTCGAGGTGCGGGCCGAGCTCGCCGGAGGCGCGTTGCGCGCGGCGTGGGGAAACCTCCGGGTGACCGAGCGTGTGGTGGGCTTCGAGCGCCGCCGCAACCAGGGCCAGGACGTCCTCGACCGGCAGCCGCTCGACCTGCCGCCGGTCTCCTTCGAGGCGCACGGTCTCTGGTTCCACGCGCCGCCGGGGGCCGAGGCTCGCTTCGCGGCGTCCGGCCGGGGCCTGCTCGGGGCCCTGCACGCCGTCGAGCACGCGGCGATCGGGCTGCTGCCGCTCTCGGTGCTGTGCGACCGCAACGACCTGGGCGGCATCTCGCTCTCCTTCCACCCCCAGCTCGCGGGCCCCGGCGTCTTCGTCTACGAGGGCCACGCCGGCGGCGTGGGCATCGCCGCGCGCGCATTCCGCGACCTGCCCGCTCTGCTCGCCCGGGTGGCGGAGCTGCTCGAGCGCTGCCCGTGCGAGGACGGCTGCCCGTCCTGCGTGCAGAGCCCGAAGTGCGGCAACGGCAACCGCCCGCTCGACAAGGCGGGCGCGCGCGAGCTCGCCCGCGAGCTCGCCGCCGGCGCCGAGGGCGCGACGATCGAGACCCGGACCAAGACCGGGACCGAAGCGACCGAGGAGCCGGAGACGGAGAGACATCCAATGAAGGGGGCGGCGGGCGTGGCGCCCCTGGCGAAGCGGAGCGCCCGCGGACTCGCCAGGGCCGTTCCGGAAGTCCTCCCTTCAACAGCCCGACTTTCGCCTGTGTCCCCCGCAACCACGGGCGAGCGAGGGACCCGCGACGAAGCGGGCGACGTGCCTTGGACAGAAGGGTCTTTGCCTGTGGCTTCGGTGACCGCGGGCTCGTCGGGCGCCCGCCTGACGGCGGGCCGGGGGCGGCGGACGGTGCTGTTCGACGTCGAGACGCTGCGCTCCGCCGCGGAGGTCGGGGGCTGGGGCAGGGCGCACCGGATGGGCATCGCCGTGGCGGTCGCGCTGCTGCTCGAGGAGGGCCGCTTCGCGACCTTCCGCGAGCCCGGGGTGCCGGACCTGGTCGCGCTGCTGAAGTCCGCCGACCTGGTGGTCGGCTTCAACAGCCGGCGCTTCGACTACGCCGTGCTCTCCGGCTATACCGGCGAGGACTACGCCCGCACCCTGCCCACCCTCGACCTGCTGGAATCGCTGCGCGCGCGCCTGGGCTACCGGGTCGGGCTCGGCCACGTGGCGCGCGAGACGCTGGGCACGGACAAGACCGCGGACGGGCTCCAGAGCCTCGAGTGGGTGCGCGCGGGACGGCTGGACCTGGTCGAGGAGTACTGCCGCCGCGACGTCGAGCTCCTGCGCGACGTCTACCTGTTCGGGCGGCGCGAGGGCCACGTTCTGGTCGCCGATCGCGCCGCCGGGCGCCTCCGCGTCGCCGTCGACTGGTGACCCGGCGCGCCCCGGGGTTCGGTCTCAGGACGCCGCGCGCACCGGCGCGAGCTCGAGGTCGGTGCGCGCGAAACGGGGGTCGGCGGTGAGCAGCGGCCGGCGCGCCAGGCGCGCCGTGGCGTAGACCAGGCAGCCGCCGAGATCGAGACCGGCCCGCCCGCGTCCGCCGCCGTAGCGGCGCCAGGCGTCGACCGCGGCGCGCGTGTGCGACTCCCCGAACGGCACCACCTCGACCCCGAACTCCTGCAGGAAGCGCGCGACCAGGCCCTCGAGGTCAGCACCCGTCGCGCGCGAGATCTCCGCGTTGGCCTCGGCCAGCGTCGGCGCCCCGATGCCGGCCCGCCCGGCCCCGGCGAGAGCGTCGATGAGCCGCTCGTGGCCGGGGCGGCGGAGGAAGATGGACGTGACGACAGAGGAGTCCACGATCACGGCAGCGTCGCCCTCCCGGGCGCGTGAGGTCAGCGAGCACCGAGGCGGCGACTGGACGACCGGGCCCGGATCGCGGACCAGACCTCGCGCTCGAGGAACGAGCGCAGCTCGTCGGCGCGGTTCTCGTGGACGACCTGGAAGGAGAGCCGCTGCTTGCGCTCCTCGAGCGCGCGGCGGATCGCCTCGGTCTTCGATTCTCCGGTCATCTCCGAGACTTCGGTGGCCAGGCTCTCGACCTGCGCGTTCTTGATGTTCAGCGCCATGCCCCAACCTCCGGGTTTTCCCGAGGATAGGTGGAATGGTGGAAAATGTCAACCCTGGTGTAAAAGGGGCACAGCTCGGGGACAGCTGACTTCACAGCTCGACGCTGGTGGCCGCAAGGGGACAGCTGACTTCACAGCTCGACCCCCTGGGGGACTCGCCCCCAGCGTCGAGCTGTGAAGTCAGCTGTCCCCTAGAGCATCATGCTGGCCAGGTTGGCCAGCTCGCTGCGTTCGCCCTTGTCGAGGTTGACGTGGGCGTAGAGGCGATTGCCCTTGATGCGGTCGATCAGGTAGGAGAGCCCGTTCGACTGCGCGTCGAGGTACGGGGTGTCGATCTGGAAGATGTCGCCGGTGAACACCATCTTGGTGCCCTCCCCGGCGCGCGTGATGATGGTGCGGATCTCGTGGGGGGTGAGGTTCTGCGCCTCGTCCACGATGAACATGATGTTCGAGAAGCTGCGCCCGCGGATGTAGGCGAGCGGCGTGATGTGGAGCTTCTCGGCCTCGACCATCTCGTCGAGGCGCTTGAACTCGCGATCCTTCTCGTCGAACTGGTGCTTGATCACCGACAGGTTGTCCCACAGCGGCGCCATGTAGGGGTTGATCTTCGACTTGATGTCGCCGGGCAGGTAGCCGATGTCCTTGTTGGAGAGCGGCACCAGGGGGCGCGCGAGGTAGATCTGCCGGAAGTCGCGCCGGCGCTCCAGCGCCCCGGCGAGCGCGAGCAGGGTCTTGCCCGTGCCCGCCTTGCCGGAAATCGACACCAGGGGCACGCGGGGATTGAGGATCGCGTGCAGAGCGAAGGTCTGCTCGGCGTTGCGCGGCGTGATGCCGTAGGCGGGCGCCTTGTGCACGCGCTCGAGCAGGCCGCTCGCCGGGTTGAACCAGGCGAGGGCGGAGTTCTGCGGGCTCTTGAGGATGAAATAGTGGTTCGAGGCGGGCGCTTCGAGGGCGGCCGCCGCGGGCTCGATCGCACCCTCCTCGTAGATCCTCTGGATCGGCGCGGGGTCGTCGAGCTCGACCTCGGACTTGCCGCGGTAGAGGTGGTCGACGTCCTTCACCCGCACCGTCTCGTAGTCCTCGGCGCGCAGGCTGAAGGCCCGCGCCTTGACCCGCAGGTTGATGTCCTTCGAGACCAGGATGACCTCGCGCGACGGTTCGCGCTCGGTCAGCGCCAGGGCGGCGTTGAGGATGCGGTGGTCGTTCTTGTCGGTGCCGAAGACCTGGCGCGCGTCCACCGAGGCGCCGTCCTCGCGCAGGACGCGCATGCGCCCGAGGTCCGCGCCGTCGAGCGGGATCCACTCCTGCAGCAGGTCGTGGCTGGAGAGCTTGTCGAGGTGGCGGATGAACTCGCGCGCCTGGAGGTTGACCACCGTGTCGCCCTTCTTGAAGTGGTCGAGCTCCTCGAGCACGGTGATCGGGATCGCGACGTCGTGCTCCTTGAAGCTGAAGATCGCGTTGGCGTCGTAGAGGATGACCGAGGTGTCCAGCACGAAGACCTTGGTGGGCCGATGGGGCATGGCGAGATTGAATCACAACAGGGAATAGAATCGCGCCGCAGTCATGGATCCCGCGTCCACGCTCGAGAATCCGATCGTCGTCGCCGGCCTGCTCACGCAGGCGGTCGGCGCCGGCGTCCTCGCGGTGCTGCTGCAGCGCTTCCACCGCCAGCTCGGCAGGGGCTACCTGCGCGACTGGGCGCTCGCCTGGGTCGCGATCGCGATCGCCTTCGCGGGAGGCGCCTGGAGCGTGCTCGTGATGTCCGATCTGCCGGCGTACCACTGGAGCCGGCTGCTGACCACGGCGGCGTTCACGATCGGCAGCTTCTGGCACGCGGCCTGGCTGCTGTTCGGCACCGTCGCGATCGTGCGCGGCCGGCCGGTGTCGCGGCGGGGCGGCCGCGCGATCCTGGGCGCGCTCGCCGCGCTCGGACTCGCCGCCACGCTGCTCTGGGCCTACGATCCGGTCGCGGCCCCGCAGCGCCTGCTGGCGCGCGTGGGGGTGCGCTCGCTGGTGCTCGCGGTCGCGCTGCTCTCGGCCGGCGCGCTGCTCGGGCGGGTGGCTCGCCGGGGCGGCTCGGCGACCGGACCCGGATTCGTCAGCCTGGCGTTCCTGGCCTGCGGCGCCAAGAACCTGGTCGGGCTGGCTGCGGCGCTCGGCTGGCTGCCGCTGCCGGCGTGGATCAGCGCGCCGGTGGACGTCATGCTGACCGGGCTGCTCGGGCTCGCCACGGTGGTCTGGCTGCTCGAGGAGGAGCAGCACCGGCTGCGCGACGCGTCGCGCCAGATCGAGCGCTTCGCCTTCTACGACGTCGCCACCGGACTGCCCAACCGCAAGCTGTTCGTGGACCGGTTCCGGAGCTGGCTGGAGCGCGCCGGCCGGGAGGGCGAGCCGGGCGCGCTGCTCTTCCTCGACCTGGACCACTTCAAGCGCGTCAACGACGGCTGGGGGCACGAGGTCGGCGACCAGACCCTGGCGGCGGTGGCCGACCGACTGCTCCACGCGGTGCGCGAGGGCGACACGGTGGGGCGGCTGGGCGGCGACGAGTTCACCGTGCTGATGCCGGGCGTCACCGGCGTCCCGGAGGCGACGCGCCTGGCCGCCGGCCTGCTCGAGCGCCTGCGC
This sequence comes from Acidobacteriota bacterium, assembly GCA_017860005.1. Classification (GTDB taxonomy): domain Bacteria; phylum Acidobacteriota; class Thermoanaerobaculia; order Multivoradales; family JAGPDF01; genus JACTMI01. Next base: position 3,060 of record JAFNAE010000095.1, on the reverse strand, counting down.
CAGCCGTTCCACGTCGGCACCCACGAGCTGAGTGTCCGCGGCACGGCGGGCATCGCGCTCTGTCCGGGCGACGGGCGCGACGCTGCCGTCCTGCTGCGCAAGGCGGACTCGGCCATGCACCGCGCCAAGGAGATCGAGCGCGGCAGCTTCGTGGTCTACGACGCGGCGCTCGCCGATGCCTCGCGCGAGCGCTTCGCGCTCGAGGAGGCGCTGCGCGAGGGGCGGCTGGAGGCGGGCCTCGAGCTCCACTTCCAGCCCATCGTGCGCTCTGGCTCGGGCGAGATCCATGGCGCCGAGGCACTGCTGCGCTGGCGCCATCCCGAACGCGGACTGCTCGCGCCGGGCGAGTTCCTGTTCGCTGCCGAGAGCGCGGCGGTGTCCGAGGCGATCAGCCGCTGGGTGCTGCGTGCGGCGTGCGGCGCGGTGGCGGACTGGCGGCAACGCCACCTGCCGGAGCTCAAGGTGGCGGTCAACCTCACCGCGCGCTCGCTCGAGGATCCGGGACTGGCCGGCATGGTCACCGCCGCGCTCGAGGAGTCCGGGCTGCCCGCCTCGGCGCTCGAGCTCGAGATCACCGAGACCATGGCGCTGCTCCAGATCCAGGATCCGGCGTCGATCCTGGCCGAGCTGCGGGCGCGCGGCACGCGGGTGGCGGTGGACGACTTCGGCACCGGTTACTCCTCGCTCTCCTACCTGCGCGAGCTGCCGGTCGAGGTGGTCAAGCTCGACTCCTCGTTCATCCGCGACCTGGGCCGCCGCCCGCGCGACTCGCGCATCGTGGGCGCCGTGATCCAGCTCGCGCACGGGCTCGGCATGGAGGTGGTCGCCGAGGGGGTCGAGGAGGAGAGCCAGATGGCGGTGCTCGAGATGCTCCACTGCGACCGCATGCAGGGCTACCTGTTCAGCCATCCGCTCCCGCGCGCCGAGTTCGAGAGCCTGCTCGAGGTGGCGCGCCCGTTCCGCACCACCAGCTTCCAGACCGCCGGCTACCTCTCGCTCTGAAGTGGGGCGCCTTCCCTCTGGCCGGGTCGCGCTCGAGCGCGCGCTCTCGAAGCTCGGCCTCGCCTCGCGGGCGGAGGCGAGGCGGTGGATCGCCGCGGGACGGGTCACCGTGGACGGGCGGCTGGTGCTCGATCCCGGCGCGCCGGTCGTGCCCGAGCGCGCGGCGATCGCGGTCGACGGCGTGGCGCGGCGGGCCGCGCGCTTCCGCTGCCTCCTGCTCCACAAGCCGCGCGGAGTGGTCACCACGCGCCGCGACCCGGACGGCCGCCGGACTGTCTTCGACCTGCTCGGCGCGGCGGGCGATGGCCTGGTCGCGGTCGGCCGCCTCGACTTCGCCACCAGCGGCCTGCTGCTGCTGACCAGCGACACCCGCCTCGCCGACTGGCTCGCCGCGCCGGCCAGCGGGATCGAGAGGGTCTACCTGGCGACCGTGCGCGGGCCGGTGGGCGAGGCCGAGGCGGAGCGCATGGTCGCGGGACTGCTCGACGACGGCGAGCGCCTCGCGGCGCGCGCGGTCGAAGTGCGCAAGAGCTCGGGGCGGGAGTCGCTCCTGGTGGTCCGCCTGGCCGAGGGGCGCAACCGCGAGGTGCGGCGCCTGTGCGCGGCGCTCGGGCACGAAGTGACCCGGCTCCGGCGCGTCGCCTTCGGCGGCCTCGAGCTCGGCGCGCTCGCCCCCGGCGCCTGGCGCGAGCTGACGCGCGCCGAGCTGCGCCGGGCGTTCGGCCCGGGTGTCCCGCTCGGGCGCGGGCCGGTGCGCTGACCGGGGCGCGGGGCGGGGCGCGCCGCCGGCGCCCGTGCTACCTTCGCGCCCAGGAGAACCCGCCATGCCCGGGCCCCGCGCTCTCCGCCTCGCCGGCCTCGCCTCTCTCGCCGCCCTCGCCCTGCCCACGGCCGCCGTCGCCGACCGCGTCGTGCTCGCCAACGGCCGCGTCTTCGCGGACGTGGTCGCCGTGCGCCACGACGACCGGGTCGAGATCCGCATGGGCGGGGGCACGCTCACCCTGCCGCTCTCTCAGGTGGTCGCGGTCGAAGCCTCGGCCTCGACCCTGGAGGAGTATCAGGCGCGCGCGCGCGAGCTCGAGGCCGATCGCGGCGCGGGTGCCGAGCAGTGGCTCGCGCTCGCGCGCTGGGCGAGCGGGCAGGGGTTCGAGTTCGGCGCGCGCGAGGCCGCGCTCGAGGCGGCCGCCCTCGCTCCCGGTCTGGCCGGCCTGGAGGCGCTGCTGCCCGGCCTCGGCTACGCCTTCGACGAGGGCAGCGGCCGTTGGCTGCCCGTCGACGAGGCGATGCGCCGCCGCGGCTGGGTCGAAGACGGCGGCGAGTGGATTCCGGCCGAGCTCGCCGCGCGGCGAGCCGAAGAGCGGCGGGCCCGCGAGGAGGCTCGACGGCGCGCCGACGAGGCGCGGCGGCTCGAGCGCCTGACCGCGCTCGCCGAGGCGCAGGCCGCCGCCCAGGCGGGCGCCGGGCCGGCCTACGATCCGTGGGGTTACGGCTACGGCGGGTACGGCTACGGCTACTGGGGAGTCCCCCTCTACGTGCCGGTCCCGGGTCCCGGGCCGCGTCCGCCTCACCACGACCGCCCTCCCGGGCCGCCGGCGCGCCCGCAGGCGCCCTCACCGCCGCCCGGTCACACCACGAGCCGTCCGCCGCGCGGCTGAGGCTCGCGGCCCGCCGCGCCAGCGGGGCTTGCTAGAATCGGTCCAGCTCCCACAGATCCGCCACGAACCCGGTCCTCACGGACCCCGAACCGGAGGAGGAGTCTGCATGCTGCGACCCCTGGCAAGAATCGCTCTGGTCCTCGCCCTGGTACCCACATTCGCTCTCGCCGCCGGGGTGGAGCTCGCCCCCGGCCCGGACGTCCACTTCGTCGGCCCCGACGGGCAGCTGGTGCGTGGCGTGCGTTGCGCGACGCCCACCCCCAGCCGCGAAGAGATGGCGGCGGTCGAGGCCACCCTCGAGGGTCTCGGCCTGTTCGGCGAGATCAACTGCGGCTCGCTGCCGGGCGTCGTGATCCCGGTGCAGTGGCACGTCGTACGGTCCGGCACCTCGATCTCGCAGGGA
>JAFNAE010000236.1 GCA_017860005.1 Acidobacteriota bacterium | reverse complement strand
GAAGCAGTTGCGGTCCCGGGGCAGGCGCGAGCTGAAGTACTGGTAGCGGAAGTCGCGCGGCCGGTTGCGGTAGAGCAGGATGCCCCACTGCGCCGGGTCCTCGCCCGCGTAGCGGATCGAGGAGAACGGCACCCGCATCTCGAGCTGCCAGCCGCGCTCGGTCACCCTGCCCGCCGCCTCCCAGAAGAAGTCGGGCGAGGAGTCCTCGCCGGTGGCGTCGTTGGTGATCGCGTCGTACTGGATGCCGTTGGCGTTGGCCAGGAACATCTGCGCGGTTTTGCCGTCGTTCTTGGCGTCGAGCAGGATGCCGCCGTAGTCGGTCGAGCTCGGCGTGTTGTCGTGGTCGCCGAGCGGCGCGCGGATCGCGCCCGGCTCGGGGTCGTCGAACTCGAAGGCGACGTAGAGGAACTGGTCGTCGTAGGCGATGCGGCCGAGGTTGCGCACGGACGGCTCGAGGTTGTCGCCCGGGTTCGTCTCGAACCACTCGCGGACCTCGACCGCCTGGCGCCAGGCCGGCTCCGACAGGTCGCCGTCGATCTCGATGCCGCCGCCCTCGATGCGCACGGCGCGGATCGCCGGCCCGTTGGCCTCGCTGACCTGGGCGGACCCGGGTGCGGCGCACGTGGCCGCGAGCGCGAGCCAGCCGGCAAGCGCACGGCGCACCGGGCCGCCGGCCACGGAGGTCGCGCGCGCGCTCCGGGATCGAGGAGCCATCGCGCGAGATACGTCCGGTGCGGGAATCCGGTTACCGCCGGAGGCCGGTCGCGACCCTTCGTCCACCCCCGCTCGCCCTGCTCGGGGGGCGGGTCGGTCCCGCAGTGGGACGGGCGGCGTGTCGCCCCGCAGAGGCGGCGCGGGCGGCGCACTCCCCGCAGCAGGAGCCGTCTGCCCCGGCCCAGGGCGACCGCTCGGCAGGTGACACTTCGTGATTCGAGCCCGGCTCAGCGCGCGCCCGTCGGATCGACGAAGCGGTAGCCCACGCCCGGCTCGGTCTGGAGGTAGCGGGCGCGCGCCGGGTCGTCGCCGAGCTTCTGGCGGATGCGCGCCACCACGATGCGCAGGTAGTGGGCGTCCTCGACGTGGCCCGGGCCCCAGAGCTCGCGCAGCAGCTGCTGCTGGGTGACCACCTTGCCGGCGTAACGGACGAGCGTCGAGAGCAGCGCGAACTCCTTGCGCGTCAGGCGTACCGGCTCGCCGCCGAGCGCGACCTGGCGGCGCGCCAGGTCGATCCGCAGCCGACCGTCGTCGAAAACCGGCGGCGACTCCTCGCCCGACCCGGCCGCGCGCAGCAGCCCCCGGATCCTGGCCATCAGCTCCTGGATGCCGAACGGCTTGGTGACGTAGTCGTTGGCGCCGGCGTCGAGAGCGCGCACCTTCTCCGCCTCCGAGGCCCGCACCGAGAGCACGATCACCGGCACCTGCGACCAGGCGCGCAGCTCGCGCAGCACCTCGTGGCCGTCGACGTCGGGCAGGCCGAGGTCGAGAACGACCAGGTCGGCGCCACGGGTGGCGAGCAGCTCGAGCCCCGCACGCCCGGTCGCCGCCTCCGCGACCGCGTGCCCCTGCGCGCGCAGGCTGATCTCGAGGAACTTCCGGATCTGCGGCTCGTCGTCCACGACCAGGATCCGGGCGGGCGGGACCTCCGCGTGGCTCACGCTTCCTCTCCCGGCGCCGCCGTGCGCGGCGCCTCGGCCATCGGCAGCGTAACCCGGATCGTCGTGCCCCGGCCGTCCGGGCCGCCCAGCGCCTCGACCCGGCCGCCGTGGGCCCCGATCATGCCGCGCACGATGGTCAGGCCGAGCCCGCCGCCGCGCGCGCCGCGGTCGCCGCGCGCGGTGCTGTAGAACAGGTCGAAGACGCGCCGCCGCTCCTCCTCCGGAATGCCGGGGCCGCGGTCGGAGACGTCGACGACCAGGCTCGCGCCCTCGCGCCGCGCGGCCACCGACACCTCCGCGCCGGGCGGCGAGAACTTGGCCGCGTTCTCGAGGATGTTGAACAGCGCCTGCTCGACCAGCGCCGGATGTACCCAGAGCGGCGGCAGCCCGGGCGCGATCCCGGTCGCGACCGCGAGCTCGGGATGAACCTTGCGCAGGCGCGCCAGGGCCGCGCCGAGGATCTCGTCGAGGCTCACCCAGTCGCGCTCGAGCTTCATCGGGCCGGAACCCAGGCGGGTCATGTCGAGCAGGTTCTGGACGTAGCGGTCGAGGCGCTCGCCTTCGCTGCGGATCGACTCCAGCAGCGCGCGCCGGTCCGCCGCCGGCATCTTCTCGCCGTACGCGGCCAGGCTCGTCGCCGAGCCGATCACCGCGGTGAGCGGCGAGCGGAGATCGTGGGACACCGAGGCGAGCAGCGCCGTGCGCACGCGCTCGGTCTCGCTCTCGACGCGCGCCCGCTCGAGCGTCTGAACGAGCCGGGTGCGCTCCGCCGCGAGCTCGATCTGCTGGATCATCGCGGCGGCGAGACTCCGCTGCTCGGGCGTGAACCGCGCCTGCCCGGCCCGGCGCTTCAGGCCCACCGCACCCTGGCGGCCGCGCGCCACGGCGAGCGGGACGAACCACCAGTCCGCGCCCGCGTCCGCCTCGCTGGCGTGGCCCGCCGGCCCCGGCCGCCCGATGGCGCGCGCGGCGGCCTCGAAGTCGCGCGCCTCGAGTCGTGCCGTGGGCGGGTGCGAGGCCGCGTGCCGCAAGCCGCCCGCGGCGTCCTCCCCGACCATCACCACGGCCTCGCAGCCGAGCGTCTCGGCGAGGCGGGTGCACCCGGCCTCGAAGACCTCCGCGGTGTCGGCCGCCGCGGCCAGCCTCTCGCCGGCCGCCAGCAGGGTCCGGATGCGCCCGTTGGCGGCCTCGAGCAGGCCGACCTGCGAGCGCAGCCGCGCCGCCAGATGGCCCGCCACGAGGGCCGCGATCAGGAAGGAGAGGACGGCGACGAGGTCCTGCGCCCCGCTGATCCGGAGACTGAAGCGCGGCTCCGTGAAACAGAAGTTGTAGGCCAGGAAGCCGAGCGCCGCCGCCCAGATCGCGGCGACCTGGCTCGCCCGCACGGCCACGACGAGCACCGCGCAGACGAACACCAGCGCGAGGCTGGCGACCGGCACGTGCCGCTCGAGGAGCGCGCAGGCCAGCGTCGCCGCGGCGGTGACACCGGTGGCGAGCGCGATCTCGCGCAGGGCCCTCGTCACGGGCGCGACGCCGGGGGACCAGGGGAGATCCCCGCCGCGAGGAGCGACCGGCGAGGCGGCGGTGGACGCGAGCCGCGCGTCGGAATCGGATCGAGGCGGCTCGGTCGGCATCGGCGCGGTGCTTCGCCCCGGATCCTAGCGCCACGCCGCGTCCGCGCCGGCGCGGCGGCGCCGCGCCCCTAGGGGCACCTCGGCGCCCGACCCCACAATGCCGTCCCCAGCAGGAGCAGCACGATCCCGGTGAGGAGCGCGAGCGGCGACAGGATGCGCAGCCCCAGGTAGTCGGTGTACAGCCAACGGCCGCGCCAGAGCGCGGCGCCGCCGGTCCCGGCGAGGTAGAGGCCGAGGACGACGACCGCGGCGCGATCGCAGGCGCCGAGCTTCAAACCTCCACCTTCATGCCCAGCTCGACGACTCGATTCGACGGCAGGCGGAAGAACTCCTCCGCCGTCACCGCGTTCCTCGCCAGCACGATGAAAAGCCGGCGACGCCACCGGGCCAGGCTCGAGCGCGGGGCGGGAGCGACCAGATTGCGGCTGAGCACGAACGTCGTCCGCGGCGGTCGAAGATCGAGCCCGTGCTCGCTGACCTTCTCCAGGAGCGCGGGGATGTCCGGATCCTCCATGAACCCGAAGTGGGCGATCAGGCGATGGAACCCCGAGCCCAGTGGCCGGATCTCGAGCCGCTCGCCCGGCGGAACGTGGGGGATCTCCTCCACCCTGACCGTCAGGAACAGGTTCTGCTCGTGGACGACGCCGTTGAGCTTCAGGTTGTGCAGCAGCGCGATCGGCGTGCCG
>JAFNAE010000020.1 GCA_017860005.1 Acidobacteriota bacterium | reverse complement strand
CCGTCCCGGAAGAGCGGGTCGCCGGGCGGCGCCGGTGGCGCGGGCGTCCCGACGTCGGCGGGCGCGCAGCGGTCCAGGGGAAAGGCCGCCGGCGAGCTGGTCGGCAGCTCCGCCGCGGAGGGCACGCCGCCCAGACGCCGGACCGCGCCGCGATCGAGCCGGATGCGGGCGACGTCGGCCGGCAGCGGCGTGCGCCGGAAGAGATGGAGCGACGAGGCGAGCGCGGGCGTGACGTCGACCTCGACCACCAGGTCCACCTCCTGACTCTCCTCCCACGCCGAGGGCGGGAAGTCGGCCAGACGATCGCGCAGCGCCGCCTTCCATCCGATCTCGATTCCTGGCCAGCGCCGCAGGCGCCAGCTCGCTCGCGCGCGGTCGCCCGGTCGCGCCCGCCAGGCGGTGGCGGCGCCCAGGCGCGGCTCGGCGGCGAGCGCACGCGCCGCGCAATCGGTGTCGGTGCCCTCCGACGCCACGAAGAGCAGGAACGGCGCCGCGCCCGAGAGCGGATCCAGGGCGAGCGCGCGGGAAAGGGCGGCGCGCGCGGCGCCGCGCTCGCCCGCCTCCCACGCGATCGAGCCCGCGCGCAGCCAGAGCGGGGCGATCGAGCCCGCGCTCGCGGCCGCGTCGAGCGCGGCGCGCGCCCGCTCCGCCGCCGGCGCCTCCGCCGTCCAGGCCCAGCGCGCCCGATAGAGCGGGAACCCGGGATCGAGGTCGGCCGCGCGCGCGAGCGCGGCGGCCGCGGCGCTCCGGTCGCGCGCGCGGGTCGCCTCGTCCCACGCCCGCCAGGCGAGCGCCGGGCGCGCCAGTGCGCCCGCGCTCGCGACCAGGAGGGCGAGCGCGACCAGGAACGGCCAGCGCCGCGCCGGCGCCGGGGCAGGAGCGCCCCCGCCCAGCGCGGCCCCCGCCGACAGGGCGAGCGCGACGGGCAGCGCGGGCACCGCGAGCCAGGCGTCCCCGAGGCAGGCCACCGCGCCGCCCAGCAGGCCGAGCAGGCCGGCTTCGACGAGTCCGGGGTCGGGCGCGAACGCGCGTTCGCGCGCGCGGCGCAGCGCGAACAGCAGCGCGCCGCCCGCGGCGAGCAGCGCGCCGGTGGCCCCGAGCTCGAACAGCAGCCCGAGCGGCAGCGAGTGCGCCTCCCCGATCAGCTCGCCCGGCGGGTTCACCCCCGGCACCGGCCGCACGAAGCCGGCCAGCCGCCAGGGCGTGGCGCCCGGTCCCCAGCCCAGCAGCGGCCGCTCGGCGAAGCCCGCGATTGCGGCCTCGCCGTAGACGCGGCGCGCGGCGAGGGAGGGATCTCGGCCCATCAGCACCTCTGCCGCGCGCGGCACCGCGAGCCCGGCCGCGAGCAGCGCCAGCCCGGCCACCAGGTGGCGCGCTCGCCCGAGCCTCGGCGCGGCGACCGCGGCCACCACCACCGCCGCCGCGAGCGCCGACAGCGAGCGGGTCGCCACCAGCGCGCCGCCGCCCGCGGCGAGCGCGAGCGCCGCCAACGCACGCTCCGGCCCGCGCGCGCGCAACGAGAGCAGGGCGACCGGCAGCGCGGTGACCAGGAACGCGCCGAGCAGGTTGTGGTGCCCGAGCGGCGCCGCGGCGCGCTGGGCGCCCGAGCGCGCCGCCTCGACCAGGCCGGCGAGGCCGACCGCCGCCACGGCCGCGCTCCAGAGAGCGAGCGCGATGCGCTTGCCGGCCGCCGACTCGAAGGCGCGCGCCACCGCCGCGGGCAGCAGCAGGAAGGCGGGCAGGAGCGCCAGCGCGGTCCGCCCGGCGCGCGGCACGGGCGAGGCGAGCAGGCTGCCTGCCACCGCCACCAGCAGAGCCAGCGGCAGCCAGCGGCCCGCCGGTCCGAGGCGCAGCGGATCGACCGCCTCGGCCCCGGCGGCGAGCGCGGCGAGGAGCAAGAGCGCTTGTCCCAACGGCCCGGCCGGCCACGAAGCGGCGCCCGGGAAGCTGCCGCAGGCGAAGGCGAACGCGGCGAGCAGGAGCGCGGGGAGGAGGATTCGCAGGCCGCGCATCGGTCGCGGCATCCTAACGCCGGCGGCGGCGGCCCTGCGGTAGACTCTGCGCGCCGGTTCCTCCGGCGTTCCCGTCACGACCTCCACGGAGCCTCCTGCCATGACCGTGCTCAGCCCGACCGCCGTCTCGGCCGTCCTCGACCGGCTCGGCCTCTCCGACGACAACCCGGGCGCCTTCGACGGCGCCTGGATCGACACCAGGGGCCCGCGCCTCGACTCGCTCAACCCGGCGACCGGCGAGCCGATCGCCTCGGTCCGCACCTGCTCGGCCGCCGACTACGACCGCGTGGCGGCGGCCAGCGTGGCCGCGTTCGACGCCTGGAGGCACTGGCCGGCGCCCAAGCGCGGCGAAGTCGTGCGCCTGCTCGGCGACGAGCTGCGCCGGCACAAGGAGGACCTCGGCCTGCTGGTCACGCTCGAGGTCGGCAAGGTGCGCACCGAGGGGCTGGGCGAGGTGCAGGAGATGATCGACATGGCCGACTTCGCGGTCGGCCTCTCGCGCCAGCTCTACGGACTGTCCATGCACTCGGAGCGCCCGCGCCACCGCATGTACGAGCAGTGGCACCCGCTGGGCACGGTCGGCGTCATCACCGCCTTCAACTTCCCCGTCGCGGTGTGGGCCTGGAACGCGATGCTCGCCGCGGTGTGCGGCGACGCCACGCTGTGGAAGCCGTCGCAGCACGCGCCGCTGACCGCGCTCGCGGTGACGAAGATCGCCGAGCGCGTGCTCGCCGCTGCCGGTGCGCCGGCGATCTTCAACCTCGTCTTCGGCGACCGCAACGCGGTCGGCATCCCGATGGTCAAGGACGCGCGCGTGCCGCTCATCTCCGCCACCGGCTCGGTGGCGATGGGCAAGCAGATCGCGCGCGACCTGTCCGACCGGCTCGGACGCTCGATCCTCGAGCTGGGCGGCAACAACGGCATCGTGGTGACCGACGACGCCGACCTCGATCTCGCGCTGCGCGCCGTGCTGTTCGCCGCCGTCGGCACCGCCGGGCAGCGCTGCACGACCACGCGCCGGCTCTTCCTCCAGAAGGGCATCGCCGCGGAGATGAAGCGGCGCCTGGTCAGGGCCTACGGCACCATCCGCATCGGCGATCCCGCCGAGCCCTCGACCGTGATGGGGCCGCTCATCCACGCCAACGCGGTGCGCGACTTCAGGCACGCGCTCGAGATCGCCGTCCAGCAGGGCGGGCGCATTCTCCACGGCGGCAAGGTGCTCGACCGCCCGGGCTTCTTCGTCGAGCCGACGCTGGTCGAGGCGCTGCCCCACATGCCGATCACCTGCGAGGAGACCTTCGCGCCGATCCTCTACCTGTTCGAGTTCGAGACCCTCGACGAGGCGATCGCGATGCACAACGCGGTGCCGCAGGGACTCTCCTCGGCGATCTTCACCCTCGACCTGCGCTCGGCCGAGAAGTTCCTCTCGGTCGCCGGCTCGGACTGCGGCATCGCCAACGTCAACATCGGCACCTCGGGAGCCGAGATCGGCGGCGCCTTCGGCGGCGAGAAGGAGACCGGCGGCGGCCGCGAGGCCGGCTCCGACGCCTGGAAGGCCTACATGCGCCGCCAGACCTGCACGCTCAACTACGGCACCGACCTGCCGCTGGCCCAGGGCGTCCACTTCGACCTCTGAGCTCCCCGCCCCTCGGGGCGGCGCCCGGCAGGGAGCCGGGGCCTAGCCTCCGGTCGAGGACTCCCCTCGACCGGAGGTCGCCATGGCGTCGAAGCTCTTTCCCATCAACGAAGGCGCGGTGGACCGCACGCTGCGGGTGCTGGTCGGCCTGGCCGGCATCGCGCTCGTCTTCTTCGGACCGAAGACGCCCTGGGGGTGGATCGGGCTGTTGCCGCTGCTGACCGGCCTCGCCGGCACCTGCCCGCTCTACACGCTGTTCGGCTGGAACACCTGCCCGCTGCAGAAGCGCTGAGGCGCCGCGCAGGCGGTCAGCTCGTCCGGCGCTCGAGCGCGGCGGGCAGCTCGGTGAGCGCGGGCGCGAGCCAGACGTGGCCGCCGACGCCGGTCAGGCCGGCGCGCGCGAAGCGCGCCTCGTAGCCCTCCGGCGCGCGCAGGATCATCCCGCGCGTGTCGCCCTCCACCTCCTCGGCGGCGGTCAGCACCTCGAGGTAGGCGGCGCCGCCGGTCGCCGCGACGAGCGCGGGCAGGCCACGGTCGAGCTCCTCGTCGTCCAGGTAGTGGAGCACGTCCGCGCACACCACGAGGTCGAACGGGCCGCCGAGGTCGAGCTGCGCCAGGTCGCCGAAGTCGGCGCGCACGATGCCGCGCCGGCGTCCGAAGCGCTCGACCGCGTAGTCCGAGGGCTCGACCCCGACATAGCGCAGGCGCGGCCGCAGGCGCCTGAGCTCGGCGCGCCACCGCCCCTCGCCGCAGCCGACGTCGAGCGCGCTGCGCACGGCCCGGCCGAGGTAGCGCTCGGCGATCGCCACCGCCATCGTCACCCGGCGCCGCAGCTCCGCCGGCGCCTCGAGCCGGCTCGCCGGGCGGCGGTACCAGCGCTCGAAGTAGGCGCGGTCGTAGGTCTTGCCCATCGTCCGGGAGGGCACGAGGCTCAGCGGTCGAGCAACGCCAGGGTCAGGAACGGAACGTAGGTGATCAGCAGCACGATGGCGAGGCGCAGGGCGAGGAAGGGGAGCACGGAGCGCGTCACCGTCAGCATCGGCTTCTCGAACCGGTAGGAGGCGAGGAACAGGTTGACCCCCACCGGCGGCGTCAGGAAGCCGAGCTCCAGATTGGCGATGAAGACGATGCCGAGGTGGATCGGGTCGATGCCGAAGGCGGCGCCGAGCGGAGCGATCAGCGGCACCACCACGGCGATCGCCGAGAAGATGTCCATCAGGCAGCCGACCAGGATCAGGAGCAGGTTGAGCGCGAGCAGGAAGGCCCACTTCGAGGCCAGGTTCGCCTGCGCCCAGTCGAGCAGGTGGAGCGGCACCTGCGCGTCCACCAGCCAGCTGGTCAGACCGAGCGCCGCGCACAGGATGAGCAGCACGCCGCCGACCAGGATGGTGGCGTCGAGCAGCACGCCGGGAATGCGCCGCAACGGTACCTCGCGGTGGATCGCCACCTGCACCACCGCCGCCCACAGGGCCGCCGCCGCGGCCGCCTCGACCACCGTGGCCCAGCCGCTGAACAGCAGGGTCACGACCAGCACCGGCAGTGACAGCTCCCACTTCGCCGCCGCCAGCGCGGCGCCCAGCCGGGCGGGCGAGAAGCGCAGGCGGGCCGCCGCGCGCCGTCCTTCGACGACGCCGAAGGCGGCGGTCGCGGCGACCGCGACCAGCCCCGGGATCAGGCCGCCGCGGAACAGCTCCGGGATCGGCGCGTTGGCGACGATGCCGTAGAAGATGAGCGGAACCGCGGGCGGGAAGAGCAGCCCGAGCGAGCCCGACGAGGTGATCAGGCCGAGCGAGAAGCGCTCGCGGTAGCCGTCGGCGATCAGGGCCTGGTGGAGCAGGACACCGAGCGCGAGGATGGTGACGCCGGAGCCGCCGGTGAAGGTGGTGAAGAAGGCGCAGAGCACGACCACGACGATCGCGCTGCCACCCGGCAGCCACCCGACCAGGGCGCGGAAGAGTTCGAGCAGGCGCGCCGCCGACCTGCCCTCGGCGAGGAAGTAGCCGGCGAGGGTGAAGAGCGGGATCGAGGGCAGCGTCGGGTGGACGGCGAGCCGGTAGGCGTCGGCCGGCACCGCCGCGATCGGCGTGCCGTCGACCAGGAAGAGCCAGAGCGCGACGCCGCCGAGCGCGGCGAACAGCGGCCCTCCGGCGAGCGTGCCGGCGACCACCACCGCGATGCCGATCCAGGCCGGCGCGCCCTCGATCGCGCCCGGCCCGAGCGCGAGGACGAGGCCGACCACCACCCCGGTCGCCGCCGCGAGACGGCCCCCCCAGCGCGCGTCCGCGCGCCAGGCGAGCCGGATCGCCACGCCGGCCAGGGCGACCGGCATGACCGCCTGGCCGACCCAGACCGGGATGCCGAGCGCGATCTCGGCGCCCGACTCGCGCTCGGCGCGCATCAGCTGCCAGCAGGCCACGGCGAGCAGCGCGGCGACCGCGGCGCCGACCGTGCCCGCGACCACCGCCAGGACGCGGCGGGCGCGGCTGCCTTCGCGCAGGTATTCGGTGGTCGCCAGGTTGAGCAGCCGGCCCTCGCGCGCGGCCGCCAGCGCGCCCAGGAAGCCGAGCCAGAGCGTGAGGTGCTGGACGATCGGGCCGCCGCCCGGCACCCCGGTGCCCAGCGCGCGCGCGCCGAGGCCGGCGGCGGCGAGCAGCGTCATCACCGCCAGGGGCAGGCCCGCGACGCCGTTTTCGAGCCGGCGCAGGAACCGTCTCAGCGCGCGCCCCCCTTGCCGCTGCGGAACGCGGTGAGCGCGGCGCGTGTGGCCGCGAGCACCTCGGGCGGCGCTGCGCTCTGGCCGTCGCGTCCGGCGAAGTCGTCGGCCGCGCGGCGCCAGATCATCCGCTGCGCCTCCTCCACCTCGACCACGCTCAGGCCACGCGCCTTCATCTGCTCGATCGCCTGCGTGTCCTGGCGCGGCACCTCGGCGGCCAGCCGCCCCTCGGCCACGAGCGCCGCCGCCGCGAGCTTCTCGCGCTCCGCCGCGGGGACCTTCTCCCACGCCGCGCGCTGGATCACGACGCCGCCCACCAGCGGCGCCAGGCCGAGCCCCTGCATGTAGGGAGTCTGCCGGAACCACTGCAGCGAGAGCGCGGCGATCGGCGTGGTCGGGATAACGTCGATCATGCCGGTCTGGAAGCCCATCGTGACGTCGGTGGCGGAGAGCGCCACCGGTTGGTAGCCCTGCTGGCGCCAACGCTGCACGAGCCCGTCGTCGCCGGCCCAGACGAAGAGCTTCTGCTTCTTGAGGTCGTCGAGTGTGCGGATCGGCTGGCGGGAGAACAGGTGCACCCAGCCGCCGTGACCCCAGAGCACGAGCACGTAGCCCTTGGCCGCCAGCCGCCGCTCGAGCTCGGGCCGGAGCTCGGCCAGGACGTGGTGCACCTCCTCCCAGCTCTCGAAGAACATCGGGATCGCGAACACCTGGAACGCCGGGTCGATCTCCGCCAGGCCGGCGACGGTGAGCGCCGCGCCCTGGAACTGGCCGATGCGCATCTTGCGCACGACGTCGCTCTCGTCTCCCGCCACGCCGCCCGGGTAGACGCGCAGCTCGACGCCGCCGGCGGTGTCGCGCGCCCAGGTCGCTCCCATCTCGCGCAGCGAGGTGTCCCAGACCGAGCCCTGCGGCGCCAGGGTGGCGACCTTGAACACCTCGCGCGCCGCCGCCGGCGCGGCGAGCGCGACGATCGCCGCCGCCGCCAGGGCGCACGACGCCCCGCCCGTCGTCCTCTTCCGCTCTCTCACCGCGTCATCCCTCCTCCCCGGCGTAGAACAGCTCGTCGGCGCGCGCGAGCAGGCGCCGTGCCCTTTCCTGCGCGATGCGGTTGGCGAGCCGGTCGGGCGACGGCGACTCGGCGTCCACGGCGAGCGCCGCCTCGAGCGCGCGGCGGAACCCGGCGCGGTCCTGGGCCGCAACCGCCGCGCTCGCCGCCCAGGTCACCCAGGGGCTGGCGAGCCGCCCGCGCGAGCGCGCCACGGCCCGCTCGAGGCGCGCGCGGGCGCGCTCGAGCGAGCCGCCCAGCGCCTCGGGCAGGGCGTCGAGCGGAATGCCGGCCTCGTCGAGCGCGCCTCCGCCCCAGGCCGGGTCGAGCGCTTCCGCGCGCGCGAGCAGGGCGCGCACCGCCGGCAGGTCGGCGACCAGCTCGGGACGATCGGTGCCGAGCGCGATGGCGGAGCCCCAGGCGGCCGCGGTCCAGTAGAGCAGCTCGACGTCCGTGCGCTCGGCGCCGGCGAGCGCCTCCGCGGTGCCCGCGGTCAGCCGCCCGACCGCCCCCGGCAGCCGGCGCTCGAGCACCTCCCGGCAGTAGCCGAGCGCGCGCAGGTGGAGGCGCAGCGCGCGCCCCCGGATCGCCTGCGCGCGCTCGAACTCCACCGCCGGCAGCGCCTCGGCCTCGGGCGCCACGAAACCCGCCGCGTAGGTCGCGAAGCCCCGGCACGAGGCGAGCCGGAGGCCTTCGTTCTCCGGCGACGCGGCGAGCAGCGACTCGAGGGTCTTGAGCGCGAACGGGAAGGCGTCGCCGACCAGGCGCGGATCGTCGTCCTCGCCCCAGGCCGTGCCGCTCTCGGCGAGCACCGCGCCGACGCGGTCGGCGGCGAAGCGGCGCACCGAGCAGGCGGGGAGCGCGAGCAGCGCCAGCGCGAGCGCGCCGCCGCGGACCCGCCGTCCGTCCCGCACCCCGAGGCCCGCCCGCGCGCGCGCGTCCGCCGCCATCTGCCGCCGTCCTCCGTGTGGGGAGAATACTTTCCCGCGCGGGGAATCGGAACCCGTCCGACGGGGGCTGTGGAATACTCGCGGCCGCGATGACGCCCGAGCCCCCCGCGCGCCCCGAGCGCGACGAGGCGTACGCCCCGCTCGAGGCTCCGGACACGCTCCCCGTCCTCTCCCTCCTCCTGTTCTCGATCGCCTTGGGCGCGCGGCCGCTGGTGCGTCTGCTGCCGCCGGAGCTGCGCCCCTACCCGCTGGGAATCCTGCTGCCGGTCGCGCTCGGCCTGGCTGCCTCCGCCGTGGGCGCCCTGCTCGCCGCCGTGGCGATGCGCGGCGTCCGGCGCCGGGCGCTCGCGCGCGTCGCGCTGCTCGTCAACCTGGTGGTCCTGGGCCTGACCGGGCTCGCCGCGGCGGCGCTGGTCTGGATCGTCCGGCGCTGACGCGCCGGGGTCAGAAGCCGACCCGGCGCAGCACCGCACGCGGCAGCAGCCGGACGACCGCCATCACCCAGCGCCAGATGCCGGGGGCGTAGACGACCGGACGGCCGCGATCGAGCGCCGCCAGCGCGATCGCGGCCACCTCGTCCGCCTCGCCCGCGAACGGCGGCTCGGGCAGCCCCTCGGTCATCGAGGTGCGCACGAATCCCGGCTTGACGCACACGACGCGCAGTCCGCGCGCGTGGAAGCGGTGGTCGAGGCCCTCCAGATAGCGGCTCAGCCCGGCCTTGGCGGCGCCGTAGAGGACCACCGGCTTGCGCCCGCGCTCGCCCGCCACCGAGGAGAGGACGCACAGCCGGCCGCCGCCCGCCGCGAGCAGCCGCTCGCGGGCCTCCTCGCAGAACAGCACGGTGCCCGAGAAGTCGGCTTCGAGCACGCGACGCGCGAGCTCGCGGTCGCTCTCCAGGCGCTCCTGCGTCGCGAACAGCCCCGCGGTCACCACCACCGCCTCGAGGCGCCCGAGCGCCGCGGCCGCAGCGTCGAACGCGGGCGCGAAGGTCGCGGGCTCGAGCAGGTCGCAGGCCGCGCTGCCGATCGCGCCCTCGGCGAGCCCGGCGCGCGCTTCCAGGTCGCGCGCGCTCGCCCCGAGGTCGCGCGCGTCGCGGCCGAGCAGGAAGAGCCGGTCGCCGCGCGCCGCCATCGCGCGCGCCAGGGCGCGACCGATGCCGCGAGTGGCGCCGAGAATCACCGTGTTCACGCCGGGTCTCCGAGCAGGCGCACCGACTGGGCGCTCCGCAGCCGGCGCTCGGGATCCCAGCGGTCGCGTGCGCGGGCGAACGCGGCCAGGCGCGGCTCCATGGCGCGGAACTGGTCGGCGCGCACGAAGGCGTCCTTGGCGAGGTAGATGCGGCCGCCCTCCGCGAGCACGACGTCGGCGAGCGCCTCGACCAGCGCCCGCGTGTCCCGTCGCATCGGCAGGTCGAGCGCCACTGAGACGCCCGGACGGGGAAACGAGAGCAGCCCCTCGCCTTCGGCGCCGCAGTCCTTGATCACGCACAGGAACGACGACCCGCCCCGCCGCGCGGCCTCGGCGAGGAAGCGCCGCACCGCTCCCGGCCGCTCGCTCTCCGGCAGCACGCACTGGAACTGGGTGAAGCCGCGCGCGCCGTAGATGCGGTTCCAGTGGCGCACCGCGTCCAGTGGCCAGAAGAACTTCTGCGGATGGACCACGCTCCGGCGCAGGCGCGCCGGGAAGGACGCGCGGTAGACCGCGTTGAAGAGCCGGACGCTGAGGTCGTTGAGCGCGAAGCCGGGCAGGCGGAACGGCACCGCCGGGCCGCGCAGCGGCCGGGGCGGCGTGCCCGGGGCCTCGCCCGGCTCCGCCCAGCGGCCGCGAATGAGGACGCCGCGCCCGAGCGCGCGGCCGCTGGCGAGCGCGTCCAGCCAGCACACGGTGAATGGCCAATCGCGCGCCGACTCCGCGAGCGCCGCCAGCGTCTCGTCGAGGTGCGCCACGCGCCGCGTCTCCTGGAGGATCCAGGGTGACGGGATGCGATCGAGCGCGAGCTCGAGCTCGAGCAGGTGGCCGGTCAGGCCCATGCCGCCGATCGTGGCCCGGAACAGGTCCGGCGACCTTTCGCGCGAGCAGTCGACGATCTCCCCCGCCGCGGTCAGCAGGCGCAGCCCGGTCACGTGGCGCCCGATCGTGCCGGCGACGTGGTGGTTCTTGCCGTGCACGTCGGCCGCCACCATGCCGCCCAGGGTCACGAACTGCGTGCCCGGCACCACCGGCGGGAAGAGTCCGCGCGGCAGCAGCGTCCAGGCGAGGTCGCGCAGCGAGAGCCCGGCTTCGGCGCGCAGCCGCGCGCGGGCGGGATCGAGGGCGAGGATGCGATCGGCGCGCACCGAGCCCGCGACGGCGGTGACCCCCGGCGGCGGCAGCGCCGAGTCGCCGTAGGAGCGGCCGAGGCCGCGCGTGAGCGGCAGACCGCGCGCGACCTCCTCGAGCCGCTCCGAGCGCAGCTCGCGGCCGGGCACCGACAGGCCGCCCCAGCCGGCCAGCTGCGGTTTCGCGCCTCCGGGCATCGCGCCCGAACGATACCGGATTCGGCGCTGCTAGCATGCGGCTCTGGCTCCCCTGCTCGCCGCCGCCCTCGCCGCCGCCTCGATCGCGGTGCCCGTCCTGCCCGCGGAGCTCGGCGCGCGCATCGAGCGCGTCGACTGGACTCCCGCCCGCATCGAAACGCTCGTGCGCCGCATGCCCAAGGTCGAGAGCCACGTCCATCTCGACGGCTCGCTCTCGCCGGCGACGGTCCTGCGCCTCGCCCGCGAGCAGCGCTACGCACCGCTCGAGAGCCTGACGCTCGACGAGATCCGCCACCGAACGGTGGTCGAACAGCCGCGCCCGAGCCTGGCCGAAGTGCTCGCGGTCTTCGGCACCGTCTACCCGCTGCTGCGCAGCGCGGAGGCGCTGGAGACGGTCGCCTTCGAGCTCGCCGCCTCGGCGGCGAGCCAGGACACGAGGTACGTCGAGGTGCGCTTCGCTCCCGCGCTCCAGGCCGCGCCCGGCTTCAGCCAGGAAGCGGCACTCGACGCCGTGCTCGAGGGGCTCGCGCGCGGCCGGCGCGAGCACGGCGTCGAGAGCGCCGTGATCCTGTGCCTGATCCGTCCGGATGCCCTGGTGAGCATGGCGGCCAACCGCGCCACGCTCGAGCTGGCGCTCGACCGCCGCGGGCGCGGCGTGGTCGCGATCGACCTCGCCGGCGACGAGGCGGCGGCCCCGCTCGCCGCCTACGCCGAGCTCTTCCGGCGGGCGCGCCGGGGCGGCCTGGCGCTCACCGCCCACGCCGGCGAGGCGCCCGGCGGCGGCGACCTCGAAACCGCGCTCGAGCTGGGGGTGGACCGGCTCGGGCACGGCACCGACCTGGCGCGGCGGCCCGAGCTCCTCGCCGAGGTGCTCCGGCGCAGGATCCCGATCGAGGTCAACCTGACCTCGAACCTGCGCACCGGCGCAGTCGCCGCCGTGCGCGAGCATCCCGTCCGCGACTGGTTCCGCGCCGGTGCGCGGATCGCGCTCGGCACCGATGATCCGGGCGTGTTCGGCAACGACCTCGCCGGCGAGTACCTGCTCCTCCACCGCGAGCTCGGCTTCACGCCCGCCGAGCTGGTCGCGGTCGCGCTCCAGGGTGTCGACGCCCTCTTCCTGCCGCGCGGAGCCCGGCGGCGCATGCGCCGGGAGTTCGAGCGCGAGCTGGGACGGCTGCTCGACGAGCTCGGCGGGGAGGCAGCCCCCGCCCTGTCGCCCACTCGCTGAGCGAGCGCGCCGCCTCCCGCCGCGAAAAAGAAAGGGAGGGGCGTCGCCGCCCCTCCCTCTCGCCTCCCGGCCGAGCCGGAGAGTGCTTCAGAAGCTCAGACGCAGCCCCAACCTCGCCTGCCACCTCGAGAGCGTGTCCGAGGTCGAGAACGCGGTCGAGGGATCGGTGATCGAATTCGAGAAGTTCTGGCGCCAGATCTGCTTGCCGGTCGCCGGGTCCGTGCCCGCCACCGTGATCGGCGTGGTGGTGCCGAACGCCACGTACTCGACGACGCCAGCGTCGCTGTCGAACAGGTTGCCCAGGTTGATCAGGTCGGCGGTGACCTGCACGTTCACGACCTTGATCGGCAGCTCGAGCCCGTAGTGGAAGTCGAAACGACGGGTCCAGGGCGACGCGCTCGCGTTGCGCGCGACGATGCCTTGCCCTCCGATCCCGTGCCAGCTCAGATACGACTGGAACTGCTCCCAGGTGAAGTCCTGGAAGATGACTTCGTCCGGGCTGCCCGGCACGTAGAGCAGATCGTTGGTCGAGAAGCCGTCCCGGTTCGGGTCGCCGCCCATCAGGACCGAGTAGGGCCGGCCCGATTCGGCGTTGTAGAACAGACCCACCTCGTGGCCGAGAGATCCGGTCTCGAACCTGTAGCTGGCGTTGAGGAAGTACCGGTGCTCGTTCTCCCAGCTCGACGTCGACTTCTCCTCCCGGAAGATGTCGCCGCGGGTCGGGTGGAACTGCCAGTTCGAGACCGCGCGGCTCGAGGTGCCGTCGAACGCGTTCTCGGAGTCCATGTAGGTGTACCCGGCGTTGAAGCCGAAGCCCGCGCGCACCGGGCGCGACAGCACCAGCGACACCACCAGCTCCGAGCCCTCGCTCGTGTTGGTCAGCGTCGGCGCGTCCCCGAAGGCAGTCGAGATCTTCGAGTACGTGGGCCGGCCATCGAGCGAATTGGTCCCGCTCTCGACCCGGTTCAGGTTGACGTAGTAGATGTCCTGCTGGGTCTCGGAGTAGACGACTTCGGCGGTTCCGCGCAGATCCCACCACGGCAGGTTGCGGTCGTATCCGAGGGTGCCGCGCAGGATCTGCGGGAACTCGAAGTCGGGGTCGATCAGGTCCACCGTCGGCACGCCGCCGGTCCCGGCACGGGGCTGGTTGAATGGATCGGGGTTGAACGGAATCGCGCCGCGCAGGGTGAGGGCCGTGGTCGCCACGCCCGTTCCGGAGTAGGCGTTCGAGATCCACACGTACGGCGCCCGCCCGGCGAAGATGCCCACCCCGCCGCGCAACTGCTGCAAGCCCTCGCCGTCCGGGTCCCAGTTGAACCCGACGCGGGGGGACAGGATCAGGTTGTCGCCGGGAACCTCCGTGGTGTCGACGCCGAAGGCCGCATCCACCGCCGGATTGTAGGCGGGGCTGTCGGCGAAGCTCGCGAGGTCGCCGCGCAGGCCGTAGGTGAAGGTCACGCGGTCGTTGACACGCCACTGGTCCCCGGCGTAGAGGCCCCACTGCTGGACCTCGAACAGGGAGCTCGGCGCCGCCGGATCGTCGCCGTTGGCGAAGCTGATCTGGTACTCGGATGCGACCCCGGCCTCGAGGGCATCGAGGTTCGGGAAGTAGTAGTAGCCGTAGAAGCTGGCCAGGAAGTAGTTGGTGAACTCGAAGAACTCGTTGTGCGTGCCCACCGTGATGGTGTGGTTTCCGCGCAGGAAGGTCACGTCGTCCGTGATCTCCAGGATGTCCTGCTCGAGGACGTTGAGCCCGGAGAACTGCTCGGTGCCGCCGATCAGCTCGCCCCGACGCGGGCCGGTGCCGCCGACCTCGACCGAGGGGAAGGCCTCCGGGAAGGTGCGCACGTCCTCGAGCGTCTGGAAGCCGATGCGCGCCTCGTTGAAGAAGGAGCCGAAGACGCTGTTGAGCTGGGCTACCGTCGAGTCGGTCTGAGCATCGCGGCTGAACGTGGCGTTCGGGAAGCGGTAGACCGATCGCGAGCGGTTGGCGACGTCGTCGCGGAACGCGTCGATGTAGTTGTGGCGCAGGGTCAGCTGATGGTCGTCGGCGATGTTCCAGTCCAGCCGCAGGAACACGTGGTCGCTCTCGGTGTCGATCGGAATGTCGCCGAGGCCGCCGGCATCGTAGCCGTAGTTCGTCAGCAGGATGTCCTGGAAGCGCGCGGCGTCCTCGGGCTTGCCGAACTGCTGCCCGGTCGAGCCGTCGGCCGAGAAACCGCTCGGCTCGGTGCGCTCGTTCATCTCGCCGGCCACGAAGAAGAACAGCTTGTCGGTGATGATCCTGCCGCCCAGCGACGCGCCGAACTGCTCCTCGTCGAAGTCCTTGATCGGCGTGTCGAACGGTCCGTCGCCCACGTAGTCGGCGTCGCGCTGGGCGTAGTAGGCCGAGCCATGGAAGTCGTTCGAGCCCGAACGCGTGACGGCGTTGATCGCGCCGCCCGTGAAGCCGCCCTGGCGCACGTCGTAGGGCGACACGCTGACCTGCAGCTCGGCCAGCGCGTCGAGCTGGATCGGCTGCGCGTTGGCCTGGCCGGAAGGCGTGCCGCCGCCCTCGCCGAGCCCGAACAGGTCGTTGTAGTTCGAGCCGTCGATCTGGATGTTGTTGTACTTGCTGCTGCGGCCCGCGAAGCTGATGTCCTTCTGGTTCTCGTCCCCGGCGCGGATCGAGGCGTACGGGTTGGTCTTGGCGATGTCGAGGAGGTTGCGGCGCACGGTCGGGAACATCTCTATCTGCTCGAGCGCGACCGAGCTCGACGAGCCGGTCCGGTTCGGGTTGATGACGTCGTCGTAGATGCCCACGACCTCGATCGTCTCGCTGACCGCGGCGACCGCCAGCTGGATCGCCACCTCCGTGGTGGAGCCGAGGCCGACCGCGAGATCGGTGACCTCCTTGGCCTGGAATCCGTCCAGGGTCGCGGTCACCGAGTACGGCCCGCCGACGCGCAGGTTGGGCAGCACGAAGCGGCCGTCGGTGCCGGTCGTCGCCGAGTACCCGGTGCCGGTCGGGACGTGCACGGCGACGATCGCCACGCCGGGCAGCGCGGAGCCGTCGGATTCGGCCTTGACCTGCCCGGCCAGGGTGCCGGTCGTGACCTGGGCGCCGGCGAAGGCCGCGAGTCCGAGCGCGAGGGCGATCGCGACGGAGACGCGCAGAGGATTCGTACTACTGGTCGACATCGTTGCCTCCTTAGGAAGAGCAGGGAACGCGAACGGGTCGCGTGGGATCGAACGCGACAAGACTGGCTCGACGGCTGGGATTCGATGGGCCATTCGTGGAACGACCTGGTGACGGCCGGGGTCGTTCGCGGAAGGATACAACAGCTGGTAGTCAAGCGCGGCGAGTGCACAAGATCTAGTGCTTAGCGCCGTGCCGGTGCCCTCACCACCGCCAGGGCGCCGGGCTCGATCGCCACCTCGAGCGCGCCGGCCCCGGTCCAGCCCGCCGACTCGCCGTCGGCGTTGATGCGCTGCGGCGAGCCGAAGGTCGCCGCCACCGACCTCGCGCTGCAGATCTCGATCGCCGGGTGGCCGATGTGGGCCCCCCGGTAGACCCGCGGGAAGACCGAGAGGAGGCGGAGCTTGGAGATCCGGCGCACGATGACCACCTCGAGGCGGCCGTCGCCGGGATCGGCGTGCGGCGCGATGCGCATGCCGCCGCCGTAGTGCGAGGTATTGGCGAAGGCGACCAGGAAGACCTCGCCCGTGAAGTCCGCGTCGCCTCCGTCCAGGCGGACGCTCGGCGTGCGGTAGGAAGCCAGGGTGGCCAGCGTCGCCCAGGCATAGACCGCGGGCCCGCGCAGCATCCGCACCCGCGAGCGCGCGTACTCGGCCACCGCGGCGTCGAAGCCGACGCCCGCCACGCCGCAGAAACGCCGGTCACCGATCCGCCCCAGGTCGATGCGCTCGACCCGCCCCTCGAGCGCGGCGGCGAAGGCGCGCGCCGTCCCGAACGGGTAGCCGAGCTCGCGCGCGAGGTCGTTGCCGGTGCCGAGCGGAATCGGAGCGAGCGCAGTGGCCGAGCCCGCGAGCCCGCGCGCCGCGTGGTGCCAGGTGCCGTCGCCGCCCGCCACGAGCAGGCGGTCGAGGCCTTCGCCGGCGGCCTCGCCGGCCCGCCGGGCGAGGTCCGCCGGGCTGGTGGTCTCGATCAGCTGGATGCCGGCGCCCGCGGCGAGCGCCGCGAGCCGTGGTCGCAGACGCGCGCCACGGCCGCGACCGGCTACCGGATTGAGCAGCACTCGCGCGCGCATCGAGGAACCGGCATCCTACTCCTCCGGCACGCCCGGGGTAAGCTCGGGCGAGCCCGCGAGGGCCGCTCCGCGAACCCAGGACAGGGAGGCTCGAGAGGTGCCCGTCCCCGAGATCCAGATCCTCGTCTGCGTCAACGACCGCGGCGAGGAGTCGAGCAGGGCCTCCTGCGGCCAGCGCGGCGGCCTCGCCCTCTACCAGCGGCTCAAGGACCTGACCCGCGAGCTCGGCCTGCGCGACCGCGTGCTGGTCACCCGCACCGGCTGCCTCCGGCACTGCAGCCGCGGCGCCACGGTCGTGGTCTGGCCCGCGCAGCACTGGTACGGGGGCGTCGCGCCCGGCGACGCCGGCGAGCTGCTCGAAGCCGCGCTCGAGGGCCGCTTCGTCGAGCGCCTGCGCATGCCCCCCGGTCCCTGGGAGTGACCCCGCCTCCCCCCTTCTGCCGCCTGCGGCGCGACCGGCTCGCCGACTGCGGCGCTCTGGTGCGCGCGATCGACGGCGGCGCACCGCGCCTCGCCACCCGGCTCGCGCTGCTCGACGACGGCGAGCGCCTCCACGTGCGTTTCGAGTGCGAAGCGCCGGCGCCGTGGGCGACCCACCGGCAGCGCGACGCGCCGCTCTGGGAGGAGGAGGTGGTCGAGGTCTTCGTCGCGCCCGGGGAGCCGACGCCGCGGCGCTACTTCGAGCTCGAGCTCAATCCGCTGGGCGCCGTCTTCGACGCGGCGGTCGACAATCCGCACGGCGATCGGCGCGAGATGCGCGTCGACTCCGGCTGGGACTGCCCGCAGCTCGAGACCCGTTGCGAGATCGATGCCGCTCGCGGCCTCTGGCGCGCCGAGCTCGCGCTGCCCTGGCGCGCGCTCGGCGACGCGCGCGAGAAGCGGTGGCGCCTCAACGCCTTCCGCATCGAGCGCCCGCGCGGCGGGGAGCCCGAGTTCTGCGCCTGGTCGCCGACCTTCGCACGGCCCGCCGACTTCCACCGTCCCGCCCGCTTCGGTTTCGTCACGCGAATCGAGTAGACTCCGCTCCTCGAATCCGCCGATCGCATTCCAGCTCACTGTCGATGACCACTCCTCCGTTCGATCTCGCCACCGCGTGCGCGCACGTCGCGCGACGGGACCGCACCCTCGCGCGCGTCATGCGCGAGGTCGGACCGTGCGGGCTCGAGATCGCGGCGCGCCAGAGCCCGTACGAGGCGCTGGCGCAGTCGATCGTCTACCAGCAGCTCTCGGCGCGCGCCGCCGCCACCATCTACGCGCGCTTCTGCCGCCTGTTCGGCTCCAGCCGCTGTCCGCGCCCGCCGCAGGTCGCCGAAGCGAAGGTCGAGCTGCTGCGCACGGCCGGTCTCTCGCGCACCAAGGCGGAGGCCCTGCGCGACCTCGCCGCCAAGGCCCTGGACGGGACCGTGCCCGCGCGCGCGCGCACCGAGAAGCTCTCCGACGAGGACCTGATCGAACGGCTGACCGAGGTGCGCGGCGTCGGGCGCTGGACGGTGGAGATGTTCCTCATCTTCACGCTCGGGCGCCCGGACGTCCTGCCGGTGGACGACTACGGCGTGCGCAAGGGCTTCGCGCGCGCGTTCGGGCGCCGGGTGCTGCCGCGCCCGAAGGAGCTCACCGGCCACGGCGAGTGCTGGCGGCCCTACCGGACGGTGGCGAGCTGGTATCTCTGGCGCGCCAACGACGGCGCCTGAGCGCGGGGACCTGCCTCAGGCGCTCGCGCGCAGGACGTCGAGCAGGTTGCCCGCGCCGCACACGGTGACGCCGCGCGCGGGCTCGACCGCGACATAGAGGAAGACGCCGTCGTCGAGCACCGCGGCGAATCGCCGGCAGCGCCATCCCAGGCCGCTGGCGGTGCGGTCGCTCTCGAGCCCGAGCGCGCGCGTGAGCTCCGCGACCGGGTCCGCGACCATCAGGATCTCGTCGCCGACGCCGTGCGCCCGGCCCCACGCGTCCATCACCCAGGGGTCGTTGACGGCCATGCAGACGATGCGCTGGACGCCGGCGGCGAGCAGGTCGCGGGCGCGCTCGAGATAACCCGGGAGGTGCTCGTCCGAGCAGGTCGGCGTGAACGCCCCCGGGACGCCGAACAGCACCGTGCGCCGGCCGGCGAAGATCTCGCCGGTCGAGACCGGCTCGACGCCCTCGCCCGCACGGCGCCAGAGCCGCGCCTCCGGGATCCGCTGGCCCGCCTCGATCGCCATCGCCGTTTCTCCGCGCTCGAGCGTATCAGCCGCCCGGCCGTGCCCGGCGCTCGACCAGCGTGTGCGCGCACCGCGGCCCGCGCGCCGCGATCCAGGCCACCAGCGCCACCGCCACCGCGAACAGGCCGAGCGCCAGGCCCCACCAGAGGCCGGCCAGGCCGAGCCGCTCCGGGCGACCCAGCCACCAGCCGAGCGGCAGGCCGAGCGCGTAGTAGCCGATCAGGTTGAAGAGCGCCGCCGGTCGCGTCCGCCCCATGCCGCGCAGCACCCCGCCGCCCACCGCCTGCAGGCCGTCGAAGAGCTCGAACGCCGCCACGATCGGCAGCACCGCCGCGGCGGCGGCCACCGCCGCGGCGTCGCTCGTGTACCAGCCCGGAATCGCCGTGCGGCCGGCCACGAAGGCGGCCGCCGCGAGCAGCATGACGCCGCCGCCCAGGCCGAGCGCCACCCAGGCCGCGCGCTGGGCCCCGGCGCGGTCGCCGGCGCCGAGCAGGTTGCCCACGCGCGTCGTCGCGCCCTGCCCGATGCCGAGCGGCACCATGTAGGTGATCGAAGCCAGGTTGAGGGCGATCGAGTGCGCGGCGAGCGGCAGCGCCCCCAGCTGCCCCGCCCACAGCGTGGTGATGCCGAACGCCCAGTACTCGAGCGCGAGCTGGAACGCCACCGGCGCGCCGAGGGCCGCGATCTCGGCCAGCTCGCGTCGCGACAGGCGGCGCGGGTCGAGCACGGTGCGCGAGCCGCGCTGCAGGCGCAGGCGCCGGAAGGCCACCAGAAGCGCGGCCAGCATCGCGACCTGGGTCACCGCGGTGGCGATGCCGGCGCCCACCGCGCCGAGCCGGGGCAGCCCGAGCTCGCCGAAGACGAGCGGCCAGTTGAGCGCGGCGTTGAAGACGTTGGCGCCGAAGGCGATCCACATCGCCGGCCGCACCAGGCCGCGTGCCTGCAGGTACTGGCGCAGGACCAGATAGAGCAGGAAGAACGGCAGCCCCGGGATCTGCACGCGCACGTAGCGCGCGGCGAGCGCCACGGTCTCGGGGTCCTGGCCGAAGGCGGCGAGGATCGGACCGGTGGCGAGCCAGAGCAGCGCCACCGGAACCGAGGCCGCGAGCGCCAGCGCCGAGCCGTGGAGGAGCACGCGCCCGAGCCGGTCGCGGTCGCGCGCGCCGTGCGCCTGCGCCGCGATCGGGTCGAGCCCGAACAGCAGGCCCGAGGCCACCACGGTCGTGCCCATCACCCAGATGCGCCCGAGCGAGACGGCGTTGAGATGGACGAGGCCGACGTGGCCGACCATGAGCAGGTCGACCGTCCAGAGCAGCATCGCCGAGAGCTGGGTGAGCGCCACCGGCGTCGCCAGCGCGACCAGCTTGCGGACCTCCCGGCGGACGCGTCCCATCGGCGAGAGTCTAGAGTCCGCGGGCCCCTTTCCGGGCGCCGCGCACGACGGGCACGCAGCTCACCCCGGGAGTGGCGGCCGGCGAGCCCGCCGCTCGGCGCTCAGGGAACGCTGTTCGACCAGCGCGCGGTGTCGCCGCTCTCGAAGCCGTCCAGGAACGGCATGGTGTCGAACGCCGCGGCGACCGCGCGCGCCTGGCTCATCGTCAGGTCGCAGGCGCCGGTGCCGGTGCAGTCCCCCGACCAGCCGACGAAGTACGACTCGCCGTGCGGCGTCGCAGTGAGCGAGACGGGCGTGCCTTCCGTGTAGCTCTCGGTGCAGTCGCTCGGGCAGGCGATGCCGGGCGGCGCGCTCGCCACGTCGCCGTCGCCGGTCACGGTGACCTGGAGCGGCCAGCTGCCGATCGGCGTGAAGGTGGCGGTGACCGCGCGCGCCTGGTCCATGGTGACGTTGCAGGCGCCGCCGCCCGTGCAGTCGCCGCTCCAGGCCGCGAACACCCAGCCCGGCGACGGCGTCGCGGTGAGCGCGACCGGGGTGCCGTGGGAGTAGATCTCGCTGCAGTCGCCCGGGCACGAGATGCCGGCCGGCACGCTGGTCACCGTGCCGTTGCCGGCGACCGCGACGTCCAGCGTCCACTCGAGCGGCACGAAGGTCGCGGTGACCGAGCGGTTCTGGGTCATCGAGACGTCGCAGGCGCCGGCTCCCGTGCAGGCCCCGCTCCAGGCCGAAAACTCCCAGCCGGGATCGGGCGTGGGGGTGAGCGAGACCGAGGTGCCGTTCGGGTAGTCCTCGGTGCAGTCCGCCGGGCACGAGATGCCCGCGGGCACGCTCGTCACCGTGCCGTTGCCGGTGACCGAGACGGTGAGCGTGCGCAGGGCGAGGAAGGTCGCGGTCACGCTCCGGTTGGCGCTCATCGTGAGGTTGCAGGCGCCGGTGCCGGTGCAGTCACCCGTCCAGCCGCCGAAGACGAAGCCGGCCGCGGGCGTCGCGGTCAGCGCCACCGGGGTGCCGTTCGGGTAGTCCTGAGTGCAGTCCGAGGGACAGGAGATGCCGGGCGGCACGCTGGTCACCGTGCCGCTGCCCACGACCGCGACCGTGAGCGTGCGCAGCTGCACGAAGGTCGCGGTGACGCCGCGGTTGGCGGTCATCGAGACGGTGCACGCCCCGCTGCCGGTGCAGTCGCCGCTCCAGGCGGAGAACGCCCAGCCCGCGGCCGGCGTGGGGGTGAGCGAGACCGAGGTGCCGTGGACGTAGTCCTCGGTGCAGTCGGACGGGCAGGCGATGCCGGGCGGCACGCTGGCCACCGAGCCGCTGCCGGAGATCGAAACGGTCAGGGTGCGCAGCGGCTCGAAGGTCGCGGTCACCGCGCGCGCGGCGTCCAAGGTCACCGAGCAGGCGCCGCTGCCGGTGCAGTCGCCGCTCCAGCCGGTGAAGGCGGAGCCGGCCGCGGGCGTCGGCGTCAGGTCGACCACCGTGCCGGAGGTGTAGCTCTCGGAGCAGTCGGACGGGCAGGCGATGCCGGGCGGCGTGCTCGCCACCGAGCCGCTGCCGGCACCCGCCAGCACCACGTCGAGGACGAACGACGGCGGCGGCTCGCTCGCCTCGAACGAGCCGATGTCGCAGATCACCGTGGTGTCGCCGTCGCCGTCCACCGGGCGCGGGAAGCCGCGCTGGTCGGCGGTCATCGGCACGTCCACGAAGCCGACTGGATCCCAGGCGTCGCAGTCGGTCGGATCGCCGGCGTCGATCGCCGGGCTGGCGCCCTGGAGCGCGCGGGTCTGCGTGGGACCGCCGTTGGCGCCGAGCGGATCGAGCCCGGGCGCGAGCGGCGCGCCGGAGGTGCCGACCTGGTCGCCGGTCCCGACGAACGACGCCGCGCAGCCGTCGTTGATGCCCACCAGGTTGTAGCCCTCGGAGATGAGCGACGCGTCGGCGGTCGTCGAGCAGTCGTCGAAGACGCCCGCCCCCGTGTTGAGCGCGATCAGGGTGTTGCGCGGGCGCACGGTGCCGCCGCCACGGTAGAGGCCGCCGCCGTTGCCGTTGGCGGTGTTGCCCGCGATCGTCGCGTTGCGCAGCCGCACCGTGCCGCCGGTCACCGCAATGCCGCCGCCCGGCGCGGCGGTGCCCGAGGCCAGGTTGCCGATCGTGTTGCCGGAGAGCGTGACGTTGTTGAGCGTCGTGTCGCCCTCGGCCCAGATGCCGCCGCCGACGCCGTCGGCACCTTGCGGCGGGACGGAGTTTCTTCCGTCCCCGGATCGATTTCCAGATAGGGTTGAATTTTCGAGCAGCAGCGAGCCTCCGGCGGCGACGGCGATGGCGCCGCCCATGCCGCCATCTCCATTCGGAACTCCACCGTTCCCGGCAGCATTTCCAGTGAAGGTAGAGCGCCGGATCGTGGTCGGGCCGGCCGCCAGGATCGCGCCCCCGTTGCCGCCCGGACCGGCACCGGTTCCGCCGGAGTCGATGTCGCCGGTGCCGGCGGCGTTGCTGTCGAAGGTCGTCAGATCGGTCGCAAGGGGAGCACCCGCTACAGAGTAAATAGCTCCGCCGCTGCCCCCCGGGAACCCACTGAAGCCCGTCGCGCTTCCGCTCCACGCTCTGCAGTTCACGAAGCGACACGACACGAAGACCGGATCGCCGTTGTTGTAGACGCAGCCGCCGTGGGGATCGTTGTTCAGGGTCGCGCGGCCGTCGCGGAAGGTGATGCCGGTGATGATCGTCGAGCCCTGCGCGGTGACGCGCATCACTCGCACGTCGCCGGTGCCGCCGCCGTCCTGGTCGCCGGAGACCGAGAGCAGGTCGGCGCCGGGGCCGGTGATCAGGATCCCCTCAGCCGGATCGTCCAGGGCGCGGCGCCGGGGAGGGCGAACTCGATCTCGTCGGCGTCGGCGGCGGCGTTGATCGCCTCGCGCAGCGAGCAGTCGCCGGGCACGCAGCCGGCGACGTCGTTCTCGTCGGCCAGGATGTCCACGGTCAGGATCGCCGCCGGGGCCGGCGACAGCGCCGTAAGGCAGAGTCCCACCACCAGCGCCCAGGGGATCGACCTGCGCATTGCCCACCTCCGAGTCTCGAAACCGAGTGTAGCCGAGCGCGGCGAGCGCCGCCGTACTCTGCTCCGCAGCGTCAGCGCAGCCCCGGCGACGCCCATCGCCACGAGTGTCGGTTGCTACACTCCTTTCTATGGAGCTTTTCGGCCGCTCGACCGCGCTGCCGAAGCTCGCCGCCGTCCTCTCGGTCGCGCTCGCGGTCGCTCTGGCGCTCGCCCCCCCGCCGGCGCCCGCCGCTGGCGCGGCCGGCGCCGCCGCCGGGGCGGCGCTCGCCGCCACGCCCGGGTCGGTGGTGCGCTGGGCGGGTCCGGGGCTCGTCTCCTGCTCGATGGCCGGCCGCGAGTGGGCGCCGCTCGACGGCGCCTGCTGGTATCCGCTCGACCTCGAGCGCACCGGCTCGGTCGAGCTCGTGCGCCGCTCGGCGGGCGGCGTCGCGTCGCGCCGGGTCGCGATCGCCGCCTATCCTTGGCCGACCCAGCGGCTCGAGGTCGAGGAGCGCTATGTCGCGCCCTCGGCCGCGGAGCTCGCGCGCATCGCGCGCGAGAAGGAGCGCGTCGGCCGGCTCTGGTCGCTCGCCACCCCGCGCCGCTTCACGCTGCCCCTGGCGGCGCCGCTCGACTCGCTGCCGCCCGCTTCGCGCTTCGGCGCGCGCCGGATCTTCAACGGCGAGCCGCGCAGCCCGCACTCGGGCGCCGACTTCGCCGCCGCCCCCGGCACGCTTGTACGCGCCGCGGCCGCCGGCCGCGTGGTGCTCGCCGAGGAACAGTTCTTCGCCGGCCGCGCGGTCTTTCTCGACCACGGCGACGGGCTGATCTCGATGTCGTTCCACCTCGACACGATCGCGGTCGCCGAGGGCGACGAGGTGGCGCGCGGCCAGACCCTCGGCACGGTCGGCGCCACCGGACGCGTCACCGGCCCGCACCTGCACTTCGCGCTGCGCTGGCGGGGAGCGCGCGTCGACCCCGAGATCCTGCTCGGGCGCGGCGCGCCGGTCGAGATCCGCTGAGCGGTCCCGCGCGGCGCGGCGCCGCCGTGGCGCCGCGGTATCGGCTCAGGCGCCGCCGAGCGTGTCGCGCAGGCGCTCGACCAGGCCGGCCGCGCGCTGGGGCCGGGGCAGGAAGCAGGCGTAGAAGATCTCGTCGCGGGCCGCGCCGTCGGACAGGAAGTCCGAGGGGGCGTCCTCGTGCCACCAGGCGAGCACCGCGCGCTGGCCGGTCGCCGCGGCGGCGTCCACGAAGCGGTTGAGGTCGGGCAGGCACGACCAGCCGCGCGTCACCAGCAGCACCGCGACCCGTCCGCCGGCCGCCTCGGTCGCGGCGCGCCAGCGCACCGTCGAGTGGCCCGCCGCCGCGAACGCGCCCTCGACCTCGCGGGCGATCGCCTCGTCGCCGGAGTCGTACGCGAGCGCCACGTCGGCCGTCATCGCCGCCGCCGGGCGCTCAGGCCACGACCGGGAGGACCGGGCTCGCCAGCTCGCGCTTCTCGGGCGTGAGCGCGTGCCGGTAACGGCGCGCCAGCTCCTCGGTGTCGGCGCGCGTCACGAAGCGCTCGTAGAGGTTGGTGCGCTGCTTCGGCTCGTAGCCCGCCGCGCGGATCAGGTGCTCCATCTCGTCCTGCGTCATCTGGTAACGGGCGCCGGCCGCGGAGACCACGTTCTCCTCGATCATGATCGAGCCCATGTCGTCGGCGCCGAAGGCCAGGCCCGCCTGGCCGATCTTCTTGCCCTGCGTCACCCAGCTCGACTGCAGGTGCCGGATGTTGTCGAGGAACAGGCGCGCCACGGCGAGCGTCTTCAGGTACTCGTGGGCGGTGGTCTCGGGCAGGCCGGGCAGGTCGGTGTTCTCGTGCTGGAAGGTCCAGGCGATGAACGCGGTGAAGCCGCCGGTCTCGTCCTGGAGGTCGCGGATGCGCTGCAGGTGCTCGACGCGGGCGGCCAGGTCCTCGCCCATGCCGAACATCATGGTCGAGGTCGTCTTCAGGCCGTTGCGGTGGGCTTGGCGCATGACGTCGAGCCACTCGTCGGGCGACGCCTTCGGCTGGGCGAGGACCTCCTTGCGGATCGCGTCGGAGAGGATCTCGGCGCCGCCGCCCGGAATCGACATCAGGCCGGCCTCCTTGAGGCGCGCGATGACGTCGTAGAACGACATGCGCTCCTTGCGCGCGATGAACTTGATCTCGGGCGGCGAGAAGCAGTGGCGGTGGATCGCCGGGTAGCGCTCGCGCAGGAAGGTCACCAGGTCGAGGTAGTACTGGAGGGGCAGGTCGGGGTGGACGCCGCCCTGGAGCAGCACCCCGGTGCCGTGGAGCGCCAGCGTCTCCTCGACCTTGCGCCCGATCTCGTCGAAGGGCACCAGGTAGCCCTCCTCGTGGCCGGGCGGGCGGTAGAAGGCGCAGAACCGGCAGCGGTAGACGCAGATGTTGGTGTAGTTGATGTTGCGGTCGACGTTGTAGGTCGCGACCGCAGGGTCGTTGAGCCGCCGGCGCAGCGCGTCCGCGGCGCGCCCGAGCTCGAGCAGGTCGCCGTCGAGCAGGAGGCGGTGCGCGTCGCCGGCCTCGAGGCGGCGGCCGGCGAGCGCGTCCTCGAGCAGGGCCG
>JAFNAE010000235.1 GCA_017860005.1 Acidobacteriota bacterium | reverse complement strand
CGGCGGCGCGCGCAACTGCGCGCCCGCGCCGCGAGCGGCTGAGCGGCACGATCCCAGGACCTCCTCGGCACCGCCCCGAGGCGCCCCTCCGCCATCGCGCGGCACGTCCCGGCGGACCCCACCCGCCCGGGCGGGGCGCGCGCCGGTGACAGCAGAGGTCAGTCCGGAGTGCTAGAAAGCGGCCTCGGAGTCTCTCCCCGGAGGTCCGCGATGGAGTCCCGCCCGCTTCGACTCGCGCTCGCCGCCCTCGCCCTGTTCGGTATCGGTCTCGACGCGCGGCGCGCTCTCGCCACCACGCTCAACCCCGTCAGCGACGCGGCGCTCGTCGATCGCGCGCCGGTCATCCTGATCGGCCAGATCGAGGGCCGTCTGCCCAACACCACCGATGCGGCGGTCACCGACTGGCTGGTAACCGCCGAGCGGGTGCTCAAGGGCACGGTGTCGGACGGCGCCCTCGTCCTACGCGTGCCCGGCGGCGAGGCGCCCGATGGCTCGATCCTCCACCTCTACGGCGCGCCGGCCTTTCGGCCCGGCGAGCGCGCGCTGCTCTTCCTCGCGCCCCGGCCGGACCGCACCTGGCGCGTCTACCAGTTCGGCCAGGGCGCCTTCCACGGCGCGCGCGCCGACGGCAGGCTGTTCGCCGCGCAGAACCTGTCGGAGGTCCGGGTGGTGACGGGCACGCTCCGCGACCGGCGCGCGCCCCGCGAGCTGCGTGATTTCGACGCCTTCGCCGCCTGGATCGAAGATCGCGTCGCGGGCCTGGAGCGCGATCCGGACTACCTCGTGCGCCCCTCCCGCGCCGGACTGCGCGCGATCACCGACGAGTTCACGCTGCTGTCCTGGAACGGCATGAACGCGCGCTGGTTCGAGTTCGACGGTGGCGGCACCGTTTCGTTTCGCACCAGCGGTGTCCAGGCCGGGTTGCCCGGCGGCGGCGCGGCCGAGCTGACCCGGGCGCTCGCCGCCTGGAACGCCGAGAGGAAGACGCCGGTCCTCCTCGGCAACGCCGGCACGACCGACGCGACCGCCGGATTCCTCCGCAGGGACGGAGTGAACGCCGTTCTGTTCGGCGATCCCAACGGCGAAGTCGAAGAGCTCGACTGCCAGGGCGCCGGCTACCTCGCCATCGGCGGCTGGCGCACGGAGGGCGGCACCGGGTACTTCAAGGAAGCCAACTACCATCGAATCTCCGAAGGCGACGTGATCGTCAACAACGGCCTGGATTGCTACCTCTCCCGCGCCCGCAATCCGAGCAAGTACATCGAGCGCCTGCTCGCCCATGAGATCGGTCACACGCTCGGCATCGGGCACTCCAGCGAGAACTGGTACGAGCCTCGAGCCGTGCTGCGCAACGCCCTGATGTTCGGAGGCGGCCTCTCCTCGTCGGACGCTCGCGGAGGGCAGCTCAACAGCGACGACATCGCGGCGCTCCAGGCGCTCTACCAGCCGCCCAAGCCGCTGCCCCCGGGCGCCTGCCCCGCCAACACGCTCTGCCTGCTCGGCGGCCGCTTCGAGGTCACCGCCACCTGGCAGAACCAGTTCGACAACAGCTCGGGCGTGGCCGGGGCGATCCGGGCCTCGGACGTCGCCGGCTATCTCTACTTCACCGACCGCAACAACTACGAGCTGATCTTCAAGATCCTCGACTTCGGCGGCACGATCAAGGTCTTCTACGGGCAGCTGACCAACCTGCACTTCACGATCTCGGTCAAGGACAAGCGGACGGGCGCGGTCAAGACCTACTCGAACACTCCGGGCGACTGCGGCGGGCTGGACGAGAACGGTTTCACCGCGGGCGCCGTGATCGGCGACTTCGCGCGCGCCCGGAGCCGGCGGGGGCGTGCGGGCGTGCGCGGTACCTGCCGCCCCGACGCCGACACGATGTGCCTGCTCAACGACCGCTTCGCGCTCGAGATGCGCTGGCGCAATCAGTACGACGGATCGTCCGGCGCCGGCCTGCCCAAGCGGCTCACCAACCTGACCGGCGCCTTCGGCTTCACCAGCACCGCCAACCTCGAGCTGCTGGTCAAGACCCTCGACTTCGGCGACCGCATTCTCGTCCTCTACGGCGCGCTCTCCAACCTCGAGTACGAGCTGCGCGTCACCGACACCCTGACCGCGCGCACCAAGACCTACTTCAATCCGGCCGGGCAGTTCTGCGGCGGGCTCGACAACGACTTCTAAGCCAGGGACCCGGGGCGGGACGCCGAGGGCGTAGCATCGGCACCGGGCGCCCCCCGGACCGCTCGGGCGCCAGGAGGTCCGGCCATGTCCGCCTCTCGCGACGAGCCGCGAGCGCGGTCCTCCAGTCCGTGGCAGCGGCTGCCGCCGGCCGCCGGGTGGCAGGATCTCGACCTGGCACCTCCGGCGCTCGCCGCGCTGCGCGAGCTCGCCGTCGAAGCGGGCGCGCGCGAACGGGGCCGCGCGGCCGGTCCCGCCGGTGCGCCACGCACCCATCGCGAGGGCCTCGCCGCGCTCTTCGCGGGTCCGCCCGGCACCGGCAAGACGCTCGCGGCGGGGGTGCTGGCCCACGAGCTCGGGCGCGACCTCCACCGCGTCGACCTCGCGGCTCTGGTCAGCAAGCACGTCGGCGAGACCGAGAAGAACCTCCGGGAGCTCTTCGATGCCGCGCAACAGCGCGGCGCGCTCCTCTATTTCGACGAGGCCGATGCGCTGTTCGGAAAGCGCAGCGAGGTCGGGGACGCGCACGACCGGTACGCAAACCTCGAGGTGAGCTTCCTGCTGCAGCGCATCGACGAATTCGACGGCCTCGTGATCTTCGCCAGCGACACCCGGCCCGACTTCGATCCCGACTTCCTGCGCCGGCTGAGCTACGTCGTCGAGTTCCCGCCACCGGTGCCGCACGAGGGCGAGGAGATCTCGCGGCGGGTCCCCCGGCCCGGCGTGCACGTGGAGGAGCCGGCGCCCGGCGCCCACCACGTCGCCGGCGTCGCCACCTCGATCGCCGCCTTCGTCGGGCGCACGGCGAGCGGGCCGACCGCCGCACCCGCCCTGGTCTCGAGCTTCCTCGAGTTCGAGCAGGGCTATGGCGGCCTAGCTCTCGACTGCCCCCTGAGCTACGCCGTCCGGCACTTCTTCGACAACGGCGGCTCGCGGGCCGTCATCGCCCGCATCGTGCACCGCGACGCCGCCGGCGGGGAGGACCCGGCCGCTCCGATCACGGACGCGGACCTCGCCGATCCGGCCCTGGCTCCGCTCGGGCGCGGACTCTGGCTGCTCGACCAGGCCGACCTCGTCAACCTCCTCTGCATCCCGCCGCTCGCGCGCGGCACCGACGTCGGCGCGACGGTCTGGGACGCGGCCATCCGCTACGCGAGGTCGCGCCGTGCCTTCGTGATCGTCGACCCGCCGGCCGCCTGGACGAGCGCCGTGGCAGCGATCAGCGGACTCGGCGAAACGGTCGAGCGCGACCCCAACGCCGCCCTCTACGTCCCCCGCCTCCTGGCAGCCGATCCGCTCACGGGCAACCCGAGCGAGGCTTTCGCGCCCTGCGGCGCGATCGCCGGGATCTACGCTCGGACCGACGCCGCCCGCGGCGTCTGGAAGGCTCCCGCGGGCATGCACGCCACGCTGACCGGTGTCCACGGCCTCGCCGCCCAGCTCTCCGCCGCCGACTGCGATCTGTTGAACCAGCAGGGTATCAACTGCCTGCGCACCTTCCCGGGGAGCGGCCCCGTCGTCTGGGGCGCGCGCACGCTCGAGGGCGCGGACACGCTCGCCTTCGAGTGGAACTACGTCCCCGTTCGCCGGCTCGCGCTCTTCCTCGAGGAGAGCATCGACCGCGGCACGCGCTGGGCCGCCTCCGAACCGAACGCCGAGCCGCTCTGGGCGGAGCTGCGTCTCGTCGTCGGCAACTTCCTCTCCGGTCTCTGGCGCCAGGGCGCCTTCCTGGGCAGCACGACCAGGGACGCGTACTTCGTCCAGTGCGGCCGCGACACGACGACGCAGAACGACCTCGACCAGGGCGTCG
>JAFNAE010000019.1 GCA_017860005.1 Acidobacteriota bacterium | reverse complement strand
TGCAGGGCGTCGCCGAACAGGTGCGCGCGGCGCACCCCGGGCACCACCTCGGCCACCGCGCGCCCGCGCCGGGTGTCCGCCACGCGCACCTCGATCAGCTCGCCGACGAAGGCGGCCTGGAGCGCGCGCGGGGTCGCCACGTCGAGCAGGCGTCCGAGGTGGAGGAGCGCCAGGCGGTCGAAGCGCTCGGCCTCGTCGAGGTAGGCGGTCGAGACCACGGCCGTGACGCCGCGCCCGACCATTTCGTGCACGATGCGCCAGAGGTCCCGGCGCGAGACCGGATCGACGCCGAAGGTCGGCTCGTCGAGCAGCAGCACGCGCGGCTCGTGGACGAGGGCGCAGGAGAGACCGAGCTTCTGCTTCATGCCGCCGGAGAGCTGGCCGGCGAGCCGGTCGCGGAAGGGACCGAGGCCGGAGAAGCCGTAGAGCCGATCGAGGCGCGCCGACCGCTCCGCCTGCGGCACGCGGAACAGGTCGGCGTAGAAGTCGAGGTTCTCGGCGACGGTCAGGTCGGAGTAGAGCCCGAAGCGCTGCGACATGTAGGCGAGGTGCGGCTTGACCGCCTCCGGGTCGCGCGCCACCGAGACGCCGTCGACGCGTGCGTCGCCCGCGGAAGGACGCAGCACGCCGGCCAGCATGCGCAGGGTGGTGGTCTTGCCGGCGCCGTCCGGCCCGACCAGGCCGAACAGCTCGCCCGGCCGCACCTCGAAATCGAGGCCGGCCACCGCGACGCGCTCGCCGAAGCGGCGGGCGAGTCCGGCGACTTCGATCGCGGCAGAAGCGGTCGCGGTCACGAGCCTCCCGTCCGCAGCTCGACGTCGGCGGGCAGGCCGGGCTTGAGCTCGAAGCCGGGGTCGCCGGTGACCCGCACCTTGACCGCGTAGACGAGGCGCACGCGCTCTTCCTCGGTCTGCACGTTCTTGGGCGTGAACTCGGCTTCGCTGCCGATGAACGAGACCTCGCCCTCGTAGCGCCTGCCCGGATAGGTGTCCGAGCGGATCGACGCCGGCTGGCCGATCTGGACCGCGGCGAGGCGGTTCTCGGGCACGTAGATGCGCACCCAGCGGTCGCCCGGGTCGAGCAGGGTGACGACCGCCGCGCCCGCCGGCACGATCTCGCCCGGCTCCCGGTGGCGGACCGTCACCAGACCCGCGAAGGGCGCGCGCAGACGGTGGTGGTCGAGCAGGGCGTCGAGCCCGGCCACCGCCGCCTGTGCGGCCTCGGCCTGGGCGCGAGCGGCGTCGATCCGCTCGGGGCGCGGACCGCGCTCGAGCAGGCGCAGCTGCTCGGCGGCCTGATCGCGCTGCGCGGTGGCGAGGTCGAGCGCGAGCCGGGCCTTGTCGAGGGCCTCGCGGCTCACCGCGCGGCCCTCGAACAGAGTGCGTACGCGCTCGAGGTCGCGCTCGGCGTCGGCGACGCGCTCGCCGGCGGCGGCGGACTGGGACCGCGCCTGGGCGACCTCCTCGCTGCGCGAGCCGGACTCGAGCTCGGCGAGCTGGGCGCGCGCGGCGGCGAGGGCGGCGGCCGCCTGGTCGCGGCGCGCCGCGGTCTCGCCGTCGTCGAGGCGGGCGATCTCGGCGCCGGCCTCGACGCGGTCGCCCTCGCGCGTGGTCAGGGCGACGATCCGTCCCGGGACCTGGAAGCCGAGCTGCGCGTCGGTAGCCTCGACGGTGCCCGACGCGAGCAGCAGCGCCGGGTCGGGCGACGGCGCGAGGACGAAGCGCCAGAGAACGAAGCCGGCGGCGGCGGCGGCGAGGACGGCGGGGACGATGCGCTTGCGGTTCATCGGGAGGCCTCCAGGTTCCGGACCAGCCAGTCGAGGGAGAGCTCGCCGGTGGCGTGGGCCAGCTCGACCCGGGCGACGAGCGCGGTGCCCAGGTTCTCGGCGCGCGCGGCGCGCGTCGCGGCCAGCTCCGACTCGGCGTCGAGATAATCGGTCTGCGTTCCCGAGCCGACCTCGAGCAGGAGCCTCTCGATGCGGGTGACCTCCGCCAGCCGGGCCTCGGCGCGCGCGAGCGCCACGGCGCGGGCCTCGGCGTCCGTCCAGGCCGCCAGCGCGCGGTCGACGTCCTCCCGGGCCTCGAGCTCGGCCTGCGCCAGCCGCGCGCGCGCCTCGTCGAGGCCGGCCACGGCGCGCGACACCCGCCGGCCGGTGGCGCCCCCGTCCCAGATCGGCACCGAGAGGCGGAGCGCCACGTTCCACTCGGACGTGAACGCGAGCTCGGAGGCGCCCAGTTCCTGATACAGGCCGGTGGCGCGCAGCTTGGGGTGGTACCCGGTGCGCGCGAGCGACTCGCCAGCGGCCGCGGCTTCGAGCGCGGCGCGCGCGGCCGCGACCTCGGTCCGCGCCCCGACGGCGGCGCGCGCGAGCTCATCGCGCGCGGCAGCCGGGGCGGCCGGCTCGGCGAGCGCGATCAGGCGGCCGGCGCGCGCCGCCTCGACGTCGAGGCCAGCCAGGCGCGCGAGGTCGCGCTCGGCACTGTCGAGCTCGGTAGCCGCGCGCACCGCGTCGGCCTCGGCGCCGGCCACCGCCGCCTCGGCGCGCAGGCGGTCGACTTCGGGCGCCTTGCCGACGCCGAGCAGCTGCTCGACGCGCCCGAGCTCGGCGCGCACCGCCTCGACGCGGGTGCGTTGCGCCGCGAGCTTGTCGCGGCGGGTGAGGACTCGCGCGTAGAGCCCGGCGACGCGCGCGGCGACCGCCTGCTCGCCGGCGTCGAGCGAGGCGCTCTCGGCGGCGAGCTGGGCCTCGGCCTGGCGCACGCGCTCGCCGCGGCCCGAATCGAAGAGCGTGTAGTCCACCTGCACGGCGCCCTGGAGCAGGGTCTCGTCGAGCTCGGGCAGGAGGGCGGGCTCGAAGGCGTGGATCGGGGTGACCGGGATCGGCTCGCCGTAGTGCGCGCCGAGCACGGTCGCGCTCAGGCTCGGGCGCAGCTCGGTGCGCGCCTCGCCCAGGCTCTGGTCCGCCTGCTCGACGCGCGCGCGGGCCGCGGCCAGCGCCGGATAGCGGCCGAGGGCGGCGGCGACCGCTTCGGCGAGCGTGAGCGGCGGCGACGCGCCCGGGTCCGCCGCAAACGCCGGCGAGAGGGCGGCGAGCAGCGCGACGGCAAGCGCGAGGCGCGACCCGGCGCGCCGCCAGAGGGGAGTCGGTCGGATCATGACGGGTCCTCCGCGGAGGTGGGTGCGGGACGGGTGAGCGCGTGCACGTAGTAGTCGACCAGCGCTTCGCTCTGGGCGTCGGAGACGGCGAAGGCGGGGAACGCACGCAGCTGCAGGCCGAGCGCCGCGGGCAGACCGATGAAGAGCAGCGCCTGGAGCGAGGCGGGGAGACCCACCGGCAGCCCGAGCTCCGCGACGGTCTCGGAGAGGACGGCGAGGTAGGCGCCCATGACCGAGCGCATGCGCAGCATCAGCTCCTCGTCTCCGGTCGCGAGCGCCTCGGCCACGAGGATGATGGGCAGCCCGCCCGTGGCGCGCAGCACGGCCACGTGGTGGCGGACCATGCGCTCCACGCGTTCGGCGGGGGGCCGGGAGCGATCGGCGGCGAGCTCGCGGACCGGCCCGAGCAGGCGCCCACCGAGGGTGCGCACCAGCGCGTCGACGAGCGCCGACTTGCTCGGGAAATGGCGATAGATCGCGGCCTCGGTGAAGCCCACGCGCTCGGCGACCTTGCGCAGGGTGAGGTGGGCCAACCCGGACTGCTGCACGAGCTCGAAGGCGTGGTCGAGGATCTCGCGCTGGCGGGGCGTCGGCTCGAACGGGACGAAGGCGGGTACCGGAGGTGAGTGGGTCATCGCGGACGCAAGTAAGTTTATGCTTACTTACTTCTCTGTCAAGCGGCGCCCCGGAGAACTCGACCGGGGGATCCAGCGCAGCGGGACGAAGGGGGGGCGGCCAGCGGCCGCGTCAGAACGGGATGTCGTCGTCGCCGAAGCCGCCGGCGTCGGGGGCCGGCTCGGCCTCGCGGCCGCCGTCCGGGGCGCTCGCGCGCCCGCCGCCGTCGCCGCGGCCGCCGAGCATCTGGAAGTTCTCGCAGATGATCTCGGTGCGGTACTGCTTCTTGCCTTCCTTGTCTTCCCAGGAGCGGGTCTGGATGCGCCCCTCGATGAACACCATCTTGCCCTTCACCAGGTACTGGCCGGCGATCTCCGCCTGCTTGCCGAAGCAGACGACGTTGTGCCACTCGGTCTCGTCCTTGCGGTTGCCCTCCCGGTCCTTGTAACGCCGCGAGGTCGCCACCGAGAAGTTGGCGACGGGCTGACCGCTCGGCAACGAGCGCATCTCGGGGTCGCGTCCGAGGTTCCCCACCAGGATCACCTTGTTCACCATGATCGGCCCTTTCCTTGTCCTTCTGCGCCCTTCGCGCGGCGGTCGCGAAGGTATCATAGCCACCGCTCACGATGGCCTCGAAGAGGAAGGACGGAATCCGGTGCGTCTGGTCTTGCAGCGCGTCGCGCGCGCGAGCGTGACGGTGGCGGGCGAGAGGGTGGGAGCGATCGGCCGCGGGCTGCTCGTGCTGGCCGGCGTCGAGCGCGGCGACGGCGCCGCGGAGGTCGCCGCCGCGGCCGACAAGATCGCCCACCTGCGCGTGTTCGAGGACGGCGCGGGGAAGCTGAATCTCGACGTCGCGCAGGCGGGAGGGTCGGTGCTGCTCGTCTCCCAGTTCACGCTCGCCGCTTCGACCGACCGCGGCCGCCGCCCCTCGTTCGAGCGCTCGGCGCCCCCCGACGAGGCGCGCGCGCAGCTCGACCGGCTCGCCGACGAGCTGCGCCGCGGGGGCCTCACGGTGGAGACCGGCCGCTTCGCCGCGAGGATGGAGGTCGATCTGGTCAACGACGGCCCGGTCACCCTGGTGCTCGACGTCCAGCACGGCGCCGCGCCAGCCTAGACCTGCCCCCGCGCGGCGAGGCGACGAGCTCGCGGGCCGGGCGGCGCCGGGTCGCTCCGACGTCAGCCCGGGGCCAGCGCCACGAAGCGGATCGGCACCGGCATGAAGCAGAGCAGGAAGATGACCAGGGTCACGGCCACCCAGACGCGATCGCGGCCGGCGAGCGGTGCGGACTCGTCGAGCACGGGCGGATGCCGCAGGCCGAGCACGAGCACGACCACGCACCAGAGCCACCAACCGCTCCACAGCAGCCCCATCGCCGCCAGCGCCACCCAGAGCGGCGCGGCGAGGCGCCGCTGGGCGCGGCCGACCGCGGCGTAGAGCACGTGGCCGCCGTCGAGCTGCGCGAGCGGCAGCAGATTGAGCATGGTCGCGAACAGGCCTACCCAGGCGGCGAGCAGGAAGGGGTGGGGATTGAGCACCATCCCCTCGGCGAGCGGGCCGTGGACGAGCAGGGACGCGGCGCGCACGAGCAGGCTCTCGCCCGGCAGGTAGAGCAGCAGCGAGTCGGCCCGCGGCGCCTCGTCGATCCAGATCCGGACCGGCTCGGAGAGGGCGACGCCCAGCAGCGCGAAGGGCAGCAGGGCGACGAAGCCGGCGAACGGACCGGCGACGGCAACTTCGAGCAGCTCGCGCTTCGAGCGGATCGCGGCGCGGATGCGGATGAAGGCCCCGAACGTGCCCAGCCCGATCGGCGCGGGCAGGAAGTAGGGGGGTGTGGCGGGCAACCGGTGCCGGCGGCAGGCGAACCAGTGGCCGAGCTCGTGGCAGAGGAGGATGAACAGCGTGGGAACGGAGAAGCGGAGGCCCCAGGCGAGCAGCTCGGGGTTCGTCCACACCCGCGCGATGGTGACGGGCAGCAAGAGGGGCACCAGATCGCTGACGACGTCGGTCCGGCTCGCGATCGCGAAGGCGCCGCCGAGGGTGGTAGCGGTGAAGAAGGTGACGGCGAGGAGCGTCGCCGCCAGGGGCCAGGAGCCGGTGCGCACCGGCTGCAGCGGTGGCGGGGCGAGCGGCGGGAGGTCCTCGAGGCGCAGGCTCAGAGGTTCTTCAGGTCCTTGCCGGGCTTGAACCGGACGGTGCGCCCGGGGGTGATCGCGACTTCGACGCCGGTCTTCGGGTTGCGTCCGACGCCCTTCTTGCGGTCCCGCACCTGGAAGACGCCGAACCCGCGCAGCTCGATGCGCTTTCCCGAGCAGAGGGCGGACTTCATCGATTCGAGAATGGTGTCGACCGCCTGGACGGCTTTGACCCTCGGGATGCTCGAAAGCTCCGCCACGCGGTTGACGATGTCCGCCTTGATCATGGCTCTTGGAACCTCGCGGTCAGACTAATGGACGGCCTCTTGCAGTGTCAACGGAAGTCCGTGGGGCTCAAGACTTTTCGAGCTTGTTGCGCATCACGCAGAGCTCGAGCGCCAGGGATGCCTTGGTCACCAGGCGCTGCAGCTCCTTGGTCGTGTCAGGGGCGAGGGGACCGGCCGCGGAGGCTACCAGCAGCACCGCCACGAGCTTCCCGCGCACCCGCAACGGCAGCCCCGCGAGGTCGCCCATCGCGGCTTTGCCGAGCAGCGCGTTGAGCTCCACGTGGGCGGGCAGCTCGGCGAGCGGGCCGCGGTGGAGGGGCGCGCCCTCGTTGAGCGCAAAGAAGAGCGAAGGCTGATCGAGGCGCAGCCGATAGTCCTCCAGCCGCTCGTCGTCGACGCCGCTGCCGAGCCATCCGGTCACCACCGAGCGCCGGACCTGGAAGAGGGCGACGACCGGCAGCCGGTCGGCGGCGAACTCGACCAGCGCGGCCGCGACCGCGTCGGCATCCTCCGGCTCGTGCAGGCGACGCTCCGCGCTCGCCAGGGTCAGCGGCTCCACGGCGACGGGCGGTGCAACCGGCGACGGGGGCGCGGAGCGCGGCGCGAACTCGTGCGGGGGACGCGGCGAGGGCGGGGCCTCCGGCGTGGGCGCCGCGGCGCTGGCGGCGGGGCTCGTGGACGGAGCGAGGGGGAGATCGGGCAGCCGCACCGGCGCGGTGAACGCGGGCTCGCCCGCATCGCGCCGGGAGCCGAGCCGCGGATCCCACTGCAGCTGGTCGGGCTTCGGGGCTTCCTCGCGCGCGGCCCAGAGGAAGCGAGACCGGTTGATCCGGTCGAGCAGCTTGACGAAGCGCGGCGGGCACTCCTCGCCGTAGTAACGATCGAGCGCCTCGAACACCCGCATCTCGCTGGCGACGTGCGGGTGCACGCGTCGGCCGGTCACGAAGGAGAGCTCGTCGAGCGCGTTCAGGTCGCGGGCGTCGATCATCGCGACGTGGACCTGGACGCCGGTGGCGCGAAACGGCACCGCGAAGTTCGCGCGCGCCACTTTCGCGGGGACCACCTTGATCACGTCGAGCGGCACGCTGCGCAGATCCTCGGGCGTGGCGCCCGGCACGCTCTGCTGCTCGACCAGGGCGGAAAGCAGAGCCTCCTCGGGCAGGGCGTCGATCTCGAGCAGGCAGGTCCCGAGCTTGCCGCCCACCACCTTCTGGTTGCGCAGGCCGCGCAGCAGCTGGTCGCGGGTGAGCGCACCCCGTTGCTCCAGGATCTCTCCGAGACGGGGGCCACGCGAGCGCATCGACGTACGAATAAGTCCTTGGGCAGGAACAGGTTGAATGACGGTGGAATCCTACCGGTCCGGGCGCCCCGAGGCAAGCGCGAATGCGGATAGCATCCGTTCGTGCGTTGGGCACGTGCCGCCGTCGTCCTCCTGGCCTTCGCTGTGCCGGGGCTCGCCCAGGAGGAACCGCCGCAGGCGGCCTTCCTGGTCGCGCACGCGCTCGCCGAGGAGGGGCGCCTCGAGGAGGCGCTCGAGGTGCTCGACAGGGTGGTGGGGCGGGTGCCGGACGATCCCTGGATCCGGATCGAGCGGGCCGGGATCCTGATGCGGCTCGGCCAGCTCGAGCGCGCGACGCAGGACTCCGCGCGCGCCCGCGAGCTGGCTCCCGACGACCCCGACGTGCTGCGCCTGGCCGGCCGGCTCGGCATGATGCGCGCCGACGTCGAAGCGGGCGCCGCCGCCGCCGCGATCGAGGCATTCGAGCACCTCCGCCGCCTCCAGCCCGAGGACCTGGAGACGCTCGTCTCGCTCGGCCAGCTCTACC
Source organism: Acidobacteriota bacterium (assembly GCA_017860005.1). Lineage (GTDB taxonomy): Bacteria > Acidobacteriota > Thermoanaerobaculia > Multivoradales > JAGPDF01 > JACTMI01. The sequence continues at coordinate 14,993 of JAFNAE010000019.1, read as the reverse complement.
TCGGCACCGACCGCGCGCAGCTCGCCGCCGACGCCCTCGCCGAGGCGGCGCGGCTGCGGCCGGGGCACCCCGGGATCGAGAGCCTGCTCGAGCGCGCGCTCGCCGCCACCACCGATCTCGAGCAGGCCGAGCGCATCGGCCGCCAGCGACTGGCGCGGGCGCCCGGGGAGCCAGGGCCCCGGCTCGAGCTCGCCGACCTCCTCGCCCAGCAGGGCCGTCACCGCGAGGCGGCCGAGATCCTGGAGCAGGCGCCGCGCGAGCAACTCGCCAACCTCGACCTGCGCCGCCGGCTCGGCCTCCAGCTGCTGCTCGCGGGCGAGCTGGAGAGAGCGCGCGCGACGGCGGCGGGCATCGTCGAGGAGTGGCCGCAGTACGGCGGCGGACGCCTGCTCCTGGCGCGCATCGAGGCCGCTTACGGGCGCTTCGCGGAAGCGGAGGAGGTGCTGGCGCCGTTGCTCGCCCGGGATCCCCTGCCGGAGGCGGTGGCCGACCTGCAGGTGCGCATCCTCGAGGGGCTGGGGCGCGTCGCAGAAGCGGCCGACCGCCTGCGCACCGACGGCGCCCGGCGTCGAGCCGCCGGGCGCGCGGCGGAGGCCGACACGTTCGCTCTCGACGAGGCCCGGCTCTGGTTCCGTCACGGGCGCTGGGCGGAGGCGCTGGCGCCGGCCCAGCTCGCCGCGGCGAGCGCCGAGGCCGAGGTCGCCGAGGACGCCACGCTGCTCGCGGCCGCCACGCTGGCACGACTCGGGCGGTTCGACGAGGCGCTGGCGCGGTTGGGTCCTCCCGACCCGGAGCGGCCGCTGTTCGCCTCGCGACGCGTCGGCCTGCTGCTCGACGCCGGGCGCGAGGTCGAGGCGCGCGCCGAACAGGAGCGACTGCTCGCCGCGCGGCCCGACGCCGACCTCCAGCTCGGCGGCGTGCTCGCGGATCGCGAGCGCTGGGGCGAGGCGCTGCCCTTGCTCGAGCGCGCGGCCGAGCGCGCGCCCGACTCGCTCGAAGCCGGTTTCCGGCTCGCCGCCGTGTGCGAGCGCAGCGGCAGAATCGACGCTGCGGTCGAACGCTTCGGGCGGCTGCTCGAGCGCGCGCCGGACTTCGCGCCCGCGCTCAACTACCTGGGCTACCTCTGGATCGAGCGGGGCGAGAACCTCGAGCGCGCCCTGCCCATGGTCGAGCGCGCGACGCGCCTCGATCCGGACAACGGCGCCTACGTCGATTCGCTCGGCTGGGGCTACTTCCGGAGCGGCCGGCTGGCGGAGGCGGTCGAGACCCTGGAGCGGGCGGCGCGCCTCCTGCCCGGCGACGCCACGGTGCTCGAGCACCTGGGCGACGCGCGCCTCGCCGGCGGCGACCGCGAGCGCGCCGCCGAGGCCTACCGGCGAGCGGCCGCCGCCGATCCGGCGGGGGCGGAGGGGGCCGCGGCGCGCAAGCTCGCGGCGCTCGCGGAAGGCCGCTGAGCGGGCCGCCCGACGCCGTGCCGCGCCCCGTTCTCGCCCTGCTCCTGCTGGCCCTGATGTCCGGATGCGCGTCGCGCCCGCCGCTGCGGCCCGCGGCCGGGGGGGCGCCCGCCCCGCCGCCCACGCCCTGGTCTTTCGCACCCGGGGAGGCGCCGAGCCAGCGCCTCTTCCGCGTGCAGGTGCGGCGCGGCGCCGAGAGCGGCGGCCTGCGCCTCGTGCTGCGCCTCTGGTCACCGGTCCGCTTCGAGCTCGCGGCGAGCGACCCTCTGGGCCGGCCGCTCTGGTCGCTGATCGCGCGCGACGAGCGCGGAGCCTGGCGCGCCGCGGGCGCGCAGGGAGTCTGCCGGCAGGATCCGCGCCGCCCCGTCGAGTGGCCGCGCCTGGGCCTCGCTCTGCCGGCCGCGCATCTGCCGGCGATCCTGCTCGGGCGCCTGCCCGAGGCCCCGGGCGACGGCACGGTGATCCCCGCCGAGGCGGGGTCCTTCGCCTTCACCGACCCGGTGGGGCGGCGCTGGCGGGCCACGCTCGAGGCGGGGACGCTGGTGGAGTGGAGCGTGGCGGCCGCGACGGGCGAGCTGGCGTGGCGGCTCGAGGAGCGCGGCGCCCGGCTCGAGCTGGCCGCCGGTCAGCTGGAGATCCGCTGGCGCGAGGTCGCTCGCGAGCCCCTGCGCGGCACCGCGCCGGTCCTGCCGGCCGATCTCGACTCGTCCCCGGAGTGCTCGCTTGAGAACCTTTCGTAGCTTCGCCAAGCTCAACCTCCACCTCGAGGTGCTGCGACGCCGGCCGGACGGCTACCACGAGCTGCGCACGGTGTTCCAGGCCGTCGACCTCTTCGACCTGGTGCGCATCGGGTGGTTCGCCGGCGCGGGCATCGAGCTCGAGGTCGCCGGCGCCGACCTGCCGCGCGACCGCCGCAACCTCGCGTATCGCGCGGCCGAGGCATTCGTCGCGCGCTTCCCCGAGACCTGCGCGCGCCGCGGCCTGCGCATCGAGCTCGACAAGCGCATCCCGGTCCAGGGCGGGCTCGGCGGCGGGAGCAGCAACGCGGCGACCGTCCTGCTCGGACTGGCCGCGCTCTCAGGGCTGGACGCGCGGGCGCCGGACCTGGCGGCGGCGCTCGGCGAGACGGCGCGCGCGCTCGGCGCGGACGTGCCGTTCTTCCTGGTCGGCGGAGCCGCGGTGGGCGAGGGCCGCGGCGACCGCCTGACCGCGCTCGACGACGCGCTGGTGCGCCCGCTGGCGCCCGGGCGGGCGCTCTGGCTCGCCGCGCCCGCTTTCGGCATCTCCACTCGCGAGGCCTTCGCGCACGTCGCGCCGCGGTCCGAGGCGCCGCCCTTCCCGGCGCTGGCGGCTGCGCTGGCGGGCGAGCCGGTCGCGCTGGAGGATCTGATCGGCGACAACGACCTCGAGGGGCCGGTGTTGGCGGGCCGTCCCGAGCTGATGGCGTTGTATACTCAATTGGTTCGCTCGGGAGCGAGGCGCGTGCGCATGTCGGGCAGCGGTTCTACGCTCTTCGCTCTCTACGGCGATCCCGCGGCGGCGCGCCCGATCGCGGACCTCCTGCCTCCCGGCACCGTCTGGATGCAGGTTGCGACGCTCGGACGCGCCGAGTGGTGGCGCGCCGGTGGTTTCGATTCGTCCGAGGGAGGGAGCTGAGGTGGAGATCACCGAGGTCCGGGTGTACCCCGTGCGCGAGGAGAAGCTGAAGGCCTTCGTGTCCGTGGTCTTCGACCGCTGCTTCATGGTCAACGACATCAAGGTGATCCAGGGCAAGGAAGGCCTGTTCATCAGCATGCCTTCCCGGCGCAGGAAGAACGGGGACTTCAAGGACGTCGCCCACCCGCTCAACCAGGAGACCCGGCGTTGGGTGGAGGACCGCATCCTCGGCGAGTACCACGCGGCGCTCGAGGGCCGGCCGAGCGCGCCGCCGGCGGCCGCGCCGGAGGCGCCCGAGGAGCGCTCGCTGGAGGAGATCGAGCAGGCGCATCTGAACGATTCGTTCTGGGGAGTGAGCTGACCGGAGGCCTGGGGCGTCGCCAAGTGGTAAGGCACGAGACTTTGGATCTCGCATCCGGAGGTTCGAATCCTCCCGCCCCAACCACACGGTCGCCTCTCCCTCTCAACGAGAATCCGCGACGGGGTCGAAACCAGTGAAGGCGAGCAACAGCATCTACGGCGAGATCAAGATCTTCGGCGGCCGGGCGCATCCTTCGCTGACGCGCGAGATCTGCGAGTACCTGGGCGTCCAGCAGGGACGTTCCACGGCCTACAACTTCTCGGACGGCGAGACCTTCTGTCAGATCGAGGAGAACGTGCGTGGCTCCGACGTGTTCATCGTGCAGCCGACCTGCCGGCCGGTGAACGAGAACCTGATGGAGCTGCTCGTCATGCTCGACGCCTTCAAGCGCTCCTCGGCGTCGCGCGTGACCGCGGTGCTGCCCTACTACGGCTACGCCCGGCAGGACAAGAAGGACGCGCCCCGCGTGCCCATCACCTCGAAGCTGGTGGCCGACCTGATCTCCGCCGCGGGCGCCGATCGCGTGCTCACCATGGACCTCCACGCGCCCCAGATCCAGGGTTTCTTCGACGTGCCCGTGGACCACCTGTTCGCCGCCCCGGTGCTGCTCGAGGCGATCCGCAATCTCGAGATCCCTGAGCTGGTCATCGTGTCGCCCGATGCCGGAGGCGTCGAGCGCGCGCGTGCCATCGCCAAGCGGCTGGAGGCCGGCCTGGCGATCATCGACAAGCGCCGGACGGCACCCAACGTGGCGGAGGTGATGAACATCATCGGCGAGGTCGAGGGCAAGAGCACCCTGATCCTCGACGACATCATCGACACCGCGGGCACGCTCACCAAGACGGTGGAAGCGCTGCGCCAGAAGGGCGCCCGGCGCATCCTCGCGGCCGGCGTGCACGGCATCCTGTCGGGCCCCGCCATGGAGCGCATCGACAAGTCGCCCCTCGAGCTGGTGCTGGTCACCAACACGACGCCGGTGGACGACAAGCTCCAGCGCAGCTCGAAGCTGCGCGCCCTGTCGGTGGCGCCGCTCCTCGGGGAGGCGATCCGGCGCATCCACGAGAACAGCTCCGTCTCCTCCCTGTTCGTCTGACTCCACGGAAGCAGAGAAGAAGGAAAAAGGAAATGGCCGAGATCACCATCGAAGTCGTCCGGCGCGAGCGCGTCGGCAAGTCCGACAGCCGCCGCCTGCGCCGGGCGGACCTGATCCCAGCGGTCCTCTACGGCGCCGGGCGCGAGCCGGTTTCGATCCAGGTGCCGCGCCGGGTCCTCACCGACTCGTTCAAGGAAGGCGGCCACGAGAACCGGATCTTCCTGCTCAAGCTGGGCGGCACCGACCAGACCCGCCACGCCATGATCCGCGAGCTCCAGCTCGACCCCGTGGATCATCGCATCGTGCACGTCGACTTCCAGCGCATCCTCATGGACCAGAAGGTGCGCGTGAAGGTCCACCTCAAGCTCGAGGGCGTCCCCTACGGAGTCAAGACCGACGGCGGCATTCTCGACTTCGTGACGCGCGAGATCGAGGTCGAGTGCCTCCCCGCGGAGATCCCGCACGAGGTTCCGGTCGACGTCACCGAGCTGCGCGTCGGCGAGCACCTGGAGGCCGGAGCGGTGCGCCTGCCCGAACGCGTCACCTACCTCGGCTCGCCCGACGTGGTGATCGCGTCCGTCAAGCACGCGCGCATGGAGGTCGTCGAGACCCCCGCCGCCGAGGGTGCGCCTGCCGCCGTCGCCGCCACTCAGCCTGCCGAGCCGGAGGTCATCCAGCGCGGCAAGAAGGAAGAGGCGAAGGAGCCCTGAGGCCCGCGCGCCTGGTGGTGGGCCTCGGCAACCCCGGCGAGGCCTACGCCGAGACCCGGCACAACCTGGGATTCCGGGTGGTGGAGCGGTGCGCCAGCCGGCTCGGCGTGAGCCTCGACGCGGAGGAATGCGCGGCGCGCGTCGGCGACGCGGTGCCCGCGGTGCTCGCGCTCGCCCAGACCTACATGAACCGGAGCGGCTACGCGGTGCGTTGCCTCGCCGAGCGCGTCGCGGCGCAGCCGAGGGACATCCTCGTCGTCTACGACGACGTCTCGCTTCCGCTCGGCCGGCTGCGCCTGCGCGCGCGCGGCGGCGCGGGCGGCCACCGCGGCATGGAGTCGGTGATCGAGAGCCTGCGCAGCGAGGAGGTGCCGCGGCTGCGGCTGGGCATCGCGCCCGAGGAGGGGTTCGAGCCCGGCGCCGACCTGGCGCCCTTCGTGCTCGCGCCCTTCACCGCGGCCGAGAGGGAGCGCGCGGAGGAGCTCGTCGAGCGCGGCGCGGAGGCGGTCTCGGCGTGGCTCGCCGAGGGCATCGAGGCGGCGATGAACCGGTTCAACGGCTGAGGTTTGCGCCGGAAACGCGGCCGCGATACGATACGCGCCCGCGCCGGCCTTGCGCCGGCGGGTGTCTCCGAGCCGACCGGGCCGGAGGCGACCTCTCTGTTCCACCCGACGAGAGTGGGACCCAACGGCCATAGGGAGGCCCGATGCGAACGTACGAACTGGCGATCGTCGCCGATCCCAGGCTCTCCGACGAGGAGTTCGTGACCCTCGTCGACGAGTACAAGCAGCTGATCACCAGCCGAGGAGGCGAGGTGGTCCGCGAGGAGAGCTGGGGCAAGAAGAAGCTGGCGTATCCGATCCGCAAGCTGAGCGAGGGTCGCTACGTCTTCCTGTTCCTCCAGATGGAGCCCGCGAGCGCGGCGCTCATCCCCGAGGTCGAGCTCCGGCTCGGCCAGAACGACCGCGTGCTCCGCTTCCTGACCGTGCGCACCGACCTCGACCTCAAGCGCGCGGCCAACCGGGTCAAGCCCGGCCAGCCGGTACGCACCATCCACTCGGAGCCGGAGCCGGCGCCGGTCGTCGAGCCCGCCGAGGAGGAGTGAACATGGCCATGGGACGCAGATTCGCTCCGGGCAAGGGTCGCAAGCCGGCCGGCAAGAAGAAGACCTTCTTCAAGCGCCGCAAGGTCTGCCGCTTCACCGCCGAGCACATCGAGTACGTCGACTACAAGGACGTCAAGCTGCTCCAGCAGTACATCCTGGAGCGGGCCAAGATCCTGCCGCGCCGCATCTCCGGAAACAGCGCGCGCCATCAGCGCATGGTGGCGACGGCCATCAAGCGGGCGCGGCACCTGGCGCTGCTGCCCTTCACCACCGACTGAGAGCACGGAGGCGAGCGCCATGAAGGTCATCCTGCTGTCCGACCTGCGTCACCGCGGACGCCGCGGCCAGGTCGTCGAGGTCAAGCCGGGCTACGCCCGCAACTTCCTGCTCCCCCAGGGGCTCGCACTCGAAGCGACGCCCGGCAACCTGAAGTACTTCGATCACCAGAAGAAGAAGATCGAGGCCCGGCACGAGTCCGAGCGGCAGTCGGCTGCGGACGTGGCCAGCCGCATCGCCGGCGCCCAGATCAGGCTGCGCAAGCGGGCGACGGAGAGCGGAGCGCTCTACGGGTCGGTGACCGCGGGCGAGGTGGTCGATGCGCTGAGCGCAAGAGGCGTCGAGATCGATCGGCGGCAGATCGACCTGGCCGGCGGCATCAAGACGCTGGGTGACCACGTGGTGCGTATCGACCTGCACTCCGAGGTGGTCGCCGAGCTGGCGGTGACGGTCGAGGCCGAAGAGTAGCGCCGTGCCGGCCGGCGAGCCCGGAGAGAAGCGCGAGGGCGGGCCGGCGGAGCCGGCTCTCGAACGCTTCCTGGGCGAGCCGACCCGGAGCCTGGACGACTGGCGGTGGCTGTGGGCCGGGGACCGGACGTTCCCGATCTCCAGCCACCGCGGCGTTTTCGGGCGGCTGATCGTCGCCGCCAAACGGCTCCTGCGGCCGTTCGTCGCCGCGCCCCAGTCGGATCTCTGGGAGCGGCAGCGGGTCTTCAATCTCATCCTGCTCGAGTACCTGCGGCGCGCCGAAGACGTACGCGCGGTCGTGCTCGACGTCCACGAGCACCGCCTCAACCACCTCGAGGCGGTCTGGCGGGACGGGCTGGCCGAGGTCATGTCGCACAACGACGCGCTCTTCGCGCGCGTCGACCAGAAGCTCGATCACGTGCGCCGCGAGAGCCGCTCGGTCTGGGCGCGCCTGGCGTCGGCGGTGGCCGCGGCGGAGGGAGGCGGCGTCAGCGCGCTCGCGCGCGTGCGCGAGGAACAGGACTACCTCGACCTCGAGCGCCGGTTCCGCGGCACGGAAGAGGAGATCGCGGAGCGCCTGCGTCCCTACCTGCCGTACCTCGAGGGCCGGGGCGAGGTCCTCGACCTCGGCTGCGGCCGGGGCGAGGCGCTCGCGATCCTGAGCGAGCGCGGCGTGGCAGCGCGCGGCGTGGACTCCTCGGCTTCGATGGTGGAGGAGTGCCAGCGCAAGGGCCTCTCGGCTGCGCGCGGAGACCTGCTCGACGAGCTCGCCCGCGCGCCGGAGGGGTCGCTCGGCGGCGTGGTGTCGTTTCACGTCATCGAGCACTTGCCGTCCCAGGCCGTCGATCGCCTGGTCCGGCTCGCCTGGCGCGCTCTGGTGCCCGGTGGCGTCCTCATCCTCGAGACTCCGAACCCGCTCTCGCTGGTCGTCGCCGCGCGCAACTTCTGGCTCGATCCCACCCACCGCCGGCCGGTCCACCCCGACACGCTCCGGCTCCTGTTCCAGGTCGCCGGCTTCGAGCCCGTCGAGCGCATCGACCTGCGTCCGTTCCCCGCGGACCAGCGCCTGCCCGAGCTGGCCCTCGACGAGCTCGACGCCGGGCTCCGCCCGCTCGCGCACTCGGTCAACGCCCTGCGCGACCGCATCGACGAGCTGCTCTGGGGCTTCCAGGATTACGCCCTGATCGGGACCAAGCCCGGCCGGGGCTGAGGATCGAGGCTCAGTCGCCGGCCGCGTCGTCGTCGCCGCGGTCGGCGAGCGCCTCCGCGGCGGCCGCGAAGTCGCCGGGCATCTTCTCCCCGGGTCGCGGCCGGTAGAACGCGAGCTGCTGCGGCCAGGGCAGGGCGAGGATCGCGTCCCAGCGCGGCTCCCAGGTCTCGGTCGGAGCGGTGCCCGAGAGGAAGGCCTCCTCGACGACCCGCGAGGCTCCCGGTCCCGCCGCGAGACCCGAGCGCGCCTCGACCGGGCGCAGCTCGACTCCGGCGGGCACCGCGAAGGTCTCGCCCTCGGTCAGCCAGCCATCGCGCAGGCCCTGCTCGGCCAGCCGCCGCCAGATCGGCAGCGCCGCCTCGGCGCCGGTCATCTTCCTGCCGATCGTCTTCTTGACGTCGAAGCCGACCCAGGTGAGCAGGGTATAGCGCGGCGTGAAGCCGACGAACCAGGCGTCGGTGTATTCGTTGGTGGTACCGGTCTTGCCCGCGATGGCCAGCGGCAAGTCGGCCAGGCGGCCCGCGGTGCCCCGGTCGATGACTCCCTCCAGCATGCGCGTGAGGACGAATGCCACCGCCGGCTCCATCGCTTTGGTGGCCTCGACCCGGTTGCGCTCGAGCACGGCGCCGTCCGGCCGCCGCACCTCTTCGATCAGATAAGGACGCACCAGCAAGCCCTGGTTGGCGATCGCCGCATAGCCCGAGGCGATCTCGATCGGGATCAGGTCGGCGGAGCCGAGCGCCAGGCTGGGGTAGGGCGGCAGCGGCGAGGTGATGCCGCAGCGGCGGGCGAAGTCGACCACGCGCCCGGCCCCGACCAGGTCGAGCAGCTTGACCGCCGGGACGTTGACCGAGTGCTCCAGCGCGCGGCGCAGCGTGATGATGCCCGTGTAGCGCCGGTAGTAGTTGCGTGGACTGTAGCTGGGAAGGCCGTCGGCGCCGATGAACACGGCCGGGGCGTCGAACAGCCGATCGGCCGGAGTCCACCCGGCCTCGAGGGCGGCGCCGTAGACGAAGGGCTTGAAGGCCGATCCGACCTGGCGCGTCGCCTGCGTCGCGCGATCGAACTTGCTGCGCCGGTAGTCCCAGCCGCCGACCGAGGCGCGCACCGCCCCGGTGGCCGATTCCAGCACCACCACCGCCCCCTCGAGCAGCGGCTCCTGCTCGAGCAGCCAGCGCGCGGGGCGCTCGCCGGGTGCGCCCTCGTCGTGCCGGAACCAGGCCAGGTCTCCCCGGCGCAGCACCGCGGAGACTTCGGCCCGACCGGTCCAGGCTGTCCCCGCGCGCTCGATGCGCACGTCCCCCGCGGGCGTGCGCACCGCCGCGGCGTCGCGGTCGACCGCCAGCACGAGCCCGGCGATCCAGCTCGCGGGACGGGGATTGCGTCCGGCACGCTCCTCGATCTCGGGACCGGTGAGCGACGTGCTCTCGTCGCGCAGGATCGGGCCGCGCCAGCCGCGGCGGTGGTCGAGGCGCAGCAGGCCCTCGGAGAGCGCGTCCTCGGCCGCCCGCTGCATGCGCTCGTCGAGCGTGGTGCGGACCTCGAATCCCTCGGTGTAGAGCCGCTCGCTGCCGTAGGACTCCTCGAGACGCCGGCGCACGGCCTCACCGAAATAGGCCCCGACCTCGCGCGACTCGCGGCGCGGCGCCAGCGCCATCGGCTCGAGCACGGCCGCGTCGTGCCGGGCGCGGTCGATGAAGCCCTCCTCGAGCATCCTGCGCAGGACGTAGTTGCGTCGCGTCAGCACGCGCTCCGGAGCGTGGATCGGGCTGTAGTCGCTCGGACGCTGGACGATCCCCGCCAGCGTCGCCGCCTCGGTGAGAGTCAGCTCACCGACGCCGTGCCCGAAGTAGTCGCGCGCCGCCGCCTCCATGCCGTAGTTGCCGTGGCCGACGAACGAGAGATTGCAGTAGAGGGTGAGGATCTGCTGCTTGGACAGGCGCTTCTCGAGCTCGACCGCGAGCAGGACCTCGGTGATCTTGCGGTCCCAGGTCTTCTCGCGCCGGCCCATGAGCTCGCGCGCGAGCTGCATCGTGATGGTGGAGGCTCCCTGCGCCCGACGTCCGCGCTGGAAGTTCACCGCCATCGAGCGCGCCACGCCCATCAGGTCGATACCGCCGTGGCGCAGGAAGCTCGCGTCCTCGGCCGCCAGGACCGCGTTCTGGAGCAGCTCGGGGATTTCGCCCTCGCGCAAGAGCAGGCGCCGCTCACTCGCGTAGGTGGCGAAGGCGCGCCCGTCCCGGTCGACGAGCCGGGTCACCAGCTTGGGGCTGAAGCGCGCGATCTCGTCGACGTTCGGTACGCGCACCGCGGCAGCGACCCCGACCCCGAGCGCGGCACCGGTGGCGGCCGCGAGCACGAGCGGAACGAGCCAGCGGCGCCAGCGGAAGCGGGGGCGGGGCACGGGGCCCAGCGGCGGCGGCGGCGCGACGGGAGGGACGGAGCGAATCACGGCGCGGGCCACGCCTGGATTATAGACTTCGAACCATGGAGCCCTCCGGTCCGCAGACTCCCGTCCCGCGCCCGTTCGCGCCCGCGCCCAGGAGCGCTCCGGGCCGCGGTGCACGGCCACTCTGGATCGGATGCGGCGTGCTGCTCGCCCTGCTCGGCGTGGTGGCGATCGTCTTCGTGGTCAAGGCCAAGGACCTGCTCGCCTGGACCATGGGCGAGCTGCGCACGCAGGTCACCGCGGCGCTGCCACCGGAGGTGACGGTGGAGGAGCGCGCGCGGCTGCAACGGGGCTTCGACGCCGCGGTGGAGAAGATCAAGCGCGGCGAGGTCGAGATGCCGGCGCTCAAGGCGTTGCAGCTCCAGCTCACCAACGCGGCCGAGAAGGCGCCCCGGGGCGAGCTCACCCACGACGACGTCCTCGATCTCCTGTCGGCGCTCGAGCGGGTGGGCGGCCTGTTGCGGCCCGAGGGGGAGCCCGGGCCCGCCGCGCCGGCTGTGGAGGCGCCGGTCCGCGCGGCGCCCTCTCCGTGAGCGACCGCTTCCGGCTCGTCTCTCCGTTCGAGCCGCAGGGCGACCAGCCGCAGGCCATCCGGGAGCTGCTCGCGGGGCTCGAGCGCGGAGCGCGCGAGCAGGTCCTGCTGGGCGTCACCGGATCGGGCAAGACCTTCACCATCGCCAAGCTGGTCGAGGCCGTCCACCGCCCGACCCTGGTCCTCTCGCACAACAAGACGCTCGCCGCCCAGCTCTACCAGGAGTTCCGCGCCTTCTTCCCGGACAACGCGGTCGAGTACTTCGTCTCCTACTACGACTACTACCAGCCCGAAGCCTACGTGCCGCAGACGGACACCTACATCGAGAAGGAGACCAGCATCAACGAGGAGATCGACCGGCTCCGCCTGCGCGCGACCAAGGCCCTGTTCGAGCGGCGGGACGTCGTCATCGTGGCCTCGGTCTCCTGCATCTACGGCCTGGGCTCTCCCGAGGCCTTCTTCGGCATGCTGCTGATGTTCGCGCGCGGCGATCGCTCCGGCATGGACCGGGCCCTGGCGCGCCTGGCCGAGATGCAGTACGTGCGCACCCCGCTCGATCTTTTCCACGGCAGCTTCCGGGCGCGCGGCGACGTGCTCGAGATCCTGCCCGCCTACGAGGACCGCGGCGTGCGCGTCGAGTATTTCGGCGACGAGATCGAGCGCGTGGTCCGCTTCGACCCCCTGCGCGGCGACGTGATCGAGGAGGTGGAGCGCGTCGCGCTCTTCCCGAAGACCCACTACGTGACCCCCAGGGAGCGCGTGGTACAGGCGATCGGCTCGATCCGCACCGAGCTCAAGGCGCGTCTCGAGGTGCTCGAGGCCGAGGGCAAGCTGCTCGAGCGGCAACGGCTCGAGCAGCGCACGAACTTCGACCTCGAGATGCTGCAGGAGGTCGGCTACTGCCACGGCATCGAGAACTACTCGCGGCACCTCACGGGACGTGCGCCGGGCGAGCCACCGCCGACGCTGCTCGACTACTTCCCGGACGACTTCCTGCTCGTGGTCGACGAGAGCCACCAGACCGTGCCCCAGGTGCGCGGCATGTACCACGGTGACCGCTCGCGCAAGGAGACGCTGGTGGAGTTCGGGTTCCGCCTGCCCTCGGCGCTCGACAACCGGCCGCTCACGTTCGACGAGTTCGACGCCCGGGTCGGCCAGCGCGTCTACGTGTCCGCGACGCCCGGGCCGTTCGAGCTCGGGCGCACCGGCGGCGTGGTGGTCGAGCAGCTCATCCGTCCGACCGGGCTGGTCGATCCGGTGATCGAGGTGCGGCCGGCGCGCGGGCAGGTCGACGACCTCCTGGCCGAGATCCGAAAGGTGGTGGCGCGCAAGGAACGCGTGCTGGTGACGACCCTCACCAAGCGCATGGCCGAGGAGCTGACGCAGTACCTGGGCGAATGCGGAGTACGGGTCCGCTACCTGCACAGCGACGTGGAGACGCTCGAGCGCATCGAGATCGTGACCGCGCTCCGGCGCGGGGAGTTCGACGTCCTGGTCGGCATCAACCTCCTGCGCGAGGGACTCGACCTCCCCGAAGTCTCCCTGGTGGCGATCCTCGACGCCGACAAGGAGGGCTTTCTGCGCAGCGAGACTTCGTTGATCCAGACCTCGGGGCGCGCAGCGCGGAACCTCAACGGACGCGTCGTCTTCTATGCCGACCGGGAGACGGACTCGATCCGGCACACGATCGACGAAACCCGACGGCGCCGGGCCCGCCAGGAGGCCTACAACCGGGAGTACGGCATCGAGCCCAGCACGATCCTCAAGGACATCCACAACCCGCTGGTCGCGCTCTCCGCGCTCGACTATCCGAAGGAGATCCGGCCCCAGCTGCTCGAGGTCGCCGAGCGCAGCGAGCTGCCGCTCGCCGAGCGCATCACCCGGCTCGAGCGCGCGATGCGCGAGGCGGCCAAACGCCTGGAGTTCGAGGAGGCGGCCGAGCTGCGCGACCGGATCCGGGAGCTGCGCGAGCAGCAGGTGTTCGGCGCCTGAGCACGGTTCGGGGCTACGATGCCGCCGTGAGCGGGCCGGAGGAGGGCGGGGGCGAGCGCCTGCGGGCGCGCATCGAGGGGCTGCCCGAGCTGCCCGGGATCTACCTGTTCGTCGACGCCGCGGGCGGCACCCTCTACGTGGGCAAGGCGAAGTCGCTGCGCCGGCGCGCGGCGAGCTACCTCGCGCGCGAGCTCGAGCCGCGCCTGGCCGCGATGCTCGCCGAGGCGGCCGATCTCGAGTACGTCGTCGCGGGCTCCGAGCGCGAGGCGCTGCTGCTCGAGAACAACTTCATCAAGCAGCGCAAGCCGCGCTACAACGTCCTGCTGCGCGACGACAAGACCTACCCGTACCTCAAGCTGACGCGCGAGCCCTGGCCGCGGCTGGTCTTCACCCGCCGCATCCGCGACGACGGCGGCGAGTATTTCGGGCCGTACCTGCCCGGCGGGCTCGCCCGCCGCGCGATCAAGCTCACGCAGAAGCTGTTCGGCGTGCGCGTCTGCGACCTCGACATCGACGGCCGCCTGCCGCGACCCTGCCTCTACCACGACCTGAAGCGCTGCCTCGGCCCGTGCGTCGAAGGCCTGACCAGCGGCGCGGAGTACGCGCTGGCGGTCGAGGGCGCGCGCCTCTTCCTGGCCGGCCGGATCGAGCCGCTGGCGAAGCGGCTGCGCGGCGAAATGCAGCTCGCCGCGGACGCGCTCGATTTCGAGCGCGCGGCGCGCCTGCGCGACCTCCTGAGCGAGGTGGAGCGCCAGGGCGACCGGGCTTCGCTGGCCTCGACCGACGCCGAGGACGCCGACCTGTTCGGCGTCGCGATCCACGGCCGTCAGGCCGCGGTCTCGGTGCTCGTGATGCGCGGCGGCCAGGTGCTGGACCGGCGCGAGCTGTTCTGGGAGGGCCAGCACGCGCCGGGCGCCGAGACCCTCCTCGCCGAGCTGCTGCCGCAGCTCTACGAGCGCACGACCTTCCTGCCCAGGGAGATCCACCTGCCGGTACCGGTGGAGGGCGACGAAGCCCTCGCCGCGTGGCTCTCCGAGCGCAAGGGGGCCCGGGTCTACCTGCGCTATCCCGCGCGCGGCACCAAGGCCGAGCGCCTGCGGGTGGCGGCGCGCGACGCCGAGTTCGCCTTCCGCCGCCGGTTCCGTGTCACCGGCGAGGAGGACGCCGCGCTGCTCTCGCTCGAGCGCCTGCTCGAGCTGCCCGAGCCGCCGCGCTGGATCGAGGGCTTCGACGTCTCCAACACGCAGGGCGCCGACAGCGTCGCATCGTTGATCGTCTGGCGCGAGGGACGGCTGCGCAGGAGCGAGTACCGGAGCTTCAACATCCGCGGCGTGGTGGGCTCCGACGACTTCCGCTCGCTCGGCGAGGCGGTCGAGCGCCGTTACCGCCGGCTGCTCGAGGAGAGTGGCCGGACGCCGGACCTCGTGCTGGTGGACGGCGGCCGCGGCCAGCTCAACGCCGCACTCTCGGCGCTCGCGCGTCTCGGCCTCGAGGAGCTCCCGGTGGTGGGGCTCGCCAAGCGGGAGGAGGTGCTCTACCTGCCCGGCGCACCGCTTCCCGTGCGTCCTTCGCGCCACGATGCCGGGTTGCAGCTCCTGCAGAGGATCCGCGACGAGACCCATCGATTCGCGCTCGCGCGTCACCGCGCCCGCCGCTCCAAGCGCAGCCTGCGCGGCGTGCTCGACGA
>JAFNAE010000234.1 GCA_017860005.1 Acidobacteriota bacterium | reverse complement strand
CGTTGTCGAGGTCGTCGATGCCCGGAACGTACAGTCCGGCGACGAGATCGAACGACCGCTCGCCCGTCTCCTGCGCCTGCGCACCGGGCGCGAACGCCAACAGCATCGCCAGGGCGGCGACGCCCGTGAGGATTCGCTTCGTCATGTCCCCATCTCCCCTTCCCGCTGCCTGGCGCGGCGGCCATTCGCCGACGCCGCTCGTCATCCGTCGCTCCGATCGAAAGCTAACGTTCCGGCCACCGAACCCGGAACGCCCCGGCGGCGCCGCTCGGCCACCCGCAGCAGGGGCGGCGCACCCCGCCCCAGCGGGCGATGCGACACGGGCCGTCACCCTTCTTACGGGCTGGCAGGCGGGGGGTTTTCGGTCGGGGCCGGAATTCGGGCGGCCCACCCCGGACTGGCGCCCCCCCGGGACCGCCGCCAGAGGGCGCCAGAGATCGCGGCAGCTACTCGCCTTCGGCGTACTCGGCCTCGGTCACCCGCAGCGCCGTGCGGGTCAGCCTGGTCCCCGGCTTGAGATCCTCGACCGTGGCCTCCTTGCCGTCGATCACGAACTTGAACTGCGGATCGACGGCGGCCCGGATCATCCGTCCGTTCTCGGTGCGGATGAACAGCGTATTGCCGACGCGCCGCACGATCTCGCCGCGATCGACGATCAGCGTGCCCACCTCGTGGGTCACCGAAGGCTTCGAGCCCGGCGCCGCCGGCTTGACCTCGGCGATCACCGCCTCGGTGACCACGACGTCGAGCTGGTCGCCGACGCGCAGCGTCTCGAGCTTGCGCGCGAACTCCGGCCGCTCGACCTCGACCGGGAAGAGCGTGCCGTCCTCGCCGCGGAAGACGACCGAGCGCCGCTCGGCGTCCACCGCCGCCACCGTGACCGTACGCTTCGTCTGCTGGGCGACGTAGCCGGCGGGCTTCTCGCCCGGCGCGGCGGTCGCCGCGTCGCCGCCCGTGAACAGCGGGTTGGGCTCGCCCTTCTTTGCGGCCGACAGCGCCATCGACTGGTAGTAGGCGAGGGTCACCAGGTCGCCGACCTTGACCTCGCCCAGGTTCTTGACGTCGGCCGCGACGCGGCCGGTGATCTCGCCGCCGAGCGGCCCGCGCAGCGTGATGACGCGCGAGGCGGAGTCGAGGGCGACGACCTCGCCGGTCACGGTGACGAGCTCCGCGATCGAGGTCTGGGAGGGCAGCGGCTGCTCGCCGGCGAAAGCGGGCAGACAGAGCCCGGTCGCGAGGGCGAGGGCGAGCGGAATCGCGGCGGTACGGTGGCGCATCGGGAATCCTCCTGGGAAGGCGAGGCCGGAGTCGGAAAAGCGTGCGCCGCGATTCTAGCGCGTCCCGCGGGGAGGTCCGCGACCCCGCCGGTCGTTGTCAGGCCCCGGGATTCGTCGTAGCGTGCGGCCCCGGAGACCCTGGCCCTGCGCCCTCCCTCGCACCGCGGCGCCCGTTCCCTGCTCACCCCGCCCGGGCGGCCGGCCGCACGCCGCGTGATCGCCCTCGCCCTGCTGGCGGCGTCGGTGCCCCTCGGCGCGCAGTCCGCGCCGCCCGCGGAGCCGGCGCCGGAGCCCGCGCCCGTCGAGGAGCTGGCGCGGCTGGTCGAAGAGCAGCGGCGGTTGATCGAGGCGCAGCAGCGGGCGCTCGCCGAGCAACAGCAGAAGCTCGCCGAGCAGCAGCAGGCGCTGGCCGAGCAGCAGCAGCGGCTCACCGACCAGCAGGCGAAGCTCACCGAGCAGGAGAAGCGCCTGGCCGAGCTCGAGCAGCGGCTCGAGGAGGCGAGCCTGCTCGCGCTCGCCACCAGCAACGAGGTGGCGGAGATCCGCAAGCTGCCCGTCGAGGAGAGCGTCGCCGCGGCGGTCGAGGCCCGGCTCGCCGAGGTCGAGCAGACCGTGCAGCGCGTGCCCGAGATGGCGATCCAGAACCTCCAGGGCGAGTTCCCCGGCTCGTTCAAGATCCCGGGCACCGACGCGGCGCTGCGCATCGGCGGGCGCGTCCGGGTGGTCTTCATCGACTCCTTCGACGCCATCGGCAGCGACGACCGCTTCATCACCTCTTCGATCCCGGTCGAGGGCAGCGAAGAGGCGGGCAAGACCTCGCGCGTCGAGTTCTCGGTGATCCCCAGCCGCTTCAACTTCGACCTGCGGACACCGACCGGGGTCGGCTACATGCGGGCCTACATCGAGGCGGACTTTGCCGGATCGAGCAATCAACTCCGGCTGCGGCACGCCTTCGGGCAGTGGGACCGCTGGCTCGTGGGCCAGTCCTGGTCGACCTTCTCCGATCCGGAGGCGGAGCCCGACGGCATCGACTTCGAGGGCCTCAACGCCATCTCGATGGTCCGCCAGCCGCAGGTCCGCTGGACCCGCCCGATCGGCGAGCGGTTGAGCTTCGCGGTCGCCGCCGAGGAGGCGAACCCCGACCTCACCGGCGCCGAAGGCGTCAACCAGGCTCCCGACCTGATCCTGCGGCTGCGCTGGGACCCGAAGGAAGCGCCCCTCTTCGGCTTCGGCCTGCTCCGCGAAGGCAGCCACATCCAGACATCGTTGCTCTTTCGCCAGCTGCGCGGCGAAGTCGAGAGCCCGACCGGCGAGCCGATCGACACGCTCTCCACGGCCGGCTACGGCATCAATCTGAGCGGCGTCCTGCCGGCGCCCTGGGCGCCCGAGCGGGGCCGCATCCGCTTCGCCTGGAACGCGGGCAAGGGCATCGGCCGCTACATCACAGATCTGTCCACGGACGGTGGCCAGGACGCCTTCTTCGACGAGGAGGCCGGCGAGCTCGTGGCGCTGCCGGTCGGGTCGAGCTACATCGGCCTGGAGCACTGGTGGAACGAGCGGCTGCGCTCGACGTTGACCACCGGGTTCGTCTGGGTCGACACCCTCGACGCCCAGCCCGGCGACGCCCTGGAACGCACCCAGCGCTTTTCGCTCAACCTCTCCTACTCGCCGATTCCGCGCCTGGACATCGTCGCCGAGTACCTCTGGGGGCGGCGCATCAACCGCGACGGCCAGAGCGGCAAGGCCGGCCAGATCCAGCTCGGCTCGGCGTTCCGCTTCTAGCCGCCCGGGAGTGAGCTCGCGATGAAGGCGAAGCAGACGATCGAACGGGCCCGCAAGCTCGCCGCGCCGTTCCGCGTCACGCACGGCCGGAAGTTCCGGCTCGCCGACGTCGACCCGGGCGAGACGCTCGGCCTGGGCTCCGAGGGCAAGCCGCGCGCCAAGGCGGCGCTGGCCGCCGGCATCGAGGCGCTCGCCGCGCTGCAGCACAAGCTCTACGCCCAGGACCGCTGGGCCGTGCTGCTGATCTTCCAGGCCATGGACGCGGCAGGCAAGGACGGCGCGATCCGGCACGTCATGTCGGGCGTCAACCCGCAGGGCTGCCAGGTCTTCTCGTTCAAGGCGCCGAGCAGCGAGGAGCTCGACCACGACTTCCTCTGGCGCTGCCTGAAGTGCCTGCCGGAGCGCGGCCGCATCGGCATCTTCAACCGCAGCTACTACGAGGAGACGCTGATCGTGCGCGTGCACCCGGAGCTGCTCGCCCGGCAGAAGCTGCCGCCGGGGCTGGTCACCAAGAAGATCTGGAGCCAGCGCTTCGAGGACATCCGCGCCGTCGAGCGCTACCTCGGCCGCAACGGCGTGATGATCCGGAAGTTCTTCCTGCACGTCTCGAAGGACGAGCAACGGCGCCGCTTCCTCGAGCGCATCGACGACCCCGACAAGAACTGGAAGTTCTCGCTGCAGGACCTCGCCGAGCGCGAGTCCTGGGATCGCTACATGGAGGCTTACGAAGAGACGATCCGCCACACCGCGACCGAGGCCGCGCCCTGGTTCGTCGTGCCGGCGGACAACAAGTGGTTCACGCGGATGGTGATCGCGGCGGCGGTGATCGACGCGCTCGACTCGCTCGACCTCGAATACCCGGAGCTCGGCCCCGAGCAGCGCTCCGAGCTCGCCGCCGCCCGCCGTGCGCTGGTGGGCCGCTGAGCGCGGGCCGAGTCGCGAACCGG
>JAFNAE010000233.1 GCA_017860005.1 Acidobacteriota bacterium | reverse complement strand
CTCGTCGTCGGCCCAGACCGTGACGCGCTGCGCGTCGACCACGAGCGGGAACGCGCCGCTGAAGATGCCGGCGTTGGTGCCGCCGTCCTCGAAGCGGCTCCAGTCCTCTACGCCGGCGTCGTCGAGCGCCACGGTCCACCAGCCCGGCACCGTCAGCTCCACCGAACCGGTCACCAGCAGACCGCCGGACGGACGCGGAGCGACCGCGGTCGCCGTGGCCTCCCCCGCGGGAGGCGACCAGATCCGGTCGGGCAGCGGATCGCCGGCGGCCGTCCAGGACAGCACGGCGAAGTCGCCGCCCAGCCCGGCCGGAATCCGCCACGCGCCGGCCGCCGCGTCCCACACCGGTTGCGCCGCCGGCCCGTTGCCGGGCAGGTCCGGCGCCAGCCCGCCGCGGGTGCGCGACCACTCGAGCGCGCCGGCGGCCGTGAACGAGCTGGCGCGCAGCGTGCTGACGCCGGAGCGTCCGATCACCAGCGCCCGGCCGTCCCCGGCGAGCGCGAGGCCGCTCGGCGCGGGCAGGTCGGGGTCCGCGGTCGCCCACACGACCTGACCCCCCGGATCGATCCGCACCAGGACCGCGCGCGGCGAGGTCGCACCCTGGACGTAGGCCTCGACCGCCACCAGCAGGTCGCCGCCGGGAGCGAGCAGCGCCGCGGTCGGCGTGTCCGAGCGGCCGTCGAAGTCCCAGATCAGCGGCCACTCTCCGCGCGCGGCCGCGGGCGCGAGCATCAGAACGAGGGCGAGCCCGCCGCGCCGGCGCGCCGCGCGCGCTCCCGGGGCCGATCGTCTGCACGCAAATGGACCGGGACCTGGACGCCGATGCTCCATCGATGCCTCCGAGACGGGTGAGGTTGACGGCCCCCATCCTACCCTCGGCCGCCGCCGCCGGGTCCGGACGCGACCTCGCCCCGGTACCGCGGCCTCGCGCCGCGCTACTCGCCGCGGTGTTGGGGGTAGAAGTCGAGCGCCGCGCCGTGGAGCTTGGCGAGCAGCACGATCTGCCCGGTGTGGTAGGCCATGTGCTCGACGGCGTGGAAGAGGGCGCCGTAGCCATCGGTCTCGTAGGCCTGGATCCGGAGCGCACGGCCGAGCTCGTCGGCGGAGAGCCGCGCGGCGACGCGGCGGCAGCGCTCGACCGTGGCGCGCAGCCGCTCGACGAGCTCGCGCTTCGCAACGCCGCCGCGCGCCGCGAACTCGGCGTCGCGATGGCGCTCGAACGGCTCGCCGCCGAGGCCGTCGAGCACCCACTGGCTGAGGTTGCCGACCAGGTGGGCGCAGAGGTTGCCGATCGAGTTGCTCGCCTCGTTGGGCCGCCACCAGACCTGCTCCTCGCTCAACGGCTCGACTGCCGCCTCGATCTTGCCCAGATACTCGGCCCAGTAGTGCTCCGCGAACGAGCTCAGCCGGCTGTGCATGGCGTCCTCCCCGCGGCGAGCCTACGGGAATCCCCGCGAAACCGGTGTCAGACCCCGCCCCGGAGAGCGGGGTCTGACACCGGTTTCGCGTACGATCGGTGCCTCTCGCCGGAAAGGGGGTTGCCATGGCCTACGTCGACGGATTCCTGCTGCCGGTTCCGAAGCGCAAGCTCGATGCCTATCGCAAGCTCGCCCGCACCGCCGCCCGGGTCTGGCGCGAGCACGGCGCGCTCGAGGTCCAGGAGTGCGTCGGCGACGACCTCGTGATCAAGGGCTGCGTGCCGTTCCCGCGCGCCTTCCGGATGAAGCCGGGCGAGACCGTGGTCTTCTCCTGGATCCGCTACCGCTCGCGCGCGCACCGCGACCGGGTCATCGCCAAGGCGATGAAGGACCCCCGCCTGGCGAAGATGATGCAGCCGGGCGCCATGCCGTTCGACGCGAGCCGCATGTACTACGGCGGCTTCGAGGTCCTGGTCGACCTCTGAGGCTCGCTTCAGTCCGAGGGGTGGCGGAAGAAGATCTTGCCGACGATCTTCCAGCCGTCCTCGAACTGGTAGAGCGAGAGATAGTCGGTGAAGACGAGCTTGCCGTCGCGCGTGAGCTCGACCTTCACCACCGCCGCCGAGCCGGTGACCTCGACCAGCGGGAAGGCGGCCGTCGTCGTGCGCTTGCCGTCCGCGGGCGGCGGCTCCTTGGCGTTCCTCGCCTCGATCGCCTCGATCCACTTCTCGATCGGCAGCTTCTCGAGCTGTCCGTTCTTCAGGACGAGCATCTCGAAGCCGGGGTGGAACCCCTTGCGGATCGCGACCGGGTCGCGGAAGTTGTGGATGCCGTCGACGTAGGCGGCGTCGACCACCTCGACCACCGCGGCCTTCGCGGCGGCGAGCGGATCGTCCGCCGCCCAAGAGTCGGCCCGTCCGGACCTCGCCCCCGCGAGGGCAAGGGAGACCGCGGCTGCGACGGCGACCAGCGACTGGGCTCTCGTGCGCATGACCACCTCCCGCGCCATCCTAACCGCCGGGCGCCGCCGCGCTACGAACCGCCTCGCGCCAGGGCGAGCTCGCGCGGGCGCTGCGCGTAGCCGGGCGGCGGCGGGAGGCGCGCGTAGTGGCGGACGAGCCGCTCGAGGGTCGCCGCGAACGGGGTGTAGGCGACGCCGAGCTCGGCCTTGCTCCTCCGGTTGTCGAGCGCCGACATCCAGGTCCCGCTGAACGGCGAGCAGGCCGGCAGCAGCTCCTCGGCCACCAGCGTCGCGCGCGCCACCCGCACGAGCGCGAGCGGCCGGCCGGCCGCGCGCGCGAGCAGCCCGAGGCACTCCTCGATCGAGAGCGTCTCGTCCTGGCCGAGGTTGTAGGCGTGCCCCCGGCCCGCGCCGCGCTCGACCAGGTCGGCCACCGCGCGCACGACGTCCGCGGCGTCGACGTGGCGGATCGCCAGGTGCGCGCCCTCCGGCAGCACGATCGGCCCGCCGTCGGCCAGGCGCGCGATGTAGTTGTGCAGCCGGCCGTAGTGGTCGCGCTCGCCGTGCACCATGGGCAACCGCAGCACCGTCGCCGGGAAGCCGTGCTCCGCGGCCGCCGCCGCGAGAACGTCCTCGGCGTCGCGCTTGTCGGCGCCGTACTTCCAGTCGGCACCGTCGCGCGACGAGCGCGGCGGCTCCGGCATCACCGGTCCTTCGTAGTCCTCTTCGGCGAACGGCGGCGCGACTCCCGCGCGCACGAGGTAGACCTGCCCGCTCGAGATCGCGACGTAGTGGCCCGTGCGCCCATCGAGGAGCGTCACCGCGTCGCGCGCCTCCGCGCCGGTGTAGAGCGTGGTGTCGACGACCGCGTCGAAGCGCCGGTCCCCGAGCGCACGCGCGAGTTCCTCCCGATCGCGGCGGTCCGCGCGCAGCCGCGTCACCGAGCCGGGCAGGTCGTCCGGCGTGATGCCGCGGTTGCAGACCGCCACCCGGTGCCCGCGCGCGAGCAGCTCCGCCACCAGCCCGGGCCCCAGGTTGCGCGTGCCGCCGAGGATCAGGACGTTCATGGCTCCGCGTCCCGATTCTCTCCCGCATCCGGCGCCGCCGGCTCCGGCAGGCCCGCCGCCAGGCGTCGCACGAGCCCGCTGAAGATCAGCGCGTGCACGGGGTAGAGCGCGTACCAGTAGGCGAAGCCCCCCAGGCCCTTGGGCGCGAAGAAGGCGGTCTGCACCAGCAGCGTGCCGCGCGCGTGCTCGCGCGCCTCGAACTGGAGCCAGGCGCGTCCCGGCACCTTCATCTCCGCGCGCAGGCGCAGCAGCCGGCCCGGCTCGACCGCCTCGACGCGCCAGAAGTCGAGCGCGTCGCCGGGCCGCAGCTGCGCCGGATCGCGCCGGCCGCGCCGCATGCCGACGCCGCCCGCGAGCCGGTCGAGCGCGCCGCGCAGGCGCCAGGCCCAGTTCATGTAGAGCCAACCGCGCGCGCCGCCCAGCCCGGCGAACCTCTCGAATACGCGCCCGGGCGGCGCCGCCACGACGCGCTGCCGGCGTTCGAGGATCATCCCCTCGCGCTCCGCCAGGCGCACCGGCGCCAGGTCGCCCTGGCTCGAGACGAGCGCGTCGTGCCAGCTCGTCTCCACCCGGCCCGCTTCGAGCTGGTCGAGCGCG
>JAFNAE010000232.1 GCA_017860005.1 Acidobacteriota bacterium | reverse complement strand
ACCTCGGGCAGGGCCCCGAAATCGACGCCGAGCCAGAGCCCCTGCTCGGCCTCGATGCGCGCGGCGTCGCGAATCGGCAGGGGGCGTGCGAAGCGCTCGAGCGCGAGGGCCGCGACGAGCGTCGCCACCAGGCTGGTCCAGAGCGCGACGCGGGCGCTCGCGCGCACGGCGCGCTCGACCGGAGTCCGGGATGGCGGCGACGACATCGGGGCCGGCAATCTACCATCGGGCCGGCGGGCGCTGGGGTAGTCTTGCCGCGCGCGGAGAGCTCGACAGGCGTGACCGAGTCCGATCAGGCAGGGACCGCCGGCACGGCGGGTGGCAGGAGAGGGCGGCGCGCCGTGCTCGCGGTCGCCCTCGCGGCGCCGCTCGCGTTCGCCGCGGCCGAGGGCTACGTCTTCGGCGACCTCGGGGGCTTCCCGCTCGACGACAGCTGGATCCACCTCGTCTTCGCCCGCCACCTCGCGGCCGGCGAGGGGCTCTCGTTCAATCCGGGCGAGCTCGTCGCGGGCTCGACCGCGCCGCTGTGGACCGCGCTCCTGTCGGTGCTCTTCCTGCTGCCGGGCTCGATCGCCGCGTGGAGCAAGGCGCTCGGCGTCGCGGCGCAGGTCGCTACCGTGGCGGTCGCGCATCGGCTGGGCGAGCGCCTGGGGCTGTCGCCGCCGCGCGCGGCGCTCGCCGCGCTGCTGGTGGCGCTCTCCGACGGCCTGGTCTTCTCGACGATCTCCGGCATGGAGGTCAACCTCTTCACCCTGCTCTCCCTGGCCGGTCTCCTCGCGCACCTGGCCGAGCGCGCCGACCCGCAGCGGGCGCCACTCTCGTTCCTCCTGTTCGGTCTGGCCGCGCTGGCGCGTCCGGAGGGGCTGCTGCTGCCGGTCCTGGCGGCGCTGGATCGCGCGCTGGTGGCGCGCCCGGGCGCGGAGGGGCTCGCGCTCTCGGCGGCCGGAGCGCGCCGGGCCGCGCGCGGGCTGGCGCTCGCCGCGCTGGTCGTGGCGCCGGTGGCGCTCGCCTACTGGCAGATGTCGGGCTCGCCGCTGCCCACCACGCTCGCCGCCAAGAGCTCGGGCCCG
This sequence comes from Acidobacteriota bacterium, assembly GCA_017860005.1. Classification (GTDB taxonomy): domain Bacteria; phylum Acidobacteriota; class Thermoanaerobaculia; order Multivoradales; family JAGPDF01; genus JACTMI01. Next base: position 7,149 of record JAFNAE010000232.1, on the reverse strand, counting down.
GCGGCGCTGGTGCCCCAGCTGCGTTTCGTGGAGGCGATCTTCGCGCTGCTCTTCTCGAGCCAGCCCCTGCCGGCGCTGCTCGCGGCGGGCGGCGCGGTGGTGGCGGTGCGCCGGCTCGGCGGGCCGCTCGACCGCGGCCTGCTGCTGCCGATGTGGACGTTCGGACTGCCGGTCGCCGCCGCCATGCTCTCGTCGGGCGAGGAGCTGCTGATCGGCAACTTCGGGCGCTACTTCTTCCCGCTCCTGCCCGCCGTGGTCCTGCTCGGCGTGCTCGCGCTCGAGGGCGTCCCGCGCGCTCGCCTGCGCGCGCTCGAGCTCGGAGCGCTGCGCCTGCCGGTGGGGCTGCTCCTGCTCGCCGCCCTGGTGGTGCCGCCGGCGCTGCGCACGGTGCGCATCGCCGGCCTCTACCTCGCCGCGCGCGCCAACGTCGAGGACGCGGACGGCGCCGCCGCCGACTGGCTCTCGGAGCACGTCTCGGCGCAAGCGCGTCTCGGCCTGTGCGACATCGGCGTGGCGGGCTGGCGGCTCGCCAACCCGATCGTGGACCTGGCCGGAGTCGTCGCGCCCGAGCGCCAGGCCTACCTCGCGCGGCTCGAGCGGGAGCGCGCCCTGGCCTGGCCCGCGGCGCTCCGGCTCTGGCTCGACGAGCAGCGGCCCGACTACGTCGTCCTCTATCCGAAGTGGTTCCCGCTCCTCGAGCGCGAGCCCGAATCGTTCCCCGTGCTGCACCGCATCGCGATCCCGAACAACGTCGCCATGGCCGGCGACGAGCTGGTTGTCTACGCCACCCCCTGGACCCGACCCGACTCCCCCGGAGCGCCATGAACCCCGTCCCCTATCTCGACCTGTCCCGCGCCCGCCGGCGCGTCGAACCCGAGCTCCACGTGCGCTGGCAGAAGATCCTCGACGGCAACGCCTTCATCCTCGGCCCCGAGGTCAAGGAGTTCGAGGCCGCCTTCGCCGCCTTCCTCGGCGCGACCGCCGCGGTGGGCGTCGCCAACGGCACCGACGCCCTGACCGTCGCCCTGCGCGCGCTCGGCGTCGGCCCGGGCGACGAGGTGATCGTCCCCGCGTTCAGCTTCTTCGCCACCGCGGAGGCCGTGGTGCTCGCCGGCGGCACGCCGGTGTTCGCCGACATCGAGCCCGACACCTACAACCTCGATCCGGCCGACGCCGGGGCCCGGGTCGGAGCGCGCACGGTGGGCGTGATCGGCGTCCATCTCTACGGACGGCCGTTCGACGCCGAGCGTCTCGGAGCGCTCTGCCGCCAGCGCGGGCTCTGGCTGGTCGAGGACGCCGCGCAGGCGCACGGCGCCCGCTTCGGCTCGCGGCGCGTCGGCACGCTCGGCGACCTCGCCGCCTGGAGCTTCTACCCGACCAAGAACCTGGGCTGCTTCGGCGACGGCGGCGCGGTCACGGGGATGGACGCCGAGCGGATGGCGAAGGTCTTCCGCGTCGCCAACCATGGCCAGACCGAGCGCTACCACCACGTCGAGATCGGCACCAACAGCCGGCTCGACTCGCTGCAGGCGGCCGTGCTCAACCTGCGGCTGCGCACGCTCGACCAGGACAACGCCCGCCGGAGAGCGCTGGCGGAGGTCTACCGCGCGGGCCTGGCCGGCGTCGGCGACCTGCGCCTGCCGCCCGATCGCCCGGACGACGAGTGCGTCTACCACGCCGCGCAGGCGCCGCTGCCCCACGCCGAGCGCGCCGGCGGCGAGGTGCTCTGCCTGCCGATGTTCGCCGAGCTCGAGACGGCCGAGGCCGAGCGCGCGGTCGAGGCGGTGCGCGCCTTCTACGGCGCCTGAGGGCGCTCGAGCGAAGCGAGGAAGGGCGTCTCGGTCTCGAGCCGCTCGATGTCGAACAGGGTCGCGACCAGCTCGCGCCGCGCGCCGGCGCGGTGCGGGCTGGCGAACTCCCAGACCACGCCGCCCTGGGCGTCGAGCTCGAACGCGGCGCCGCGCTCGCTCTCGACCACCAGCAGGTTGCCGTTGCCCAGGCGGTGGACCGCGCCCGCCTGGCGCGAGCGCAGCGGCCGCCCGGGCGGCCCCGGCCACTGCCAGAGCACGGCGCCGCTGGCGGGATCGAGACGCAGCACGCGCGCCGCACCGTCCTGGCCGCCGCGGTTGTCGAACACGAGGAGCGCGCCGTCGGGCTCGAGCGAGGGCTCGTGCTGGGCGCGGAAAGGGCCGCGCTGCGCCCACAGGACGGTGGTGGCGCGCGGGTCGAGGGTCGCCACGGTGTCGATCTCGCGCCAGGACACGAGCAGGTTGCCGCGCGCGAACGGGCCGGAGCCCGCGGGCCCGTCGAGCACCTCGACCGTGTTGCTGTGGAAGACGTCGGCGGTGGCGCCGAGCGGGAGCATCAGCGCGCGGCGGGACGAGCGCTCGAGCGCGTCGAGCAGCGAGGCGCGCCAACGCTCGCGGCCGTCGCCGTCGAGCTCGACCAGCGCGTCCTCGAGCAGCGGACCCCCGGGGCGCAGGTCGGGGCGCGCGCGCGGCGACTTGGCGAGCGCCAGGATGCGCTCTCCCGACGGGGCGACCCAGAGGTCGTTGAACAGCGCCGCCTCGTGCCGCCAGAGCAGGCGCGAGTCGCGGTCGAGCTTGACCAGGCCGGTGCCCTGGAAGAGGGCGATCAGGCTGCCGTCGGCGAGCAGGCTGGCGCGCCGGAAGAAGCCCGAGTCGGGCCCCGGCGCGCGCCCGGGGAACGCCGCGGCGAAAGGGATCCGCCAGCGATGGAGGACGCGGCCGTCGAGGCCGAGGAGCACCGCCTCCGGAGCGTGCCCCGAGACGTAGAGGTTGCGCCCCGGCTGGGCGCGCGCGCGGTCCCAGACGCGCACGCCGAAACGGTCCCCGGTGGCGCGCGCGGTGCCCGCGGTGTAGGGCAGCGAGAGCACCCGCGCCAGCTCCTCGTCGCGCGGCCGGTCGGCGTCGGCCACGGCGAGGTTCCACCAGCCCCAGGTCGCGGCGTCGGGCGCTTCGGTGCGTCGCGCGCGCCCGCGAAGCGCTAAGCTCGCCGCGAGCGTCACGGCGACGAGAGCGACGAGAAGGAGCGCGAGCCGGCGGTTCAAGGCCGTGCGATCTTACCCGCGCCGCCGCCGCGCCGCGCTGGCGCTCGTGCTCGGCGCGGCCGCCGCGCTGCGCCTGGCGCACTGGGCGGCGGTGCGCGACCAGCCGTTCTTCGCCCGGCTGGCGATGGACAGCCAGGAGTACGACCGCTGGGCCCGCGCTCTCGCGGCCGGCGACTGGCTGGGCTCCGAGCCGTTCTTCCAGGCGCCGCTCTATCCCTACCTGGTCGCGCTCGTCTACCGCCTGACCGGGGTCTCGACCGACGCCGTCTACCTGCTCCAGATCGCGGTCGCGGTGGCGGCGCTCGCGGCGCTCGCGCGCGCCGCCGACCGCATGCTGGGGGCGCCGCACGGCCTGGTCGCGGCCGCGCTCGGCGCGCTCTACGGTCCGTTCGTCTTCCACGACGTGCAGCTGCTCAAGGAGAGCTTCGCCGTGTCGGCCGCCTGCCTGCTGCTGGCCGTGCTCGCCGCGGCGCGCGCCGGCGGTCGCGCCCGGACCTGGCTCGGCGCGGGCGCCGTCCTGGGCCTGCTCGCGCTGCTGCGCGAGAACGCGCTCCTGCTCGCGCCGCTGCTGGCGCTGCTGGCGCTGCGGCGCGGCGAGCGCCGCGCGTCGCTGGCGCGCGTCGCCCTGTTCGCGGCCGGCGTGCTGCTGCCGCTCGCGCCGGTGGCGGCGCGCAACGCCGCGCTGGGCGGCGGCTTCCTGCCCACCACCTGGCAGGGCGGAGTCAACTTCTGGATCGGCAACCATGCCGGGGCGGACGGCACCTACCGACCGGTCTCGCCCGGCAAGCAGGTGCCGGCGCTCGAGCGGGCCGAGCCGCGCCGGATCGCCGAGGCCGAGGCCGGCCGGCCGCTCTCCGGCGCCGAGGTGTCGCGCTTCTGGCGCGACCGCGCCCTCGCCTGGGCGGCGCGCGAGCCGGCGGCGTTCGCGCGGCTCCAGCTCGCCAAGGCCCGGCTCTACCTGTCCTGGTACGAGTGGCCGGACGCGGTCGACTACTACTGGACGAAGACGATCTCGCCCGCGCTGGCGCTGCCGCTGGCCGAGTTCGGCGCGGTCTCGCTGCTCGCCCTGGCGGGTCTCGTGCTGGCGCGGCGGCGCGCGCGCGAGCTGGCGCCGGTCTGGCTGTTCGAATTCGGCTGGGCGGCTTCGACCATCGTCTTCTTCCTGTTCGCGCGCTACCGCCTGCCCGCGGTGCCGGGTCTGCTCGTGCTCGCCGCGGTGCCCTTCGTCGCGCTCGCTCGCGCCGCGCGCGCGAAGCGCCACGCGCTGGCGCTCGCCGGTGCGCTGGCGATCATCCTGGCCTGGGCCGCGCCGCACCGCGCAGGCTTCCGGCCGCGGACCGGGCTGGTCGAGTTCAACCTCGGACGGCTGGCGCAGGAGGCCGGGGATCTCGCGGCCGCCGAGCGCCACTACGAGCGCGCGCTCGACGCCGCGCCCGGCGACTTCCTGGCCGCGATGAACCTGGGCACGCTCGCCGCGCGCCGGGGCGACCTCGGGCGCGGCCTGGCCCTGCTCGAGCGGGCGGCGGCGATCGAGCCGGGCTCCGACGACGCGCGCGCGAACCTGGGCGCCGCGCACCTGGCGGCGGGCGACCTGGCCGCGGCGCGGCGCGAGCTCGAGCGCGCGCTGGCGCTCAACCCGGGCCACGCCGCCGCGCGCCGCAACCTCGAGCTGGTCGCCGCGCGCGAGGGCCGTCCGTGAGCGCACCGCTCGCGGGCGCGGACTTCGCGCTCCTCGCGCTCCAGCTGGCGGCAGTGGCGGCGCTGGTGGCGAGCGCGCTGCGCCTGGTGACGGCGCTCGCGCCGCCGCTCGGGCGCGGCGAGCGCGCGGTGGCGGTGGCCGTGGTCGCCGCCGCGCAGGCGGTGGTGCTCGTCCAGGTGCTGGGCTTCGCGGGCGCTCTCGCGCCGCTGCCGCTCGCGGTCGGCATCGCGCTCGCCGCCGTCGCGGCCGCCGCCGCCGGCCGCGGCAGGGGACCGGTCCCGCCGGTCCGGCGCGAAGCGCGCGACGGCGCCGCGCTGGCGGTCGCGCTCGCCGCCGCCCTGGCGCTCGCCCCGGTCGCGGCGCGCGCGCTGCTCACCGTGCCGACCGAGTGGGACGGGCTCACCTACCACCTCTTCTACCCGGCGACCTGGCTTCAGCAGGGCAGCCTGGCGCCGGTCGCCTTCGGCCCGCCGCACGACCAGACCGCGCTCTATCCGGCCAACGGCGAGCTCGTCCACGCGCTGCTCATGGCGTTCGTGCGCTCGGACCTGCTGGTCGCCTCGGGCATGGTCGCCTTCGCGGTCCTGTTCGGCGTCGCGGTCGCCGCGCTGGCGCGCGCGGAGGGCGCCGGCGCGGCGGCGGCGACGGCGGCGGGGGCGCTGGCGGCGACCACGCCCGCGCTCGCCTCGCGCGCGGCCTCGTCCTACGTCGAGCCGCTGCTCGACTTCGCGCTCGTGGCGGCGCTCCTGCTGACGCGCCGCGCGCTCGCCGAGCCGGCCCGCGCGCCGGGTGCGGCGGCGCTCGCCGGCCTCGCCGCGGGGCTCGCCGCGGGCACCAAGCTCACCGCCCTGCCGCTCGCGGCGTGGCTCGGCGTGGCGCTCGCCGGCGGTCTCGCCTTCGCGCGCGTGCCGTGGCGGCGGACGCTCGCCGCGGGCGCGCTCTACGCCGGCGGCGCGACCCTGACCGGCGGCGCCTGGTACGTGCGCAACCTGGCGCTCGCCGGCAACCCGTTCTTCCCGGCGCCCTGGCTCGGGCTGCCGCACCTCGAGCGCGCCGGCCTCGTCTGGGAGGGCAGCAGCCTCGCCGAGCGCTGGCGCGAGCTCGCGCGCGACGGCCTGTTGGGCGACGCCCTCTTCGCCCTGCCGCCGGCGCGCCTGCCGGCGATGTCGCTCGGCTGGGCGCAGCTCGTCCTGCTGCCGCTCGCCGCGGCCGGGATCGTGCTCGCGCTGCGCGCGGCGCGCGCGGAGCTGCGGCGAGGCGAGCGCTGCGGCGCGCTGGCGCGCCTGGTCGCGCCCGCGGGGCTCCTGGTGCTCGCCCTCACCTACCTGCGCCTGCCGTACTGGGACAACCCCGGACTGTTCCGCTCGGAGGTGCGCTTCGCGGTGCCCGCGGCGGCGGTCGCGGCGGCGCTCGCCCTCGCCGCGCTCTCGCGCGGGCGGGTGAGCGGGCGCTGGATGGCGCTCCTGGGTGGAGCCGGCGTCGCCGTCCAGGTGCTCCAGGCCGGGCTCGCCGCGCCCCTGCCCGGGCTCGCGCGCGGCGTCGCGCTGGTGGGCGTGCCGCTGGCCGGCGCGGGCCTGCTCGGAGCCCTCGCCCCGCGGCTCCGGACGATGGGGCGGGCGGCCGCGCTCGCGGCCGCGCTCGCCCTCGTCGCGCTCGGTCTGTTCGCCGCGTGGGCCTACCGGGAGGCCGGCCGCGAGCGCCGCTGGCTCGCCGAGGACGCGGTCTTCCGCCCGTTCGCCGCGGCCGCGCTCGCCGCCGAGCGCGCGCGGCCGGGCGCGGCGGCGGTGGCGTGGGCGACCTCGAGCCACAACGAGTTCCTGGCCCTGTTCACCGGCCGGCGCCTGGAGCGGCGGGTGATCGCGGTGCCGGTCCACCCCGGACCGGAGGAGGGGTTCCGCTACCGGGACGGCGACCCGCGGCGCACGTTCGAGCGGGAGTTCTGGCGCGCGGCGCTCGAGCGCGCGCGGCCCGACCTGCTGGTCGTCTCCCGCTGGCGAGCCTGGCGCGAGCTGTGGCCGCCGGAGGACGCCTGGGCGCGCGCGGAGGGCTTCCCGCTCGTCGCCGACCTGCCCGAGCTGCGCGTCTACGAGGTGCCGCCGCCCGGCGCTCAGGGCACGCGCGGCGCGAACCAGCCCGAATCCCAGCCGTCGGCGCGGTAGTAGCCGAGCTGGAGGGCGAGGAAGCGCGCGAGCGTGGCGTCGAGCGCGAGGCGGCGATCCTCGGCGTCGAGCACGAGGTTGTAGCGCTCCCCGGGATCGCGCGCGAGGTCGAAGAGCGCGGACTCGCGGCGGTCGTGGTTGACGATCAGCTTCCAGTTGCCCTCGAGGATCCCGTCCTCGTGGGTCATGCCCTGGATCGAGAAGAAGAGCGGGCGCGCGCC
>JAFNAE010000231.1 GCA_017860005.1 Acidobacteriota bacterium | reverse complement strand
GTAACCGTTGTAGTAGCCCTTGAGGCTTGACGACAGCTTGATCTCGACGTCCTTGCCGCGCTTCGACTCGCGCTCGAGGATGTCGATGATGTCCTTGTAGAGCGCGATGCGGTTGGGATAGCCGTAGTCGGTGTCCTCGGCGATCGAGGCCGCGATCTTGTAGCGGTAGGTGCGCCCGGGGAAGCCGATGATCATCGTGAAGTCACCCTCGGACAGCGGCGCCTTCGAGACCTTGAGCCAGCGCGACGGCCGGTACGGGACGTTGGCCGGCGAAAAGTCGGCCGGCTTGCCGTCCGGGCCGACGTAGGCGCGCAGGAACGAGAAGTCGCCGGTGTGGCGCGGCCACTCCCAGTTGTCGACTTCGCCGCCGTACTCGCCGATCGAGCGGGGCGGGGCGTAGACCAGGCGGACGTCGCGCAGCTCGAGGGTGCGGAACATCCAGTACTCGAGGCCGCCGTACATCGCAGCGACGCGGCAGCGCATGCCTTCCTTCTCGCACGCCGCGATCAGCTCCTTCTCGCGCTGCTCGAGCGCCTTGGCGCGCTGCTCGGGCTTCAGGTCGCCCTTGAGCACCGCGGTCATCTGCTTGGTGATGTCCTCGTACCCCTGGTTGACGTAAACGCGCGAGCCCTTGGCCTCGAGCTCCTCGGCCTTGGTCGCGGCGAGGAAGCCGTTGGACACGTAGTCCTTCTCGGGCGTCGAGTTGATCTGGATGGCGCCGAAGGCGCAGTGGTGGTTGGTGGCGACCAGGCCCTCGGGCGAGACGAACGACGCCGAGCAGCCGCCGAGCGAGACAACGGCCGAGGCGAGGCCGCTCGAGGTCTTCATGTCCCAGAGCTGTTGCGGAGTCAGCTCGAGACCCATGGCGCGCAGCTTGGCCTGGTCGAGCTGGCCGAGCTGGTGGAGCATCCACATCCCTTCGTTGGCGGCGAGCGGTGCGGTGACCGCGAGCGCCAGCACGACGAGTAGCACACGACGCATGTTTTCCTCCGGGGTCCCGCCGGTCACGGCGGGCCAGCCGCGCATTATAGGGCCTCTCGGGACGGCGCGGCGCGGCCGCCTGCTATCGTAGGCGGTCGGAGGTGGGGTGAGCGGCAACGACTGGCTGGCGGCCTGGGACGAGCTGATCGCGACCGGCACCGGCGCGGCGATCGAGGAGTTCTGGCTCGCGCGCCTGGCCGAGGGCGTCGAGGAACCCGCGCCGTTCATGGAGGCGCTGCGCCGGCTCCGTCACGCCGGCAAGAAGACGGTCGCCGCGACGCTGCTCGAGCTGGCCGAGGAGCAGGCGACCGAGAGCCGGGCGTGGAACGCGCGGCGCGCGTTCCTCGGCGAGCTGCTGCGGCTCGGCATCGGCAGCGAGGAGCGCTGGCGCGCCGGGCTCGAGGAGTGCGTCCGCAGCCTGTGGGCGGACCGGCCTTCGCTGGCCGCACTGCTTGCGCGCTACCCGCTGCGCACCGTGCGCAAGCCGGCGGCGGCGCTCGAGGAGCTCGAGACCTGGCTCGAGTTCGACGTCGGCGGCGTGTTCGCGATGGCCGGCCGCGGCGCCGGCCGGGTGGTCGAGGCCAACCCCGCGCTCGGCATGCTGCGGCTCGACTTCGAGAAGGAAAAGCGCGTGCCGATGCCGATCGACGCGGCGCGCAAGTTCCTCACCGCGCTGCCGCCCGGTCACTTCCTGCGCCGCCGCCTCGAGGAGCGCGACGCGCTCGCCCGCGAGGCCACCGACGATCCGGCCGGCACCCTGGCCGCCCTGCTCGAGAGCCTCGGCGGTCCGCTCGGCGTGCCGGAGATCAAAGAGGCGCTCGGCGGGCTGGTGCCGGACGCGGCGTGGACCGGCTGGTGGACCAGGGCGCGCAAGCACCCGCGCCTGCTGACCTCCGGCACCGGCGTCAAGGTGCGCTATCGGCTGGCGGCGGGTGCGGGCGCCGAGGACGAGCTGCGCGTCGAGTTCGAGCGGGCCGACCTCGAGGGACGCCTGGCGCTGGCCCGCCGGCACGGCGGCCGGCGCAGCGCGCTGGGGCCGGAGATGGCGCGGGTGCTGCTCGCCGACGCGGGGGGCAGTGTGGTCGAGCCGGGCCTCGCCTGGGAGGCGCTCGCCCTGGCCGCCCGGCTGGGAGCGGACGACGACGAGGTGAACGCCGCGCGCCGGGCGCTGCTCGAGCGTGCCGGGGCAGCGACGCTGCTGGCCGCGGCCGGCGACGTGCCGCAACGCGAGGCGGTGCTCGGCCTGGTCCGCGAGTCGCTGCCCGACTGGCAGGCGGTGTACGCGGCGTGGCTGCCGCGCGAGTCCAACCCGCGCCTGCTCGGGGTGGTGGCGACGGCGCTGGCCCGCGGCGGCGCGTCCGATCGCGTGGCGGCGTTCCTCGACGACGTCTTCCTCCACCCGCAGCGGCTGCCGGCGGCGTTCGTCTGGGCGTGCGAGGCGGTCGCCGAGGAGGGGCTCGCCGGGCTGCTCGCCGACCGGGTCACCGGGCCGCTGCTGATCCGCCTGGTCGACCTCGCCGAGCGGCGCGAGTTCGGCCCGCTGCGCACGCGCCTCAAGGAGATCCTGTCGGCGCGCGGCCTCGCCGGCGTGATCGTCCAGCAGCACCTCAGCGAGGAGCAGGGGAAGCGGCTGCTCCAGATGCTCGAGAGCCACGGCCAGCTGACCGACGAGCGGGCCTGGCTGCGGCGGGCGGTGGCGATGCGCTTCCCGCAGCTTCAGCCGGCGGCTGCGAGCGAGGCGGTGCCGGCGCTCAAGGAGACCGTCGTCAGGCTCCAGAAGGACCTCAAGGACCTGCTCGAGCGCCAGATCCCGGACACGCTCAAGGCGATCCAGATCGCCAAGGAGCACGGCGACCTGCGCGAGAACTTCGAGTACCACGCCGCGCGGGCGCGCCAGGAGCTGCTGTCGGCGCGCGCCGCGCAGATCCAGGCCGACCTCGCCCGCGTCAAGGTGATCGACCCGGCGACGATCGACCCCGCCCGGGTCCGGGTCGGCACGCGGGTGCGGATCGAGCCGGACGGCGGCGGCGAGGCGCGCGTCTACACGATCCTCGGGCCGTACGAGGCGGATGCCGAGCGCGGCGTCCTCTCGATCGGCTCCGACGCCGCACAGGCGCTGCTCGACCGGGAGGCCGGGGAGGCGGTGACGCTCGACGGCGCGCACTGGACGATCGCCGCGATCGAGCAGGCGACCTGACCGGCGCGGGCGCCGGCGACCCGCACTGGCTGTAACGAGTCTCATCTCTTGACGGTCGGCGGGGGCTCGCATAGCATCCCGAGCCATGACCGTCCAGGGGCCGCCCGGCCACTTCACGTTCCCCAAGTGGACGAACCTGTTGCGTCCTGCACTGGCGATCGTCATCGTCGGGGCGCCGGCCTACGCGCTGACGTTGCTCTACCTCGGCGGATCGCCGCAGACCACGGACGTCGGCTACCAGCCGGTCCAGCCGGTGCCGTTCAGCCACGCCCTCCACGCCGGCGAGCTCGGCGTGGATTGCCGCTACTGCCACACCACGGTCGAGAAGGCGGCGTTCGCCGCGGTGCCGCCGACCCAGACCTGCATGAACTGCCACGCCAAGATCCGCGCCGCCAGCCCCAAGCTGCTGCCGGTGCGGGAGAGCTACGCGACCGGGATGCCGGTGCCTTGGGTCAAGGTCCACGACCTGCCGGACTACGTCTACTTCAACCACTCGGCGCACGTCCGCCGCGGCGTCGGCTGCGTCTCGTGCCACGGGCGGATCGACAAGATGGAAGTGGTCGCGCAGGTGCAGCCGCTGTCGATGGGCTGGTGCCTCGACTGCCACCGCGCGCCCGAGGCGAGCCTCCGGCCGCCCGACGTCGTGACCAGGATGGACTGGGTGCCGCCGATGGACCCGGTCGAGTACGGCGCGCAGCTGCGCGCCGCCAACCGGATCAACCCTTCGCAGGAGTGTTCGACGTGCCATCGCTGAGCGGGGACAAGGTGGGGAAAGCCTACTGGCGCAGCCTCGACGAGCTCGCCGACACGCCGGAGTTCCAGCGGCTGGTGGCGCAGGAGTTCCCTGGGCTCGAGGGAGACCTCGTCGACCCGGCGACGCGCCG
>JAFNAE010000230.1 GCA_017860005.1 Acidobacteriota bacterium | reverse complement strand
GCTCGGCTTCCCGCCCGGCGCCGAGCGGCTGGTGGGGCGGTTCGCCCACGACCCGGAGGCGGCCGCGCTGCGCGCCGGGCGCCGGGACCTGTTCACCGCTGCGACCTGGCGGCGGGCCCTGACCCTCGAGCCGGGGACCACGCTGCGCGCGATCCTCGCCGAGTCCCGGCACGTCAACGACACCTCGGTCGCCGGGCACCGCTTCCAGAGCCTCGACGACGCCGAGCTCCGCCGGGCCTGGTGGTGGAACGCCTGGGGAGAGCTGCAGGTGCGTCTGTTCCCGCGCGGTGCGTGGCTCTGGGCCGCGCTCGCGGCGCTCACCGCGTGGGCCGCGCGCGAGCTCTCCTCCGGGCGGCGCGAGCGCGGCGGCCCCGCGCTGGTCGTGCTCTTCTCGGCGCTCGGCTGCGCCGTCGAGATCGTGGTCAACGTGCTCGGCGACGGCGCCGCCGGGCGCGTGCGGCATCTGGTGGCGGCCAACCTCCTGCTCTCCGCGGCGCTGCTCGGCGCCGCCTGGCTGGCCCTGGTCGTGCGGGCGGAAGGGCGCGCCGCTCGCCGCGCGGCGCCGCCTGGGGCGGCGGGCCGCGGCCTCAGCGCAGGTTGAGGACGAGCCGCCCGGCGTCGCCGGCGAGCACGACCCGCTCGCGCTCGATGCGCTCGACCCGCCAGGCGCCGGCGAACTCGCCGACGCCGAGCAGCCTGCCGTTCAGGTAGGCGAGCGGCGCCGTCGCCGACCAGGCGATGCCGCCCAGCCGGATCTCGCTGCCGTCGGCGAGCACGGCGGTGCGCACGAACACGCGCTCCGCGGAGACCGCCGCTGGCGCGGCGGCGGGGGCCGGCTGCGCAGCTGTCGTGGCGGACGGAGCGAGAGGCTCCAGAGAAGGGGGAGCCGGTTCGGGGCGCCGGTTGGCCTCGTGGGGAGATTGCGCCGCGGCAGGCGGTTCGGGAGTCGGCGCCGTCCCGCGAGCCGGCCCCGATCCGCCTTCCGGCCCGGCGGCCACGGAACCGGAGGGCGATTCCGGCGTCACGACGCCGGCCGGGCCCGCCGGCGCCTCGGCCGCGGCCCCCGTCACCGGAGTCTCTTCGATCGCGGCCGGTGCCGCGGCGCCCACGGCGGGAGGAGAGGCCCGGCGGCCGAGGGCGAACCAGGCGAGCGCCGCGATCGCCAGCGCGGCGGCGACGAGGGGCAGCACGAGCGCGGCGCTCGGAGCGCGGCGGCGCGCGCGGAAGGGCTGGCCGGGCGCCAGCAGCGGCTCGGGCAGCCCCTTCTCGTGTGCCTCGCGCCGCGCGGCGTCGCGCTCGGCCTTCTTCAGCGCGTCCGAGACGAGGCTCATGAGGGCCTGCCCTCGAGCTCGGCGATCGCGCGCCCGACGTGGCGGCCGGTCAGGTGATCGACGGATTCGACGTAGCCGGCCAGCAGCGTCGTGTCGCACACGGCGTTGATCAGGCGCGGAATGCCCCCGGCGTAGCGGAAGATGCGCCGCAGCGCCCACGGGCTGAAGGTCGGGCGGCCGTTGCCGCCCGCCACCTGCATGCGCCAGTTGACGTAGAGCTCGGTCTCGGCGCGGTCGAGCGGCGGCAGGTGGAAGCGCACGGTGATGCGTTGGCGCAGCTGCCGGAGGCGCGGGTCGTCGAGCATGCGTTTGAGCTCGGGCTGTCCGATCAGGACGATCTGGATCAGCTTCTGGCGGTCGGTCTCGAGGTTCGAGAGCAGGCGCACCTGCTCGAGCAGCTCGGCCGGCAGGTCCTGGGCCTCGTCGATGATCAGCACCACGTCGTGACCGCCCGCGACCTGGGCGAGCAGGAACTCGTTGAGCAGCGCCAGGTAGGCGGCGCGGTCGGCGCGCCCCGGGGGCTCGATGCCGAGCTCGGTCAGGATGGTGCGCAGCAGCTGGGGGCCCGAGAGCACGGGGTTGAGGATGAGCGCGGTGCGGACCGCCGGTCCCAGGCGCTCGAGCGCGGCGCGGCAGAGCGTGGTCTTGCCGGCGCCCACCTCGCCGGTGATCTGGATGAACCCCTTGCGCTCCCGGATGCCGTAGAGCAGGTGCTCGAGCGCTTCGCGGTGGCGCTCGGACAGGTAGAGGAAGCGCGGGTCCGGCGTCAGGGAGAAGGGGGGCTCGCGGAAGCCGTAGAAATCGAGGTACACGCCGGCGTCACTATACCGGTGGAGCCCCGGCGGTGGCGCGTCCCGGACGCGCCGCGATTCGATAGGCTTGCCCCGATGCGGCGCGAAGAGGCACGGAAGCTCGTCGAAGACCACGTGCAGGCCGCCGGACTGCGCCGGCACATGCTCGCGGTCGAGGCCGCGATGCGCTCCTACGCCGCCCGGCTGGGCGAGGATCCCGAGCTCTGGGGCCTGGCCGGGCTGCTCCACGACTGGGACTGGGAGATCCACCCCACGCTCGAGAGCCATCCCCGGGACGGCGCGCCCCGCCTGCGCGAGCTCGGCTGTCCCGAGCCCGTCGTGCAGGCGATCCTCGCCCACAACGAGGCCGGCACCGGGGTCGCGGCGGACTCCCGCCTCGACTTCGGACTGAGGGCATGCGACGAGATCACCGGCCTGGTGATTGCGGCCGCGCTGGTTCGGCCGACCAAGGACGTGCGCGACGTCGAGGTGCGCTCGATCCAGAAGCGCTGGAAGGAGAAGGCGTTCGCGGCCGGCGTCGATCGCACCGAGGTGGAGCGCGCGACGGCGGACTTCTCGCGGGTCGCATTCGGCGGCGCCCTCGCCCTGCCCGAGCACATCGGCCAGGTGCTCTCGGCGATGCAGGGGGCGGCCGCGGCGCTCGACCTCGACGGCCGGCTCGCCCGTCCGGCATGAGACGCGGTCTCGCCCTGGTCGCGCTCGCGGCGTGCGCCGCCGCCGCGGGTTGGCTCGCCGGGCGCGCCGGCGCCGGCCCGCTGGCCGGTCGCTACGTGCGGATCGAGGAGAGCTCGGTGGGCACTTCGGCCGGCGCCGTCGCGGCGCCGCCCGCGCTCGCCGACGGACCGGTGAAGAACGTGATCCTGGTCGTGGGCGACGGCATGGGCCTCGCCCAGATCGCGGCCGCACGCCTCCACCGGTTCGGCCCCGGCGGGCGCTTCGCCTTCGAGCGCTTTCCGGTCACCGGCCTGGTCGACACCCATCCGGCCGGCGGCCTGATCACCATGTCGGACGCCGGCGCCACGGCGCTCGCCACCGGCGTCAAGACCGCCATCGGCCGCGTCGGCGAGGGCTCCGACGGTCGCGCCCTGGCCACCCTGCTCGAGCGGGCGCGCGACGCCGGCCTCGCCACCGGCATGGTGACCACCAGCTCGATCCTGGACGCGACGCCCGCGGCTTTCGCCGCGCACACCGATCGCCGCGACTATGCGCGGATCGCCAGCCAGGTGGGCGCCGCCCGCGTCGATCTGCTCGCCGGCGGCGGGCGCGAGCAGCTCGCGCCGCGCGGGTTGCAGGAGGGACCGCTCGCGGAGGCGTCCGCGCGGGGCGTGGCGGTGATCACCGACGCGTCCGCGCTGGCCGCTGCCGAGCGGCTGCCGCTCTGGGCGGTGTTCCCGGGCAAGACCCTGGGCGAGGCGCCCGCGCACCCCGACGTCGGCGAGCTCGCCGGCAAGGCGCTCGAGCTGCTCGGCGCCGAGGCGCGGCGCCGCGGCACCGGGTTCTTCCTGCTGATCGAGGAGGAGGGCGTCGACACCGCCGGACACGCCCGCGACTTCGAGCGCGCCGCCGCCGCGGTGGCGCGCCTGGATCGCGCGGTGGAGGCCGCGGCGCGCTTCGCCGCGCAGACCGGCGACACGCTGGTGCTGGTGCTCGCCGATCATTCGACCGGCGGCCTGGCGATCGATTCGACCTCCACCGCCGAGCGCCTGCGCGTGGTGTGGACGAGCTCCCAACATTCCGGCGAGCCGGTCCCGGTGTTCGCCTACGGACCCGCGGCGGCCGCGCTGCGCTTCACGGGCGTCCACGACAACACAGAGATCCACGACCTGCTCGCCGAAGCGCTCGGTCTCGAGGCGCCGGCCACGGAGGTGTCCCCGTGAGGAAGCTCCTGCTCGTCTCCAACTCGACCCAGCACGGGCGCGGCTATCTCGACCACG
>JAFNAE010000229.1 GCA_017860005.1 Acidobacteriota bacterium | reverse complement strand
CTCGTGCCAGCGCGGCGCGACCTCGAGCTCGACCACCGCCGGCGCCGCTGCCGGCGCCGCGCCGGCGAGCGCGCTCGTCACCTCGAAGCGGTAGCGCCCGGGCGGCAGGCGGGTGTAGGTCGCCCGGCGCGCCTCCTGCGCGCCCTGCCAGGCGCGCTCGTAGCCCGCCAGGCGGTAGCGGAAGGCGAGCGCCTCCGGGCGCCCGAAGGCGGCCGCGGTGAACAGGAACTCGACCCGTTCCGCGCCGGCCGGGACGCGCACTGCGGCGCTCGTCGCGCCCTCGGCCCCGACCGCCCGCTGCGCCGGCGCCAGCACGCGCCCGTCTGCCACCACCGCGTCGATCACGGCCGGGGGCGCGGCTCGCCGCGCCGCGGGCGCGGCCAGCACGCGGCGCAGATCGCCGCTCCGGGTGCCGATCCAGAGATTGCCTTCGCCGTCCTCGGCGAGCGCCGAGATGTCGCGCCCGAAGCGCCCCTCGCGGTCGACGTCGAGCAGCAGCGCCCCGGCGCGGCGGCGCGCGAGATGGACGCCGCCGATCCACAGGTCGCCGTCGCGGTCGGCGACCAGCGCCCGGGCGAGCTCGCCGGCGGGCGTCGCCGCTCCGCGCTCGAGCAGGGGCCGGCCCCCCGGCAGCTCGATCACCGCGCCCTCGCCGCCCGCGAGCACGCCCGCACCGTACGCGATCAGGGCCTGGGCCGGCGCACTCGACAGGACTTCGAAGCGCGCCCCGCCGAGGCGCGCGACCCCTGCCGCGGTGCCCGCCCAGAGCGCACCGCCGCGATCGAAAGCGAGCGCGCGCACCGCCGCGCCGGGCAGTCCCTCCGCTCGCCCGTAGCAGTCGGGCGCAGCCGGTCGCAGCCGGCAGACCTGGCCCGCCTCGAGCCCCACCCAGAGCTCCCCGTCCGGCGCGACCGCGAGCGCCGCGACCGCCGGCTCGCCCGGCGCCGCGTCCGGCGCCGGCGCGAAGGTGCTGCCGTCCCAGGCCGCCAGGCCGAGCTCGCCGCCCACCCAGAGCCGCCCGTCCGCACCCTCGGCGAGCGCCGCCGGCACGCCTACCGGCGGCGCCGGCGGGTGACGTTCGTCGAGGCGCCGGAAGCGGGCGCCGTCGAAGCGCGCCACGCCCCCCTCGGTCGCGATCCACAGGAAGCCGGCGCGCGAGATCGCAAGCGCGCGCAGCGCGCCCGGCGGCAGCCCGTCCTCGGTCGCCGGCGCCGCGACCGCGAGCGCGACCCAGTCCCCGCCCAGCGCGTCGCCGCGGCCGGCGGCACCGAGCGCGAGCGCGAGGATCGTCGCGGCGGCGCGGCCCGCGCGCCGATGGCTGGTCACTTCGGAGCTCCCCGCCGGCAATCTAGCATCGCCCGCCGCGCGCTCAGTCGCGCTCGAGCGGCGTTGCCACCGGCGCGCCGCCGCCCGGCGCGCGCGTCAGCAGCGTCGCCTCGACCTCGGCACCGGGCGCGATCTCGACACCCGGGCCCACCACCGAAGCGACGACCCGGGCGCCCGCGCCCACGTGTGCGCCGCCCAGCACGAGCGCGCGGCGAAGGCGCGCGCCGGGGCCGACCCGGGCGCCCGCCTCGAGCGCGCACCCCTCGACGCGCGCGCGCGCGCCGAGCTCGACGCCGGGACCGATCCGGCTCGCGCGCGGCGGCAGCCCCGCGAGCGCGAACTCGAGCGCGCCCTCGAGGTAACGGCGGGGAGTGCCGAGGTCGTGCCAGGCGCGCGCGGTCTCGACCGCGGCGATCGAGTGCCCGTCGGCGAGCAACGGCTCGTAGAGCGCGCTCACGATGTCCGACGCACCCGGCGGCAGGCGCGCGACGAGTCCGGGGTCGAGCACCGCGGCGCCCGCGAACACGCGCTTCGCGGGCGCCGACTGCCAGGCGAGCGCGCCGCGGCGGAAGGCGACCACGCGCCCGCGCTCGATCGCGACGCCGCCGCCGAAGCGTCCCGGGTCGGCGCGGCGCGAGACGAGCAGCGTCACCGCGGAGCGCCCGCGCCGGTGCTCGGCGAGCAGCCGCTCGAGTGGCCAGCGGCAGAGCGAGTCGCCGTTGACCAGGATCAGGCAGTCGGCGCCCGCCAGGAAGCCGGCGAGCGCCGGCAGCGCGCCGCCGGTGCCGAGCAGGGCCCGGCTCTCGTCCGAGTAGTGGATCGGCACGCCCCGCCAGGCCTCGCCCAGCCCGGCGCGCACCAGGCCGCCCAGGTGGTGGAGGTTCACCGCCGCTGCGGCGCACCCGGCGCGCGCCAGGGCGTCCAGGGCGTACGCCGCCACCGGCCGGCCGGCGACCGGCAGCAGCGGCTTGGGGATCTCGAGGGTCAGCGGGCGCAGCCGTTCGCCGAGGCCGGCGGCGAGCACCAGCGCCCGGGTGCGCGCCATCGCCTCACTTCGCGTCGGCGAAGACCATGTCCCTGGGCACGTCCGGGTTGGACGCCACGTGCTCGGCCCAGAGCATGAGGTAGGACTTGCGCACCGCCTGCTCGGGGTCGAAGCCGCAGCGCCTGGCGACCGCCTCGGCCTTGGCGCCCTCGAACTCGACGAAGTCGCCGAGCGGCGTGTGGTCGAGACAGATGGTCTCCGAGCCCAGTCGCCACTCCTCGCGCATCTTCTGGTAGCGCTTCTCGACCCGGTAGCCGAGCGCGCCCAGCAGCTCGAGCGCGGTCTGCGCGTTCTCGACCCGCAGCTCGAGCTCGCTGCGCACCTTGACCGCGCCCTCGAAGGCGGCCGGCCCCTTGAAGGTCATCACCGCGCCGCGCCCTTCCTCCGCGCGCACGCGCAGCACCGCGGAGCGCCGCGCCAGCTCGCCGCCGCGGTCGACGATCCAGTTCTCCTCGAACACCGCCGGGCCGATCCGCTCCGCCTCGACCTCGAGCAGGCGCTGGCGCAGCGCCTCGAGGTCGACCTGCGCGAACTTGAGCTCCCGCTCGATCGGGGGTTTTCCCTTCGCGGTCACGCGCCGACCCCGGCGAGCCGGTCGAGGAGCCGCGCCACCGACCGGATGCCGCCGTAGAAGTTGGGGATGTCGAACTTCTCATTCGGGGAGTGCAGGCGGTCCTCCTCGAGGCCGAAGCCGAGCAGCAGCACGGGCGCGCCGAGCGCGGCCGCGAAGGTGCCCACGATCGGGATCGAGCCGCCGGTGCGGATGCGCACCGGCCGCTTGCCCCAGACCTCCTCGAGCGCCTCGAGCGCGGCCTGCGCATAGGGGCCGGTGGCGTCCACGGTCACCGCTTCGGCGCCGTGCAGGTAGTCGACCTCGACCTCGACGCCGCGCGGCTTCACGCGCGCGATGTGGGCGCGCACCAGCTCGGCGATCGCGGCCGGGGTCTGGTCGGCGACCAGCCGGAACGAGACCTTGCAGCCCGCCGCGGCGGGCAGGACGGTCTTGGCGCCCTTGCCCTGGTAGCCGCACCAGAGACCGTTGACGTCGCAGGTGGGCCGCGCCCAGGTGCGCTCGATGTAGCTGAAACCCTTCTCGCCCGGCAGCTCCTCGACCGCGAGGTCGGTCGCGACCTCGCGCTCGTCGAGGCCCAGGGTCTTGAACTCCTTGCGCTCCCAGGCGGCGAGCGGCCGCACCGCGTCGTAGAAGCCGGGCACCTTGACTCGTCCCGTCTTCGAGTCGCGCAGCGAGGCGAGGATCTCGGCCAGCGCGTTGCCCGGATTGGCGACGCCGCCGCCGTAGACGCCCGAGTGCAGGTCGCGGTTGGGCCCCTGGACGCGGATCTCGAAGTAGGCGAGACCCTTGAGCCCGTAGGTGATCGCCGGCTCGCCGGGCGCCCACATCGAGGTGTCGGAGACCACCACGCAGCTGCAGCCCAGCTTCGTGCCGCGGTCGGCGCGCACGTAGGCGTCGATCGCCTCGCCGCCCGACTCCTCCTCGCCCTCGACGATGAACTTGACGTTGACCGGCAGCCGGCCGCGCTCCGCGAGCATCGCGGCGACCGCCTTGACGTGGGTGTAGGACTGTCCCTTGTCGTCGGTCGCGCCGCGCGCGACGAGTTGCTCGCCCTCCTCGGTGGGCTCGAAGGGCGGGTTGCGCCACTCGCCCAGCGGGTCGGGGGGCTGCACGTCGTAGTGGCCGTAGAACAGGACGGTCGGC
>JAFNAE010000228.1 GCA_017860005.1 Acidobacteriota bacterium | reverse complement strand
TTCGAGATCTTCAACCTCGGCGGCTCGCAGACCACGACGCTGATCGACCTCGTGCACGCGATCGCCGGCGAGCTCGGCGTCGAAGCGCGCCTCCGGATGCTGCCCGAGCAGCCCGGCGACGTGCCGATCACCTTCGCCGACGTGGGCAAGGCCGGACGCCTGCTCGGCTACGCGCCGAAGGTCCCCATCCGCGAGGGTCTCGCCCGCTACGTCGCCTGGTACCGGGCCTCCGCGGGCGGCACGCGCCGCTCCTGACCGGCCCGGCCGTGGCTTGGGTCCGGGCCGCGACCGCGATAGGCTCGGTGCCCGGAAGATCGCGCCGCCGTCGGGGGCGCGGACCGTTCCAACCTCAACGAGACCCGCACCTTTCGAGGTGATTCCATGAAGATCTGTGTCGTCGGCAGCGGCTACGTGGGCCTGGTCACCGGGGCCTGCCTGGCCGACCTCGGCATGACCGTCACCGGCGTCGACAAGGACGCCGCCAAGATCGCCGCGCTGCAGCGCGGCGAGATCCCGATCTACGAGCCCGGGCTCGAGGAGGTGGTCGAGAAGAACGTGCGCGCCGGCCGCCTGCGCTTCACCACCGAGCTGGCGCCCGCCATCCGCGAGGCGCGCGCGGTGTTCATCGCGGTCGGCACGCCACCGCTGCCCGACGGGCGCGCCGACCTCTCCTTCGTCCGCCAGGTGGCCGAGTCGATCGGCGACAACCTCAACGGCTACAAGGTGGTGATCAACAAGTCCACCGTGCCGGTGGGCACCGGCCAGATGGTCGAGGCCGTGGTGCGCGAGCGTGCGGGCAGCGGACAGGAGTTCGCGGTGGTCTCCAACCCCGAGTTCCTGCGCGAGGGCTCCGCGATCGAGGACTTCATGCGTCCCGACCGCATCGTGATCGGCGCCAAGACCCAGCGCGCGGTCGACGTCATGCGCGAGATGTACGCGCCGCTCGAGGCCGCAGGCGTGCCGTTCGTGATCTCCAACGTCGAGTCGGCAGAGATGATCAAGTACGCCTCCAACGGCTTCCTCGCCACCAAGATCTCCTTCATCAACGAAGTCGCGGAGCTGTGCGAGCGCGTGGGCGCGGACGTCGCGGTGGTGGCGCGCGGCATGGGCCTCGACCACCGCATCGGCCCGAAGTTCCTGCAGCCGGGCCCCGGGTTCGGCGGCTCCTGCTTCCCCAAGGACACCCTGGCCGTGGCGCAGATCGCCGAGGAGCACGGCATGCGCTTCGAGCTGATCGACGCCGTGCTGTCGGTCAACGAGCGCATCAAGCGCCGCATGATCCCCAAGATCGAGGCGGCCCTGGGCGGCCTCGCCGGCCGCACCGTGGCGCTGCTCGGCCTGGCCTTCAAGGGCGACACCGACGACATGAGAGAGTCGCCCACCATCCCGATCGTCCACGGCCTGATCGAGCGCGGCGCGCGCGTGCGCGCCTTCGATCCCGCCGCGGCCCAGCAGGCGCGGCCGCTGCTGCCTGACGCGGTGGTCTACTGCGGCGACGCCTACCAGGCCGCGCAGGGGGCCGACGCCCTGGTCATCGCCACCGAGTGGAACCAGTTCCGGGCGCTCGAGCTCGACCGCCTGGCCAAGCTCCTGACGCGGCCGCTGATCGTCGATCTGCGCAACCTCTACGAGCCCGCGCGCGTCGCCGCGTCGGGCTTCCGCTACGTCTCGGTGGGGCGCCCGGAGGCCGGGGCGTGAAGCGCGCGGTGGTCACCGGCGGCGCCGGCTTCCTCGGTTCTCACCTGTGTGAGCGTCTGATCGCCGAGGGCATCGGCGTCGCCTGCGTCGACAACCTGATCACCGGCAAGCGCGAGAACATCGCCCACCTCGAGGGGCGCGCCGACTTCGAATTCCTGCTCCACGACGTATCGCGGCCGATCGAGATCCCCGGGCCGGTCGACTACGTCCTCCACTTCGCCTCGCCCGCCTCGCCGATCGACTACCTCGAGCTACCGATCCAGACCCTCAAGGTCGGCTCGCTCGGCACCCACAACTCGCTCGGGCTGGCCAAGGCCAAGCGCGCCCGCTACCTGCTCGCCTCGACGTCGGAGGTCTACGGCGACCCCCTGGTGCACCCGCAGCCCGAGAGCTACTGGGGCAACGTGAACCCGGTCGGACCGCGCGGCGTCTACGACGAAGCCAAGCGCTTCGCCGAGGCGATGACCATGGCCTACCACCGCGTGCACGGGCTCGAGACGCGCATCGTGCGCATCTTCAACACCTACGGCCCGCGCATGCGGCCGCGCGACGGCCGCGTCGTGCCCGCCTTCATCCAGCAGGCGCTCGCAGGCGAACCACTCACGGTTTTCGGCGACGGCGGCCAGACGCGCTCCTTCTGCTACGTCGACGACCTGATCGAAGGCATCTACCGCCTCCTGCTCTCGGCCGAGTCGCAGCCGGTCAACATCGGCAACCCGCACGAGATGACGATCCTCGAGTTCGCGGAGCGCATCCGCGCGTTGATCGGCTCCCCGTCGCCCATCGAGCGCCGCCCGCTGCCCGAGGACGATCCGAAGACGCGCCAGCCCGACATCACGCGCGCCCGCGCGCTGCTCGGCTGGGAGCCGCGCGTGCCGCTCGAGACCGGGCTGGCGCGCACGATCGAGTACTTCCGGAACCTGGCCGCCACGTCCCGGGCCGGAGGGCAGCCGTGAGCGGCGCCACGGTCTCCTGCGCCCGCTGCGGCCGCGGCGAGGCGCCCGCCCTCGCCCGCGCGCCCATGCCGGGGCCGCTCGGCGCCGAGATCCGCGCGCGCGTGTGCTCCGATTGCTGGGAGGAGTGGCGGCGCGTCGAGGTGATGGCGATCAACGAGCTCCGGCTCAACTTCATGGACCCGTCGGCGCAGGACATCCTCGCCGCCGAGATCCGGCGCTTCCTCGGACTCGATGGCGCGCCGGGGGCGGAGCCCGAGAAGAGCCCGGACCCGCGGTGAGCTCGCCCCCGCCGGCAGGGCACGTCCACCTCCACCACCATCCGCGCGGCTCGCTCCAGCGCGCAGCGATCCGTTTCGGCCTGCTCGTCGTCCTCCTCGCGGCGGGCTTCGCCCTCGTGCGCTGGACGCCGCTCGGCGGCTACCTCACCGCCGAGCGGCTCCAGGAGATGCTCGGTCGCGTGCGGGGCGCCTGGTGGACCCCGCTCGCGCTGGTCGGACTGACCACGGTGCTCGGCGCCGTGGGCGTGCCCGCGACGCCCTTCCTGATCGCCGGGGCGGCGATCTTCGGCCCGCTGTGGGGGACGCTCTGGAACTGGCTCGGCATCCTGCTCGCCTCGGCGGCGGGCTACCTGCTGGCGCGCGCGCTGGGCCGGGAGTTCATCGAGCGCATCGGCGGCGACAAGGTGCGCCGCGCCGAGCGCATCCTCCACCGCCGCGGCTTCCTGCCCCTGGTCGCCGCGCGCTTCGTGCCGATCCCCTTCTCGCTGGTCAACGCCGCCGCCGCGGTGGTCGGAGTGCGGCTGCCGAAGTTCCTGACCGCGACCGCGATCGGCCTGCTGCCGCCGATCGCGATCATCACCTACTTCACCTCGGCCCTCCTCCACGCCGCCAGCGGCGACCGCGCCGCAATTGCGCGCCAGCTGACGGTGGCCATGCTGGGCGCCGCCTTCCTCGTCTTCCTGCCGATCGGCATCCGCCGCCGCCAGCGC
Organism: Acidobacteriota bacterium; assembly: GCA_017860005.1. Classification (GTDB taxonomy): domain Bacteria; phylum Acidobacteriota; class Thermoanaerobaculia; order Multivoradales; family JAGPDF01; genus JACTMI01. Next base: position 474 of record JAFNAE010000228.1, on the reverse strand, counting down.
CGGCGGCGCCTGCGGCAGCTGCGGGCCCGCCGCGCGGCGCGCGCCGCGCGCCCACCGCTCGCGCCCTGACGCGGCGCGCCGGGCGCCCCTCCCGGCACCGGCTCAGCCGAGCGGGCGCTGGCTGGGCAGCGCGCGCACGCGCAGCTGCGCCTTGCGCGCGCCGACCTTGAGGTGGCGGTACTCCGAGAGCAGGAGCGGGTGGTCGGGGTCGGGCGTCAGGCTGAGCAGGTAGTAGCCGCGCAGCTCGCGCTCGACGCGCTGGAGCTGGCCCCGGCTGGTGTCGAAGCGCTCGAAGAAGGCGCCCATGGTGCCGGTGCAGAGCCGCTCGAAGGTGCGCGCCCAGTCGCGCGAGCCGATCAGGTGGAAGCCGTACACCGCGGTGTTGCTCGAGTTGAGCGCCAGCCGGGCGGCCTCGAGATCGCCCGCGCCCTCGCCGCCGGCCGAGAACAGGATGACGTTCTTGCGCCCGGGCAG
>JAFNAE010000227.1 GCA_017860005.1 Acidobacteriota bacterium | reverse complement strand
TGTACGGGGCGAGCACCAGCGGGCCGGTGAAGGGCTGGTTGGTGAGGGTGCGAATCGAGCCGGTGAGCGGGATCGAGACCTGCGTCCCGGTGGCGTTGACGAACAGCTGCGAGCGCGGCAGCGACGGGAAGGGGTCCATGTACCACTGCGAGGTCGAGCTGCCGTCGAGGCCGGTCGCCGCCTGCCACGAGGCGAGCGTGCGCGCGGTGCCGCCGTGGGCGATCGAGGCGGCCTGGTGCGGGCTGAAGAAGACGTTGAAGTCCGAGCCCGCGAGCTGCCCGGCGTTCTCGACCGCCAGCGTCCGCTGCTGGGGGGCGAGCGAGAACAGCACGTTGCCGTCGAGCGCCACGTCGGTCGGGCCGCCGACCAGGTTCAGGTTGGTGCCCCAGGACGCGGGCTCCGCGTTGTCGTAGACCACGTTGTCGGTGGCGCTTCCGGTCGAGTTCTGGAACAGGATGCCGACGATCGTCGAGCGCGCCACCGTGTTCTGCTCGACCGTGACGTTCCTCGAGTAGTTGTCGACGTAGATCCCGAAGCCGAACAGCGTGTCGAAGTCGTTCCGGCAGCCGTCCGTGTTGCCGTAGGTGTCGGTGATCACGTTGCGGCGCAGGACCACGTCCGAGACCCAGCTCGCGGCCAGCGAGTCGTTGCCGAACGTGCGCACGCCGCCGCAGTCGCCCTTGGTGCGGCAGGCGTTGACGATGACGTTCTCCTCGAGCAGGTTCTGGCGCCCGAAGATGTCGACGCCGTTCATGCCGATGCGCTCGAGCCGGTTGTGGCGCAGCGTGTTGCCGTAGCCCGAGTGGTTGGGCGACTCGCCGCCGCGGTTCAGACGCACTCCGGCGCCGTGCTCCGTGCAGTTGGTGCCGGTGAAGCCGCAACCCATCCCCTCGCGGCCCAGGTATTCGATGCGCGCGACGTCGCGGATGACGTTGTCCTCGAACGTCGAGAGCCGGGCGAAGCTGTCGATGCCGAACGAGTTGGCACGCTCGATCAGGTTGCGGCGCACCACCATGTGGTTGCCCCCGCGCCAGCCGTTCGGGCCGTTGCCGTGCGCGGCGGCGTCCCAGACCCAGGTGGTGAGGCGGATGCCGGCGTCGTCCACGTCCCGGATCACGAGGTCCTGGAGCGTGACCCAGCTGTTCTCGTCGGCCTCGAGGTTGACCGGCGTGGTGACCCCGTTGTCGAACCAGCGCTCGAGGCGGAGGTTCTCGATCACCACCCAGCTCACCTCCTCCTGGAGGTGGCGGCCGAGGGTGACCGCGCCCAGGTAGCTGCCGTCGCCCGAGAAGATCACCGAGCCCTCGATCTCGGCGTCTGCCGGAGCGCCCTGCGTCGAGTAGAGATAGACCCGGTTGGTGGACGCCTCCCAGGTCCACTCCCCTTCCCGATCGAGGGTCGCGACGTGGCGGTCGAGGTAGTAGCCCCAGCCGGTGCAGCCCCCCCAGCAGGAGAGCGGATCGTTGACGGTCAGCGTGTCGGCGGAATCGGCCGTGACGTTGCGGTTCATCACGTACCACCGGATTCCCTTGACGTGGATGCCGGCGCCCGTCCAGTCGCGGTCCGGCAGCGCCGCGTCGGTGATCCGGTCGCCGGCGGGCTGGGCGTCGATCGACTCCCAGCCGCCGTCCGGGTGCCCTTCCCGGTTCGGCCAGCGGCCGTACGGCAGGCGGGTGGCGCCGCGGAACAGCTGGTTGACGCCCTGCGGGAAGAGGCCCTGGTTGGCTCCCGCGCCGAGGTCGGCGCGCCAGACGTTGGCCGCGTGCGCGACCCAGCTGCGGATCGGCCGCGCGCCCGAGAGCAGCGGCTTGTCCGTGCACCCGGCCGGATGGCTGGAGTAGTAGATCTGGATTGCGGGGGTGCCGGCGGTGCCGGAGCGGGTGACGACCAGCGGGTCCACGCGCCAGGTCTCGCCGCAGAAGAAGCGGACCACGTCGCCGGGCTGGAGCGGCAGCGCATTGACGCGCGCGACCGTGGCGAAGGCGGTAGAGGGGCTGAGCCCGTCGTCGGCGTCGTTGCCCGAGGCCGACGAGACGTAGTACGTCGCCCCGCGCGCCGCGGCGGCGACGGCCAGCAACGCCGAAACCGCGGCCACCACCGGGCCCGGACGAACGCGAGGGGTGCCGCTCAAGACCGCGGCAGCATGCGGCGCGGCCGCGGGCGCCGCTGCGACCGGCTTCACAGCGCAGGCCGCTCCAGGAGCTCCTCGAACAGGAGATAGTCCGTCTCGACCATGCCGAGGCGGCGATAGGTGCGCTGCGCGCGCAGGTTGTGGCGCTCGGCGTAGAGGCGCAGGCCCACCACGTCGCCCGCGGCGTGCGCCGCTTCGCGCACGTGGCCGTGGAGGGCGGCGTAGACGCCGCGTCCGCGCGCCGCGGGCGCCACGTAGACGCTCTGGATCCACCAGAACCAGCCGTCCCGCCAGTCGCTCCACTCCGTGGTCAGCATCAGGCAGCCCACCACCCGCCCCTCCGACTCGGCCACGAAGTAGCGCCCGCGCGCCGGGTCGCCGAAGGCGCGCTCGACGCCGCGCCCGAGCACGGCGCGGTCGAGCGCCCGCGCCTCGGTCTCCAGCGCCATCGCGGCGTTGAAGTCGGCGATCGCGGCCAGGTCCGCGGTGCGCGCGGCGCGGACTTCGAGCGGGCCGGGGGCGTTCACCCGAGCGGTGGGCCGGCGACCTGGGAGCCGGCCTTCCTGCCCTCGACGCGCTTGAGCAGGGTGCCGGCGGGCAGGACGATCGCCGGGTCGTCGACCCGGTTGATGAGCTCGTAGAGGCGCGGCTCGAGCTCGGCCGGGTACTGGCGCCGGAACTGCTCGAAGCTGGTCGGGGCGGTGAGCTGGACGAGCCGCAGGCGCTGCGGCTGGGCGCCCAGGCGGGCGCGGTCCTTGAGCGGGGCGAAGCTGCCCAGCGTGCGCTCGAAGGCGTCGCGCGCCACCACCGCCCGGTCGGAGAAGACCAGCCCGACGAGCTGGAAGACCTTGCCGTCCTTCTCGACGAACGCCGCGCGGCCGGAGATCGCGCGCTGGGTCGCGACCGAGAAGTCGGCGAGCACGGCACCCAGTCCGTGGATCTTCCCCTTGCGCGAAGTGATGGTGGTGATGCCCTCGCGACCCAGGAAGGCCCGCGCCGCCTCGTCGGCCTTGGCGCCCGTCGCGAGGGCGAGCTCGATCTCGGCGACGCCGTCCGGGTGGAGAGCGACCACGCGCGCCTTCTCGTTGACCGCGCGCCATCCGGCCGGGATCTGGAACTGGAACGCGAGCCCCGGATGGAAGAAGGTGTCGCCCTCGAAGAACCCCTCGCGCGGGTCGGGCCCGAAGGTGAGCCCGTCGATGCGGCGCAGGAGCGCCTCGGCGCCGACCTGCCCGGGCGGGTACTTGCGCTCGGCGATCAGCTGCTCGGAGCGCTCGCGGCGCGCGCCGGGGTCGGGGTGGGTGGCGAGCCAGTTGGGGACGCGCCCGCCGCCCGAGATCTCGCCCACCTCCTGGAGCACGCGGAACATGGCGGACATCTCGCGCGCCTCGTAGCCGGTCTTGGCCAGGTAGCGCAGGCCGAGGTCGTCCGCCTGGCGCTCGTCGTCGCGGCCGTACTTGAGGAAGAGCAGACCGAGGCCGGCCTCGGCGGCGCCCGCGGCCTGCGCCACCTCCGGCGAGAGGATCATGCCGAGCAGGAGCCCGCCGGCCGCGACCTGCTGCTTCGACATCTGGTTGACGCCGTGCTGGGCGGTCACGTGCGCGATCTCGTGGCCGATCACCGAGGCGAGCTCGGCCTCGGTCGAGACGTGGCCGAGCAGGCCCCGGGTCACGTAGATGAAGCCCCCGGGCAGCGCGAAGGCATTGACCACCGGATCGTCCACCACCCGGAACGACCAGGGCAGCCCCGGCCGCTCGGAGGCTGCGGCGAGCTTGTGGCCGAGCTCGGCGACGTAGCCGGTGAGAGCCGGGTCGTCGACGAACGCCATCTGCTGCTCGACCTCGGCCGCCGCCTGGCGGCCGAGCTCGATCTCCTGGGCCTCGCTGTAGAGGTTGAGCTGGGACTTGCCCGTGGCCGGGTTCGCGGCGCAGCTCGCGCTCCAACCCGAGGCCAGGGCGAGGAGCAGCGCGCCCGCGTGGAGGGCGAA
>JAFNAE010000094.1 GCA_017860005.1 Acidobacteriota bacterium | reverse complement strand
CCGTGCGCCGACTGCTCGCCCATACCGCCGACCTGCGCGCCGAGCTCGCGGCGCCCGACCTGGCCGGGCTCCACGCCGAGGCCGTGGCGCTCGTGCGCGAGACGCTGGTCGGCAGCTCGCCGGTCGCCGCGCGCGAGGAGCGGCGGTTCGCGCGCGCCGGCGAGGACGAGGCCGAGCGCTTCTTCCGCTTCGTGCGCGAGCTGGTCTACCTGTTCGACGCGGAGGGCTTCGTGCCCGCCGCGGCCCGGCTCGAGGGCGACGACGCGGTCGTCGCCGGCGAGCGCTTCGATCCGCTGCGCCACGTGTTCGAGCGCCAGATCAAGGCGCTCACCCGGCACCGCTTCCGCCTCGAGCGCGGCCCGGACGGCGTGCGCGCCGAGCTGGTGTTCGACCTGTGACGGTGCGGCCCGTGCTCGAGCGCATCGACGCCTGGCGCTGGCGCCTGCCGAAGAGCGGCGGGATGCGCACCGAGGGGCTGATCTTCGCCTCCCGGGAGCAGGTCGCCGAGCTCGAGCGGGACGAGTCGCTGACCCAGGTCGCCAACGTCGCCTGCCTGCCCGGGATCGTCGGTCCCTCGATCGCGATGCCCGACATCCACTGGGGCTACGGCTTCCCGATCGGCGGCGTGGCGGCGTTCGACCTCGACTCCGGCGTCGTCTCCCCGGGCGGGGTCGGCTACGACATCAACTGCGGCGTGCGGCTGCTCGCGCTGCCGCTCGGGGTGGCGGACGTGCGGCCGCGGCTGCGCGAGCTCGCCGACGCGCTCTTCCGCGCGGTGCCGTCGGGAGTCGGCTCGGCGCGCTCGGACCTGCGCCTCAACGACGGCCAGCTCGACCGCGTGCTCGCCGGCGGCGCGCGGCGGGCGGTCGAGATGGGTTTCGGGCGGACCGAGGACCTCGACGCGATCGAGGCCGGCGGGCGCCTGCGCGACGCCGACCCGGGACGCGTGTCGAAGCGGGCGCGCGAGCGCGGCCGGGACCAGCTCGGCACGCTCGGCTCCGGCAACCACTTCGTCGAGGTGCAGTGGCTCGACCAGGCCTACGACGCGGAGGCGGCGGCCGCGCTCGGCCTCGAGGAGGGCGGCGTCACGGTGCTGGTCCACACCGGATCGCGCGGTCTCGGCCACCAGACCTGCGACGATCACCTGGATGTCATGCTCGCCAGCGCGCGCGCCCACCGCATCCGGCTGCCCGACCCGCAGCTGTGCTGCGCGCCGCTCGGCAGCCCCGAGGCGGACGCCTACTGGGGCGCGATGAACGCCGCCGCGAACTTCGCCTTCGCCAACCGGCAGCTGATCACCCACCACGTCCGGCTCGCCTTCGAGCGCATCTTCGGCGCCGGAGTCGCGGACGGCATCCGCGTCGTCTACGACGTTGCCCACAACATCGCCAAGCTCGAGGAGCACGAGGTGGCGGGCCGCCGGCGGCGGGTCTGCGTCCATCGCAAGGGCGCGACGCGCGCCTTCCCGCCCGGGCACGCCGAGCTGGCGCCGCGCTTCCGCGACCTCGGCCAGCCGGTGCTGGTGCCCGGAGACATGGGACGCTACTCGTTCGTGCTGCTGGGCACCGCGCGCGCCGCGGCCGAGACCTTCTCCTCCTGCTGCCACGGCGCCGGCCGCCGGCTCTCGCGGCACGCCGCGAAGCGCTCGGCGCGGACGCGCGACGTGACCGGCGAGCTCGCGGCGGCCGGCGTCCTGGTGCGCGCCGCCAGCCGCGCCACGGTCGACGAGGAGATGCCCGAGGCCTACAAGGACGTGGCCGGAGTGGTCGACGTGGTGGCTGGCGCGGGCATCGGCCGCAAGGTGGCACGCCTGCGCCCGCTCGCCGTGGTCAAAGGGTAGCCGTGACGGCGAACGCGTCGCTGGACTTGCGTCCGTTCGGCGCGCGATCATGGATACGTCGCTCCGGCTCCCCTGCGACCGGGTTCGCGGCCCGCGGCAGGCGAGCCGGCAAGGAGCTCCACGATGAACGAGAACCGAAGGGGCCTGCGCGGCTATCTTCTGGCCATCGCGAGCGTGGCCGTCGCGGCCGCTGCCTCGGCGGCCGTCGCGGCGCACGTCGCGCCGGTCAATCTGGCCATGATCTTCCTGCTCGCGGTGGTCGTGTCGGCCCTGAACCTGGAGCGTGGCCCCTCGGTGCTGGCCGCGCTGCTCGCCGCGGCGACCTTCGACTTCTTCTTCGTGCCGCCGCACCTGACCTTCGCGGTCGACGACGCGCAGCACCTCCTGACCATCGGCGGGCTGCTGGCCGTCGGCCTCACGATCTCGACGCTCGCCGCGCGGCTGCGCGACCAGGCCGAAGGAGCACAGGCCCGGGCGGCGCGGGCCTCGACTCTCTGGGAGCTCAGCCGCGAGCTCGCTGCCGCCGAGTTCGAGAGCGTGATCGTCAACGCCGCGGCACGCCATGCGCGGGCCCTGTTCGGCGGCGAGGTCGTCGTGTTGCTGCCCGCAGAGGGAGGAGATCTGGAAGCGAGGAGCGGGGACGCCTCGCGTCTCGCGCGCGAGGAGCGCGAGCTCGCGGCCGCCGAGTGGGTGTTCGAGAACGGCCGTCCGGCCGGCGCCCATACGAAGGAGGGCCGAGGCGCGCGCGGCCTCTTCGTGCCGATCGCCGGCCCGCTGGGTGACGTCTTCGGCGTCCTGGGAGTGACCTGGGACGGAGGCCCGCAGTCGCTGCCCGAGGAGCCCGTGTTGTTGCTGGAGACCCTCGCCAACCAGGTCGCGGTCGCCCTCGGGCGCCTGCGCGCCGAGGATGCGTCGGCCGGGCTCCGCCCGGGAACGTGACCGGAGCGAGATCGCCGGGGCGGATCCCGGCCGGGAGCCGTCCGCTCAGGCGGTGGAGCGGGCGGGCTCGATCGCGGGGCCGGGCTCCTCGGCGAGCAGCTCGCGCGCGGGCCGGTCGATCAGGTCGCGGGCGAAGTCGAGGAAGGCTTCGACGTCCGCGAAGTTCGAGACCCAGCCCACCGAGACGCGCACCGCGCCGGTCGACTTGCCGTCGATGCAGCGCCGGAAGTCCTCGTAGGTCAGGTGGCCGTCGCTGCGCCGGAAGCAGGTCACGATCTCGCTCTTCTCGATGCCCAGCGCCATCTCGCCCGCGCCGGGGTTGCAGAAGCAGCCGGTGCGCAGCGAGATCCGCCGCCGCGCGGCGCGCGTCTCGATCAGGGCATGGTCGACGAAGCGCCCTTCGGGGTCGAAGAAGTTCATGGTCACGGTGCCGCCGCGCGCCGCGCTCGAAACTGGCCCGTAGAGCTTGACCACGGGCAGGCCGCTCGAATGACGCAGCGTGACCAGCTCGTCGATCAGCCAGCCGGCGAGCGCGATCACCCGGTCGTGGACGCGTTCGATGCCGATCGACTCGACCAGGTCGAGGCCGAGCGCGACCGCCGGGATGCTGGCGTAGTCGAGCGTGCCGTCCTCGAAGGCCGCCTCGCCGTCGGCCAGCGCGTGCCGGTCAGCCTGCACCGAGGCCACTGAGATGGTGCCGCCGGCGAACCAGGGGCGGTGCAGGCGAGCGAGCGCGGAGCGGCGGGCGATCAGCGCGCCGACCCCGGTCGGGTAGCCGAAGATCTTGTAGAAGGAGAGGGCCAGGAAGTCGGGCTTGTGGCGAGCCAGGTCGAGGCGATTGCTGGGCACGAAGGCGGCCGCGTCGAGCAGCACGTCCCAGCCGTGGGCGTGGGCACGCTCGATCCACTCCAGCGGGTGCTGCACACCGGAGAAGTTGGATTGGGCGGGGTAGGCGAACAGGTGGTGGTGGCCCGGCCGGGTGCGCGCGAGCTCGCGCTCGAGCGTGGCTTCGTCGACGCGCAGATCGGGGGGCAGGACCGGGATGTAGGTGGTCTCCGCACCCCGCGCCCGGTCGAACTCCCGGATGCCGTTGACCGAGTTGTGGTTGTCGAAGGTGAGCAGGAACCGGTCGCCGGCGGCGAACGGGTAGCTCTCGCCCACCAGTTTGAGCGCCTGGCTGGCGTTGGCGGTGAAGACCGCAACGTACTCCTCGGGTGCGGCGCCGAAGAAGCGCAGCACGCGGCGGCGGCAGCCCTCGACCAGGGCGGTGGAGGCCGCGGAGGCGGGGTTCTGGGAGTGGGGGTTGCCGAGCACCCGCCCGAGCAGCAGCTCGGCGTGCCCGCGCACCTGCGATTCGGCGTAAAGGCTGCCGCCGGTCGAGTCGAGATAGACCTGCCCGTCCCGGTCGAGGCGCACCAGCTCCCGGGCGCGCAGCTCGTCGAGCGCGGCCGTGCCGGGATAGGCGGGATACCGGGCCACGAACTCACCGTAGCGCGCGTCCTCTCGTGCGGTCATCCCGGCGTCCTCCCTCGGTCGGATGAGTCTCCCACACCGGGGTCGGCCCGGGTGTCCGGGGCGGTGCCCGGGGCGCTGCGCGGCCTCGTCGACGGACGGCCGATCGGCGGAGCGAACGGCGTCCGCGCCGCTTCAGAACGCGGCCACCACCCCCAGGCTGGCGCGCGTCTCGTCGAGTTCCAGGTCCTGGCCCACCTCCGCGAGCACCCTCACGTTGCGGGCGGCGAGGTAGCCGAGCGTGAGCGAGGCGTCGTCGCGGACTGCGGCGGGATCGTCGGAATCCACGCGGTTGTAGAGCGCCGAGATCGTCCAGTCGCCCTGCTTGCCCTGCGGAAAGACGTGGAGCTCCGCGAAGCCGCCGCGCGTCTCGACCTCGGGCGCGCCCGGGCCGAGGAAGAACGGGTCGTCGTCGCTGCGCTCGAGATACTGGAGGTTGAGCTCCCACTTGCCGCCCGGGGAGATCGTGAGGTCGGGTCCGAAGTAGACGATCTCGTCGGCGAGCAATCCGGTCTCGTCCTCTTCCTCGCCCAGGTAGCCGAACAGTCCGATGCGCACCGGCCCGAACTCGCGCGCCAGCCGGAGCGCTAGGTTCTTGTTCGAGTCGTTGTCGAAGGTTCCCTCCGGGATGCCGTTGCCGTTGACGATCTCGAGCACGGTCTCGATCTCGCCCGGCACGGTGGCGAAGAGCATCAGTCCGCGGTCGTAGGTCAGGTTGGCGCGCGCCGCGCCGACCCGCACGCGGTAGATCTCGTAGTCGCTGCGCTCGAGGCGCAGCTCGCGCTTGAACAGCGGGTCGGAGACCTGGAACTGGCCGAACAGGACGTCCACCCCGGAGCCGAAGACGCGCTGGAAGTGGAGGTAGGCGTCCTCGAGGCCGGTCACCTCGCCCTGCTCGACGATGAAGTAGGCGTAGTAGGAGATCTTCGGCGCGATCGGTCCGCCGGAGAGCAGCTTGAACAGCCACGGCGATTCGAAGTCCGCCTCGGCGTCGGCCTGCTCGCGGTAGGCGCCGTGCGCCTCGACGCGGACCGCGAGGGGGAGGGTCGCGGGCAGCAGCAGCTTCTCGTCGCCCGTCTCGCGCGTCGCCTCGGGAGGCTCCGCTTCCGGGTCGGGCATGCGGAAGCCGCGCGCGGCGAAGGCTGCGCCGTAAGCGTTCAGGCGCGGGAAGGGAGCATGGCAGACGCTGCAGGAGAGACCGTAGCGGCGGGCGAAGGCCGGGATGGCCCCGGCGGGCTCGGCGGCGACCAGTGCGACCGCGGCCACCACGGCGAGCACCAGGAGGGAGGACAGGAGTCGGCGCATGGAGACCTCCTCGTAGAGGACGCAGGCGAAGTCGGCGACCTCGAGGGCATCGTGCTCCAGGTGCCGCCGGCGGTCGCCCCGCAGGGGCGTGGCGCGTGGCCGCCCGCCGGGGTGGGCGGCGCCAGCGGCTCGCCGGCGGCGGATCAGCCCGCGCGGCGCGGTGCGAGGAAGCCGCGGCAGCGGCCGCCCGGGGAGTCGGGGCCGGCGTCGGCGAGCCCGGCGCAGGCCGCGGCGACCTGGGCGCGCGCGGCGTCGACGATCGCGCCACGCTCGCTCTCGTCCCCGGCGCGCCACTGTTCGAAAGCGGTGGCGAGGCCGGTGAGGCGTCCCCAATTGCCGCCCGCGAAGGCGTCGGGGCTGCCGAGGAGCTCGGCGAGCACGGCGCGCGAATCGGCGGCGATCGCGGCCTCGGCGTCGGGTGTCAGCTTCATCGCCTGGCGCAGGTAACCCGAGCCCCAGCGGAAGGGCGTCATGCCCGCGCCGGAGGTGGCGCCGCGCGCGCGCTGCCAGGCGTCGCGGTAGAGCGCCACCGCTTCCGGCGCGCGGCCGGACTTGGCCTCGAGGCTCGCCAGGTAGCCGACGTAGTAGTAGGGCGCGGCGGTCTCCGCGAGCCGCTCCGACAGGAGCGACTTCGCCTCGTCGAGCAGGCCCGCCTCCTCGAGCAGCCCGGCCATCGTGTCCATCACCGCCTGCAGCTCGTCCTCGTCTGCGATCGCGGCGTCGGCCCAGCGCACGCGCTCGCGCACGCGTTCGCGCAGCGCCTCGGGCACCGCCGGCGTCGGTCCCGCTGCCGGCGGCAGGGTGGCGAGCTCGAGCTGGGGCGCGAGCGCGCTCAGGCGGTCGTCGACGGAGAGCGCCTCGTCGGCTTCGACCTCGCGCGCGGCCGCGCTCCACGCGGCCACGAGGGCGTCGCGCTCGGGGCCCGGTTCGGGCGCCAGGCGGGTCACCACCGCGCCCGCGCGGTAGACGAGAAGATCGAGGTTCGTGCTGCGCGTGGCGGGGTCGGAGAGCAGCGCGGTCAGGCTGGAGGCGAGCCCGGTGCGCTCTGCGGACGAGAGCGCCGGTGCCGGCTCGAGCTCGGCCAGCGCGGCGAGCTCGAGGGCCAGGAAGCGGGCTCGCTCGAGCTTCCGGTCCGGGCCGAGCTCGCTCCTGAAGCGCGCGAACAGCTCGCGCCGACGCGCCGCGTCCAGGCCGAGAGCGCTGTCCTGATCCCAGGAGTAGAAAGCCAGGAGCTGGACTTCTGCGTCGGGCAACGTGGCCACGCCTTCCGCCTCGGCGGCGGCGAGCACGTCGGAGATCGGGCGCGCCGCGTCGAGGGCGCTGGCCAGCAGATCCGCGTACTCCCCGACCGGCAGCAGGCTGGGCAGGCGCGTGATCTCGCGGCCGTCGGCGTCGAACACGATCACAGTGGGGTAACCCTGCGTGCCGAGCTTCTCGCCCCAGATCTGAGCGCGCTCCGTGTCGCCGTCGAGGTAGACCGGCACCGCGGCGGCGAGCCGGGCGCGGATCTCGGGACGGGGAAAGATCCGAGCGCGCAGCGCGTGGCAGGGCGGGCACCAGACGGCGCCCCAGTAGAGGAAGACCGGCCGCCGCTCGCGTTTCGCGAGCTCGAAGGCCGCCTCGACCGAGCCCTCGAACCAGGGAATGCCGTCGTCCGCCGGCGCGGTCACTGCTTCCGGCGCCGGCTCCGGCGCCGCCTGTTGGCGGGCGGGTCCGCCGCAGGCGGCGGTCAGGAGCAGCAGGACGAGCGCGGCGGCCGTCGACGGGACCGAACGCGGATGGGCACTGGGGACGATGGAGAGCTTCATCTTGGGGAACTCCTCCGCGGACGCAGCCCCGCGAGGGCGGAGGCTGTGCATCCGTTACCAATGTAGCAGGAGACGTCGGATCGGCGCCCGACTCGCGCGCGGGGAGCTCTCCCGCCCGGGGAGGAGGCGACGCCCGGGCTCCCCTCGCCCTTGGGAGAGAATCCCGGCCGGGGCGGGAGCGCACCGAGACGCCCGCCCCGGCCGGGAGGACACCCTGGAAGAGATCGTCCTGCGACCGATCGGCGTCGTCCGCTCGCCCTACCGCACGCGGGAGGACGTGCCGCGCGGGCTCGGTGCCCGGCACGAGGCGGAGGGGACGATCGAGCTCCACGCCGAGCTGGCCGACGGGCTGCGCGACATCGAGGGCTTCTCGCATCTCTTCGTGCTCTGGGTCTTCGACCGCGCCGAGGGTTACGAGCTGAACGGGACCAATCCCACCGACGGGCTGCCCCACGGAGTGTTCGCCACGCGCTCGCCGCGCCGGCCGAACCCGGTCGGGCTCACGGTCGTCGAGCTGCTCGGGCGTGAAGGTCCGCGGCTGCGCGTGCGCGGCGTGGACATGCTCGACGGCTCGCCGGTGCTCGACCTGAAGCCCTACCTGTCGGGCGTCCCGCCCGAGCGGCTGCGTCGCGGCTGGCTGGCGGAGGCGGAGAGGCGCGCGCAGTCCGCGGGCGAGCCGGACGGGGAGCCGCCCCGGTCCGTCTAGCGCTTCCGGCACGCGCCGTGCGCCGGAGGTCGCGGCGGGGACGACGAGGTATCCTGTCGCCATGGCCGCGAGGGCAGCCGTCGCCCCCCGCCCCCGTCCCGCCTGGTCGCTCGGCGAGGAGATCGCGCACGCCGTGTCGCACGGCGTGGGCGTCGTGCTGGCGATCGTCGGCCTCCCTCTCCTGGTCGCGCTCGCCGCGCTGCACGGCAGCGCCTGGCACGTCACCGCGGCGGCGATCTTCGGCACCAGCCTGGTGCTGCTCTACTCCGCCTCGACGCTCTACCACGCGATCACGAACGAGCGCGCGAAACGGGTCCTGCGCGTGCTCGACCACTCGTCGATCTACCTGGCGATTGCCGGCACCTACACCCCCTTCGCCCTCGGCCCGCTGCGCGGTCCCTGGGGTTGGACGCTGCTCGCCGTGGTGTGGAGCGGGGCGGTGGCGGGGATCGTCTTCAAGAGCTTCGACGTGGGTCGGGCGCCGATCCTGTCGACCGTCGTCTACGTCGCGATGGGGTGGTGCGTGGTCGTCGCGCTCGGTCCGCTGGTGCGCGCGGTCGCGCCGGGGGGGCTGATCCTGCTCTTCGCCGGCGGCCTCTGCTACACCCTGGGCATCGTCTTCTACGCCTGGCCGCGACGCTTCCACCACTTCGTCTGGCACCTGTTCGTGCTCGCCGGAAGCGTGCTGCACTACCTGGCGGTCTACTTCTTCGCCATACCCCGCGCGGCCTGAGGCCGGAGCCGCTCGCGCGACTTCGTCGCGGGGCGGGGTCAGGCGTCGGGCAGCAGCGAGCGTCCGTGCGCGGGAACGACCAGCACGGGACAGGTCGCGAGACGCGCCACGCGCTCGGCCACGCTGCCCAGCAGCAGCCGGTCGAGCCCGGTGTGGCCCTCGGTCGCGAGCACGATCAGGTCGGCGCGCGTCTCGGCCGCGCGGTTGAGGATGGTCGCCGCGGGCGGGCCGTGCCAGACGGCGGTCTCGACCGCCACCTCGGGGCCGCTCGCGCCGGCGAGCTCCGCGAGCGCGCTCTCGGCCGCCGGCTCGAGGTCGCTGACCACGGTGACCGCGGCGCCGAAGCCCGCCGGGTTCATCGGCAACGGCACCTCGAGGTCGGGCAGGACGTGGAAGAGCTCCAGCACGGCGCCGGCGCTGGCCGCGAGATCGCGCGCGTGCGCGGCGGCGAATCGTGACGGAGCCGAGAAGTCGATCGGGGCGAGGATCCGGCGCAGATGGCCGGCCTCCTGCGCGCGCCGGCCGGAGACGACCAGCACCGGCACGGTCGCGCGGCGCAGCACCTCGGAGGCGACGCTGCCCATGAGCAGGTGGGCCGGACCCCTGCGGCCGTGGGTGCCCATGACCACCAGGTCGACGTCTTCCGCCTCCACGTAGTCGAGGATGCCGCGGTCGACCTCGGGCGCGCTCACGATCTTCTCGCGGATGGCGAGGGGCCGCTCGCGGTGGGGCGCGAGCAGCGCCGCCATCTCGGTGCCCGCGAGCTCGTGCATGCGCGCGAGCAGCTCGCTGGTCTCGGGAAAGTGGTGAGCCGGGTTGAACGGGTCGGCAGAGCCGCGGGCCAGCACGTGGAGCAGCAGCAGCTCGGCGTCGTGGAGGTCGGCCCAGAGCAGCGCGTGATCGAGCGCGGGCCGGCCGGCGTCCGAGAAATCGGTCGGGAAGAGGATCCTGCGGATGCGGAGCATCGCGGCCTCCTTTCGGCTCGAGCTTCCACTTGCGAGTCTCGACGGAGGCGGCGCCGCTGTCAACGCCCGCTCACGGCCACCCGCGGGGGCGGCTCAGGCGCGCACGCCGCGCGCCGCCAGCCAGGCCTCCTGGTCTTCGAGCAGGCCGTGCGCGCCCGCCAGGCGCAGGCCCTCGACGCGGGCCTCCGGGCCGGTGCCGCCGGTCTCGAAGAAGCGGGTCGCCGAGAGCGCGGCGCCAACGAGGTCGGCGCCGGTCAGGTCGGCTCCGGCGAGGTTCGCCCCCTCGAGGTCGGCGCCCGCGAGCCGGGCGCCGGCCAGGCGCGCCCCGCGCAGGTCGGAGAGCGACAGGTTGGCTCCGGCGAGGTCGCAGCCGGCGAGGTCGGCGCCGCGCAGGTCGCTGTTCTTGATGCGCAATCCGGCGAGCCCGGTCGTCGCAGGGCGCCAGTGCCGGAGGTCGACGCCGAGCAGCACCTTGCGCGGGGCGCGCCAGGGGCCGAAGTCGGTCGCGACCCGGAAGCGCGCGAGCTCGTCCGGGTCCACCGAGCCGGAGCTGAAGCGCTGGTCGCCCGGCCAGGGGTCGCCGACGTTGTGGTACGCCGACTCGCGCTCCCAGAAGCCGGGGCGGTCCCCGGCCAGCAGCTCGATCCGGCGCAGCCACTTGAGCGATTTGTAGAAGTAGCGCGCGGGGGTGACCGTGCGCAGCGGGAAGCCGTGCTCGACTGCCAGCGCCCGGCCGTCGATCTCGTGCACGAGCCAGAGGTCGGCGAGCGCCACGTCGAGCGGGAGCGAGGTGTCGTGGCGCCGCTCGGAAGCCGCCTCGAAGCGCACGAAGCGGGCGCCGGGAAGCGGCCCGGCGCG
>JAFNAE010000018.1 GCA_017860005.1 Acidobacteriota bacterium | reverse complement strand
GGGAAACCGGTGTCAGAGCCCTGGTATTCATGGCTGAGGAGCGGGCGATCGAGCGGTCTCCGCGGACTGGCTCGAGGACCAGTCTCCGATCGAGTCCGCGGGTCGCACCGGCGCAGATTGGAGTAGCAACTGCGTCCGTTCCGGCACTCAGGCGGAATCGAGAGGTGGCCCCGAGCGTGGAGGGCGGCCTCCGCGTCGAGGCGCGAGCGCCCGGCCGAGCCGATCCTCCAGGTCGAGGATGAAGCCGTCGTCCCCGAGGGGTCGGCCGGTGAGAGTGCGAGCACGAATCTCGCCGAGGCTGTCCTCATCGTCGGCCTCTTCGAGGCGGGCGAGAAGATCGGGCACCCTCGACAGGAGGCGCTTCGGATCGAGCACGACTGGATCATCGACGAGACCAGCGTGCGCTGCCGCGCTCGACCAAGGCCAGTCCAAGGCACGGGCGACGAGCAGCCCGCGCACGGGATTGCGCAGGACGTAGCGCGCTGCGAACACGAGGTGTCGCCCGTCCATCGGGGCCGAAGAGAACCTCTGCTGCCAGAGATGTCCGCTCCAGCCGGCTCGCCGGTTGAGAATCTCCGCGTAGCGAGCGTGAGCCTGCTGAAGCGCGCGGGCGAGCGAGTGGGGCGAATCGGGCACGGCAATGAGGTGGACGTGGTTGGGCATCAGGCAGTAGGACCAGATCTCCACGCCATGGCGCCGTGAGCTCTCTCCTAGGAGGGATCGATAGAGCTGGTAGTCGGCGGCCGCATAGAAGACGGTCATCCGCCGCACGCCGCGTTGCGTGACGTGGTGCGGAGCTCCCGGAACGACGACTCGGCGCAGCCGGCTCATGGACTCTGCGTAGGACGGATTCCGCACGGCGGCGCCTTGTGAAAAGGGATCGCCTGACCGGGTTCGGCCAAGAGCGGTCGCCGGACGGGTCAGGGGCACCGGCCTGGACCTCCGGGGAAGCGAGGATTCCGCAGCGGTCTGACACCCGCCCTCCCGTCCTTGACGGCGTTGATGATGTCCTGGATCGCCTTCTTGCCGTCCGAGAAGAACATGAGGGCGTTGTCGGCGGCGAAGAGCGGATTCGGGATGCCGGCGAAGCCCGGCGAGAGGCTGCGCTTGATCACGATCACGCTGTGCGCCTTGTGGGCCTGGATGATCGGCATGCCGGCGATCGCGCTCTTCGGGTCGGTCTCGGCCACCGGATTGACGACGTCGTTGGCGCCGATCACGATCGCCACGTCGACCTGGTCCATCTCGCCGTTGATGTCGTCCATCTCGCGCAGCTTCTCGTAGGGGACGTTGGCCTCGGCGAGCAGCACGTTCATGTGCCCGGGCATGCGCCCGGCCACCGGATGCACCGCGTACTCGACGTTGGCGCCCTTGTCCTCGAGCAGCTGGGCGAGCTGGCGCACGGTGTGCTGCGCCTGCGAGACCGCCATGCCGTAGCCGGGCACGATCACGACGCGCTGGGCTCCGTCGAGCATCATCGCGATCTCCTCGGCCGAGGTCGCCTTGACCGTCTTGTAGACCTCGTCCGCGGAGGGCGTCTCGGACGTCGGCCCGAGCGTCGAGAACAGCACGTTGGTCATCGAGCGGTTCATCGCCTTGCACATGATCTGCGTCAGGATGATGCCCGACGCGCCGACCAGCGAGCCGGCCACGATCAGCACCGAGTTGTTGATCACGAAGCCGGTCGCGCATCCGGCCAGGCCCGAATACGAATTGAGCAGGGCGATGGCGACCGGCATGTCGGCGCCGCCGATCGAGATGGTGAGCAGCACGCCGAGGATCGCGGCGACGCCGGTGAGCAGCCAGTAGAGCGGGATGAACTCCGGCTCGACCACCAGCCAGGCGCCGAGCGCGAGCGAGACGGCGCCGGCCGCCCATTTGAGCGCGTTCATGCCCGGGAAGCGGTCCTTCTTGAGGATCAGCAGGCCGCCGGTGATCGCGAACGAGACGAAGGCGAGCACGGCGACGAGGCGGGTGCGGCCGGTGGCCGCGTCGTCCAGGACGGCGACCGGGATCGCGTAGGCGAGGCCGCCGAGCGCGGTGACCGCCGCGAAGCCGTACTTGATCGCGCTCTGCCAGGGCTTGAGCTTCCACTTGACGGCCAGGAACTCGGCCAGCTTGCCGAAGGCGACGTAGCTGCCGAAGAAGGTGACCGAGCCGATGATGGCGGAGGCCGAGGTGGCGATCTTCTCCTGCATGCCCATCGGCGTCGCCGCGGCGAGCGCCTGGTAGATCGAGATCAGCGCCGAGCCGCCGACCAGCACGGAGGCGCCGCCGCCGAAGCCGTTGAGGATGCCGACCATCTCCGGCATCGCGGTCATCTTGACCTTGACCGCGAGGATCCAGCCGATGACCGTGCCGGCCACGGCTCCGATCGTGATGTAGGTCCAGGTCATCGGCTGGCCGAGCACGGTGGCGAGGATCGCGATCGCCATGCCGATGGCGCCGACGTAGTTGCCGCGCACCGCCTTGCGCGGGTGCGCCAGCATCTTGAGGTCGAAGATGAAGAGGACGGAGGCGAAGAGGTAGGCCAGGTCGCGCCAGGTCTGAGCGTTCATCGCGGCCTACCTCAACCCTTCTTCCGGAACATGCCGAGCATGCGGTGGGTGACCACGAACCCGCCCACCACGTTGATGGTCGCGAAGCAGACCGCGACCCCGGCCAGGATGTGCACGAGCTCGGGCACGTTCTCCTGGCCGGCCAGGATCAGGGAGCCGATGATCGTGATGCCCGACAGGGCGTTCGACCCCGACATGAGCGGCGTGTGCAGGGTCGGGGGAACCTTGTTGATGACCTCGAAGCCGATGAAGATGGCGAGGACGAAGACTGTGAGCGCGCCGACGAAGCCGGTCATGAGCCCTCCAGGAAGAGGCTGCGACGGCGCTCCCGCCGCCGTCGGCGGCGCGGTGCCGGAGCCCGCGGCAAGCTACCACACGGCTTCCGGCCGGCAGGCCACCCCGTGGGTCGGGCCGCGGCGCCCGCGCCGGCGGTCGCGGAGCGCTTAGACTGCTGCGGATGGCGCTTCCCTCCCCGTGGGCCGAGCTCGCGGCCCGGCTCGAGCAGAGCGAGGTCTTCCGGGCGCTCTGCGCGGCGGGCGCAGGGGCGACCGCCACCCGCTTGCCGGCGCCCGCCGCGGCGTGGGTGGGGGAGCGGCTGGCGGCCGCGCGCGGCCGCCCGCTGCTGGTCGTCGTCCCGCACGAGTCCGACGCGCGCGCCTGGCTCGAGGCGCTGCGCCTGTGGAGCGGGCGCGATGCGGGCGCCGCGTTCCCGGCGCCCTCGCTGTCGCCCTACCAGGAGGTGGACGCCTCGCTCCAGGTGCGCGCCGAGGAGGTGGTCGCGCTCGAGCGCGCCCGCGCCGGCGAGCTCACCGCCGTGGTGGCGACGCCGCGCGCCCTGTTCCGCCGCCTGCCGGAGGCGGGGCGGGTCGAGAGCGTGGCGCTCGTCCGCGGCGCGGAGGTGGCGAGCGACGCGCTGGCCGAGCGGCTCTCGGCGCTCGGCTACCGGCGCGTCGACCTGGTCGCCGAGATCGGAGACTTCGCGGTGCGCGGGGGCGTGTTCGATCTCTGGCCGCCGGGCGAGGAGGAGCCGGTCCGGCTCGACCTGCTCGGCGCGGAGATCGAGAGCCTGCGCCGGTTCGACCCCGAATCGCAGCGCTCGGGCACGGCGTTGCCGGCGGTCGAGGCGCGGGCGTTGACGCTCTTTCGCGCCGGAGAGGCCGAGGCGCGCCGGCTGGCCGCCGTGCTCGCCGGGCTCGCCGGTCCGCAGCCGGACTTCGAGACCTCCGGCCACCTCGCGACCCTCGAGGGCGGCCGGGGCTTCGCCGGCTGGGAGAACTTCCTGCCCCTGATCGAGGCGCGCACCCTGACCCTCGCCGAGGCGCTGCCCGAGGCGGCGATCGTGGTCTTCGACTCCGCCGCGGTCCTGGCCGAGGCGGAGCGTCACGCCGAGCGGCTGGAGGCCGAGCACGCGACGCGGCGCGAGCACGCGCGCTTCGCGGTCGCGCCCGAGCTGCTCGAGCACCCGCTCGCCGCGGTGCGCGCGCTGCTGGCGGCGCCCGCGCTCGCCATCGAGCCGCTCGCGGCCGCCGCCGCGCTCGACTTCGGCGCCGTCACGACCGACCTGTTCCACGGCCAGCTGCCGCGCTTCCCGCGCGAGGTCGAGACCGCGCGCCGGCGCGGCGACCGCGCGCTGCTGGTGGCGGCGCCGGAGCGCTTCGCGGCGCTCGAGGAGCTGCTCTCCGGCCGCGAGATCGCGCTCGGCGCGGCCGGCGTCGAGCTCGTCGCCGGCGAGCTCGAGCGCGGCTTCCGCCTGCCCGCGGCGGGCGTCTCGGTGTGGGGCGAGGCGCAGCTGCTGGCGCGCCCCTCGGCGCTGCCGGCGCGCCGCAAGCGCAGCCGGTTCGGCCCGTTCGTGGCCGGCCTGCGCGACCTCAAGGTCGGTGACTTCGTGGTGCACGCCGATCACGGCATCGGCCAGTTCGTGGGCCTGCGCACGGTGGCGGCGACGGGCGGCGAGGAGGCGCTGCCGCCGATCCTGCGCCCGGCCGCGCCCGCGCCGGCGCTCGAGAGCGAGGTGCTGGAGCTGGTCTATGCGGCCGGCCGGCGGCTGCTGGTGCCGATCGACCGCCTGCACCTGATCCAGAAATACGGGGGGATCGAGAGCCTGAGCCCCCGGCTCGACCAGCTCGGCGGCGCGTCCTGGAACCGCACCCGGGAGCGTGTGCGCCGCGCGCTGCGCGACATGACGGAGGAGCTGCTGCGGCTGTACGCGGAACGCCACCTGGCGCGCGCGCCGATCCTGGCCGGCGACACCGACCTGGAGCGCCAGTTCGCGGCCGCGTTCCCGTTCGAGGAGACGCCCGACCAGGCCGAGGCGATCGCCACCATCCTCGCCGACCTCGAGCAGGCCAAGCCCATGGACCGCCTGTTGTGCGGCGACGTCGGCTTCGGCAAGACCGAGGTGGCGATGCGCGCCGCCTTCCGGGCCGTCGACTCGGGTTACCAGGTGGCGGTGCTCGCGCCCACCACGATCCTCGCCGACCAGCACCTCGAGCGCTTCGAGGAGCGCTTCCGCGGCTTCGGCGTCTCGATCGAGCGGCTCTCGCGCCTGCGCTCGGGCAAGGACCTGGCCGAGCTGCTCGCGCGCGTCGCGGCCGGCCGCGTGGACGTGCTGATCGGCACCCACCGCGTGCTGTCGAAGGACGTCGCCTTCCACCGTCTGGGCCTGGTGGTGGTGGACGAGGAGCAGCGCTTCGGCGTGGCGCAGAAGGAGAAGCTCAAGCAGCTGCGCAAGGACGTACACGTGCTCGCCATGTCGGCGACGCCGCTGCCGCGCACGCTGCAGCTCTCGCTCGGCGGCCTGCGCGACATCTCGGTGATCGAGACGCCGCCCAAGGACCGCATGGCGGTGGAGACCGCGGTGCTGCCGCACTCCGACGAGCTGGTGCGCGAGGCGATCGAGTTCGAGCTCGGGCGGGGCGGGCAGGTCTACTACGTCTACAATCGCGTCGAGTCGATCGACGAGTTCGCCGGCCGGCTGCGCGACCTGGTGCCCGGGCTGCGCGTCGTCGTCGGCCACGGCCAGCTCGACGAACGCGAGCTCTGGCGCCGGATGCACGCCTTCACCGCGCGCGAGTACGACCTGCTGCTCGCTTCGACCATCATCGAGAACGGCATCGACATCCCGACCGTGAACACCATGCTGGTGCACCACGCCGAGCGCTTCGGGCTGTCGCAGCTCTACCAGCTGCGCGGCCGGGTGGGGCGCAGCCGCGAGCTCGGCTACTGCTACCTGCTGGTGCCGGGCGACCGCGTGCTGACCGAGGACGCACGCAAGCGCCTCGAAGCGCTGCGCGAGTTCACCGAGCTGGGCGCCGGGTTCCGCATCGCGGCGCGCGACCTCGAGATCCGCGGCGCCGGCAACCTGCTGGGCGCCGAGCAGAGCGGCCACATCGCCGAGCTCGGCATCGAGACCTACCTGCGCCTGCTCGAGGACACGGTGCGCGAGCTCAAGGGCGAGGCGGCCGCCGAGGGGCCGTCGACCGCGCTCGACCTGCCGGTGCCGATGTCGATTCCCAGGAGCTACATCTCGGACGAGAATCTGCGCATGGAGGTCTACCGCAAGCTGGCCGCGGCCGAGCTGCCGCGCGAGGAGCTGCTGGGCGAGCTCGCGGACCGGTTCGGTCGCCCTCCGGCGGCGGTCGAGGCGCTGCTCGACGTCGCGGCGCTCAAGCGCGAGGCCGAGGCGCTGCGCGTGCAGGCGATCTCCGCCGCCGAAGGCCGGCTGACCATCCGGTTGCGGCGCGACGCGCGCGTCGACGTCGACCGGCTCATTCGCTTCGTCTCGACGCGGCCCGGCGCCACCTTCAGCCCGAGCGGCGTGCTCACGCTCCAGCTGCCGCGCGGCCAGGGCGTGGTGGCGATCGCCCGCGCGGCGCTGGCGGAGCTCGCGGCGTGATCCGGCGTCGGGCCGGCCTCGCCGGGGTCGCGTTCGTGCTCGCCGCCTGCGCGGCCGAGCCGCCGGGGCCCGATCCCGACGTCGTGGCGCGGCTCGCGGACGAGGAGTTGCGCCACGCCGACTTCGAGGCCCACCTGCGGCGCGCGATCGGGGAGGCCGGCGCCGGCCTGGCGAGCGAGGCGCTCTCGCAGCTGCTCGACCAGTTCCTGACCGAGCGGCTGCTGGCGCGGCTGGCCGCCGACCGCGGTCTGGTCGCTGCCGGCGCCGAGGCGGCGACCGCCGCGGAGGCGCTGCTGGCGGCCACCCCGCGCGCGGCGCCCAGCGAGGCCGAGATCGCCGCGTGGTACGAGGCGCACAAGCAGGCCTTCGCGCGCGCCGAGCGCGTCGAGCTGGCGCAGATCCTGACCGAGGACCGGCTGGCGGCCGAGCGCGCGCGGCGCGAGATCCTGACGGGCGCCGATTTCGCGGCGGTGGCGCGCCGGGCCTCCTCCGACCCGGCGGCCGGCAGCGGCGGCCAGACCGGCGTGTTCGGCCGCGAGGACCTGCCGCCCGCCTTCGCCCAGATCGTGTTCGAGCTGCCCGAGGGAGGCGTCTCGGAGGTGATCGGAGCCGACTACGGCTTCCATGTCTTCAAGGTCGTGCGGCGCCTCGCCGCGAAGCAGCCGGAGCTCGAGGAGGTGCGCGCGGAGGTGGTGGCGCGACTCGTCGCGGAGAGCGCCGACCGGGCGCTGGCGCGGCTCGTGCAGGAGGCACGGAGCCGCTATGCTGTCGTGGTGTTCGATCGCAACCTGCCGTTCCTCTATCGCGGGGCCTATCCCGTCGCGAGGCCGTATGAGAAGAAGAGCTGAAGGCGCCCTCCTGCTGCTCGCCCTGGCCGCCGCGCCGGCGGCGCGCGCGGAGGTCGCCGACCGCATCGTGCTGCGCGTCAACGGCGAGATCGCCACCCTGGTCGAGTACGAGCAGCGCAAGCGCGACCGCGTCGAGCAGATCGCACAGAGCGAGATCGACCTTGCGGAGCGCCGTCGCCTGGTCGAAGAAGCCGGCCGTTCGACGATGAAGGAGATCTTCGAGGAGCTGCTCGTGCTCTCCCGCGCGCGCCAGCTCCACCTCGAGGTCACCCCCGCGCAGATCGACCGCGCGGTGGAGAGCTCCCGCCAGCGCTTCGGCATCGAGACCGAGGCCGAGTTCCAGCAGGCGATCGCCCAGTCCGGCTTCACCCCCGAGGACTTCCGCCGGCGCATGGCCAAGAACCTGCTCTTCAACCAGGTCTTCGAGCGCGAGGTGCAGTCCCAGATCAAGGTCGACGACGAGGCGGTCGCGCGCTACTGGAACGAGCACCCCGAGGAGTTCCTGCTGCCCGAGGCGCGCCGGATCGAGGAGATCGTGGTGCGCGAGGACGCGCTCGCGGACGAGGCGGCGCGGCGCGCGCTCGCGTCGGATCTCGCGGCGCGCGCGGCACAGCTCGGCTCGCTGACCGAGGCCGCGACGGCCGCGGCGGCGGGCGACGCGGTCTCGGCCGTGATCGATCACGGCTGGGTGGAGGCGGGCACGCTGGCTGCCGAGCTCGAGCAGGCGGCGTGGGCGACGCCGGCGGGTGGCGTCAGCCAGCCGGTGGCGGCGCGCGGCGGCCTGCACGTGCTGCGCGTCGTGGAGATCCGCGCGGCGGCGCCGCGTCCGCTCGACGAGGTGCGCGAGCGGATCCACGCGAAGCTCAATCAGGAGCGGTTCGACGAACGCCTCAAGGTCTTCCTCGCCGAGCTCGCCGACGAGGCCTACGTGGTCGAGAGCCTGCCTGCCGACGCGGTCGGGTATCGCAGCTCCTCGGCGAGCGCCGTCGATCCGCTGCGCGAGCTGATGCGCGGAGCGGCGGCCTCGGCGGCGGCGCCGGAGACGCCCGGCGGACCGGTGCCCGCGGCGCCGGCTGCGCCGGCGCCCACCGCGCCGGGCGCCGCCGAGCCCGAGGCGCAGAGCCCTCCGCCCCCGTCGACGCCTCCGCCCGGCCGGCGCTGACGCCGGCACCCGAAGCGGAAGTCCAGCGTAATCACGGGAAGGGTCCTCGACGCCCCGGCGACGGCGGCGTGGCGGTGTGGAAAAAAATGGACAAAAGTGGGTTTCACGACTACACTCGCCGCATTCGCAGTCCGGCTTCGAGCGAGCGAGGAAGACCGTGCGGGGAAGCACCGTCGCCACCATGGACGAGAAGGGACGCTTCAAGGTCCCGACGGACTTCCGCCGGGTGCTCGAGGAGCGCTACGGGCCGGAGTTCTTCGTCACCTCCCTGACCGGCGAGAAGGCCCTCGTCTACCCCCTGCCGGTGTGGGAGGAGATCGAGGCGAAGCTCGCGGCGCTGCCCGCCACCGATCCCGTCCGTCAGAAGTTCCTGGAGCGCGCGAGCTACTTCGGCGCGCAGCTGCGCCTCGACGGCCAGGGCCGTCTCCTGATGCCGCCGATCCTGCGCGAGCGCGCGGCGATGACCGGCGAGGTCGTGGTCTCGGCGCTCCTCGATCACCTCGAGATCTGGAATCGCGAGCGCTTCGAGCAGCGGCTCGCGCAGCATCCCTTCACCGACGACGACTTCCGCGCGCTGGCCGAGCGCGGCATCTGAGGTGGGGGCACCTTGGATGCGCGGCATCTCCCGGTCCTGCTCGCCGAGTCGCTCGCCTGGCTCGATCCCGCGCGCGGCGGCCTCTTCGTCGACGCCACGCTCGGCCTCGGCGGCCACGCCGAGGCGCTGCTCGAGGCGGCGCCGGCGGCATGCCTGCTCGGCGTCGACCGCGACAGCGAGGCGCTCGAGCTGGCGGGCGCGAGGCTGGCGCGATTCGGCGCGCGGGTCGAGCTCGCCCAGGGCGACTTCCGCGATCTCGAGCGCCTGGTCGGCGCCTCCCGCCGCGCGGCCGGCGTGCTCGCCGACCTCGGCGTCTCTTCGCTCCAGCTCGACCGCGCGGAGCGCGGCTTCTCGTTCCAGCGCGAGGGGCCGCTCGACATGCGTATGGCTCGCTCCGGCCGCACCGCGGCGGAGCTCGTGAATCGCTCCACGGAGGCGGAATTGACCGAGATCTTCCGGCAGTATGGCGAAGAGCCCGAAGCCAGGCGGGTGGCGCGCGCGATCGTGCGGGAGCGCGAGGAGCGGCCGATCGAGACCACGCGCGTGCTGGCCGAGATCGTGCGCCGCGCCAAGCGGAGCCCGCGCGGCGAGGCGCGCATCGACCCTGCCACGCGCGTCTTCCAGGCGTTGCGCATCGCGGTCAACGAGGAGCTCGACGCGGTCTCCGAGATGCTCGACCAGGCGGTGCGCATGCTCGACACCGACGGCCGGCTGGTGGTCATCTCCTACCACAGCCTCGAGGACCGGATCGTCAAGAACCGCATGCGCGACCTGGCGCGCGGACAGGTCGATCCCGTGACCGGGCGCACCCTGTCCGAGACGCGCGTGCTCGACGTCCTCACCCGCAAGCCGGTGCGTCCGACGCCCGCCGAGATCGACGCCAATCCCCGTTCCCGCTCGGCCCGCCTGCGCGCGGCTCGGAGGCTCTGAGAAGTTGCCGTCGGCCTACTCGGTCCGCCGCCCGGTCGTCAACGCGTACCTGGTGCGCGAGCGGGACCGGCGTCGAGCGCGCGAGCTCGCCTGGGTGGTGGCCACCGTGCTGCCGCTCGGCCTCGGGCTCGCCGGCTACACCTGGCTGCAGCTCGAGACGCTGCGCGTCGCCTACCGCACCGAGGCGCTCGAGCGCGAGGCCCACCACCTGGCGCAGGTGGAGCGGCAACTGCGGCTCGAGGCGGCCTACCTGAGCAATCCCGAGCGCGTCGCGGAGCGGGCGCGCGCCGAGCTGGGCTTGGACGAGCCGCGCATCGACCAGGTGCTGTTCCTGGAGGAGACGCGGCCGTGAGATCGCGCCTGGCGCTGGTCATCGCGGCGTTCGCGTTGTGGAGCAGCGCGATCGCCGCCCGGCTGTGGGACCTGCAGGTGGTCCGGCACGACGAGTTCGTGCGGCGCGCGGAGCGCCAGCAGCAGCGCGTGATCGAGCTCGATCCGCCGCGCGGCACCGTCTACGACGCGCGCGGACGCGAGATGGCGGTCTCGGTCGAGGTCGAATCGGCGTTCGCGGTGCCGCGCGAGCTGGGCGACGTGGGCGACGCGGCGGCCCGCCTGGCGGCGGCGCTCGGACTCGACCGCGAGCGCCTCCGCCGCCAGCTGTCGAGCGATCGCGAGTTCGTCTGGGTGGCGCGCAAGCTCGATCCGCCGCAGGTGGCGGCGGTGCGCGGCCTGGGCCTGACCGGCGTCTACTTCCTGGAGGAATCGAAGCGCTACTACCCGTTGCGCGAGACCGCGGCTCAGGTGCTGGGCTACGTCGGCACCGACAACCACGGGCTGGCCGGCCTGGAGGCGGGCTACGACCGGGTGGTGGCCGGCAAGCCGGGGCGGCGCACCGTGCTGCGCGACGCGCGGCGGGGCATGGCGCTGCCGCCCGGCCTGCCCTCGGCCGCGCCGGAGGCGGGCGCCGACCTCCACCTGACCCTCGACGCGGCGATCCAGTCGATCGCCGAGAGCGAGCTCGCGCGCACGGTCGAGGCGCGGCGCGCGAAGAGCGGCAGCGTGGTCGTGCTCGATCCCTGGACCGGTGCGGTGCTCGCGCTCGCCTCGTATCCGACCTTCGATCCCAACCAGTTCCGCGTCGGGGGCGAGGAGGCCTGGCGCAACCGCGCCGTCTCCGACGCCTACGAGCCGGGCTCGACCTTCAAGCTGGTGACCGCCGCCGCGGCGCTCGAGCAGGGCCTGGTCGAGCCCGGCGAGCGGATCGACTGCGAGTCGGGCGGGATCACCCTGGCCGGCGTGCGCATCGCCGATCACAAGCCCTTCGGCGTGCTCTCGTTCCGCGAGGTGATCGCGAAGTCCTCGAACGTGGGCACGATCAAGACCGCGCTGCGCATCTCCAACCGCGACTTCTACGACACGATCCGTTCGTTCGGCTTCGGGCGCCAGAGCGGCATCGACCTGCCCGGCGAGAGCCCGGGCCTGCTCATGCCGGTCGAGCGCTGGCCGTCGCTCGCCAAGGCCTACATCTCGTTCGGCCAGGGCATCTCGGTCACGCCGCTCCAGCTCACGCTCGCCTTCGCGGCGGTGGGCAACGGCGGCTCGCTGCTCGAGCCCTACGTGGTGAGCCAGATCGGGAGCGGGGAGCACGCGCGCCGCCCGCGCGCACGGCCGGTCGTGCGCGGCCGGGCGGCGTCGCCGCGCACGATCGCGACGCTCGGCTCCCTGCTCGCCGGCGTGACGGTGGAAGGCGGCACCGGGCGCGCGGCCGCGGTCGCCGGCTACCCGGTGGCGGGCAAGACCGGCACCGCGCAGAAAGCGGTCCCCGGGCGCGGCTACCTCCCGGACGAGTTCGTCGCCAGCTTCGTGGGCTACGCCCCGGCGTCGCGCCCGGCGCTCGCCGGGCTGGTCGTCATCGACGACCCGCGCGGCGGGTATCACGGCGGCGAGGTGGCGGCGCCCGTGTTCGAGGCGATCGCGCGCAAGGCGCTGTTCTACCTCGGCGTCCGGCCCGAGCGCGAGCGGCCGGAGCGCTGGCCGCTCGAGCCGGCGCCCGAGGAGCCGTCCGCCGCGCCGCCGGAGCTCCTGGCCGAAGGGACGGCGCCCGCCGCGCCCGCGCCGTCTCCGCCGCCGCCCGGCACCGTCCCGGACCTGGCCGGGCGGACGGCCCGCGAGGCGGTCACCACACTGGCCGGGCTGGATCTCAAGCCCGTGCTCTCCGGGCGCGGCGTGGTGGTGCGCCAGCGGCCGGAGCCGGGCGCGCCGATGCCGCCGCCGGGCTCGCCGGTGCTGCTCGAGCTCGACACGGGAGCAGGGGGATGAAGCTCTCCGAGCTCGTGCGCGGGCTGCCGGCCCTCAGCGGAGACCTCGGGCGAGACCCCGAGGTCTCCGGCGTTCGACACGACTCGCGCCGGGTGGCCGCGGGCGACCTGTTCGTGGCCTGGAGCGGGGCGCGCCACGACGGCGCCGCGTTCGGGGCCGATGCGATCGCGCGCGGCGCGGTGGCGGTGATCTCCGACCGGCCGCGGCCGGAAGGGCTCGCGCCCGAGGTGCCGTGGCTGGTCGCCGCCGAGCCGCGCGCGCTGCTCGGACCGCTCGCGGCACCGCTGCACGGTCACCCCGACCGCGACCTCGTCCTGGTCGGGGTCACCGGCACCAACGGCAAGTCGACGACGGTCGAGCTGGTCGCGGCGATGCTCGACGCCGCGGGCCGGCCGGCCGGCCGCATCGGCACGCTCGGCTACCGGTTCCCGGGTCTCGACGCGCCCGAGGCGGAGCGCACCACGCCCGAGGCCTCGGAGCTCTTCCGCCTGCTCGCTACCATGCGCCGGCTGGGCGCGCGCGCGGCGGCGATGGAGGTCTCGTCGCACGCGCTCGTGCAGGGGCGCGTGGCCGGAGTCGGGTTCGACGTCGGCCTGTTCACCAACCTGACGCGCGACCATCTCGACTTCCACCGTGACCTCGAGGACTACTTCGCCGCCAAGTCACGCCTCTTCGACCAGCTCAAGCCCGGCGGCCGCGCGGTGGTGCCGACCGCCGACGACTGGGGGCGGAGACTGGCCGAGCGGCTCCCGGGGGCGCTCTCGTTCGGACCCGGTGGCGCGGTGGCGGCGGTCACGGCCGAGCTGGACACGGCGGGCATCCGGGGCGAGCTCGCGACCCCGCGCGGGGCGCTCCGCTTCCGGTCGCCCCTGCTCGGCCGCTACAACCTCGACAACCTGCTGGCCGCCGCCGCGGCGGCGGAGGCGCTCGAGCTGCCGCACGAGGCGATCGCGGCGGCGATCGCCGCGACGCGCCCGCTCCCCGGCCGCATGGAGCCGGTGGAGGTCGGCCAGTCCTTCCCGGTGGTGGTCGATTACGCGCACACCGACGCCGCCCTCGAGGCGGCGATCCGCGCCCTGCGCGAGATCTCGGGGCGGCGGGTGGTGGTCGTGTTCGGCTGCGGCGGCGACCGCGACCCCGGCAAGCGCCCGCTCATGGGTCGAGTCGCCGGCTCGCTCGCCGACCTGCCGATCGTCACCTCCGACAATCCGCGCACCGAGGATCCGCTCGCCATCATCGCGGCGGTCGAGCAGGGGCTGCGCGCCTCGGGCAACCGGCACTACCGGGTCGTGCCCGACCGGCGCGAGGCGATCCGGCGCGCGCTCGCGGTGGCGGCGCAGGGCGGCTATGCCGTGCTGGTGGCCGGCAAGGGGCACGAGCGCGAGCAGATCGTCGGCACCGCGCGGCTGCCCTTCTCCGATCGCGACGAGATCGAGCGCGCGCTCGCCGACCGGCGTGCCGAGGCGGGAGGGTAGGGGCGTGCTCTACCACTTGCTGCTGCCGCTGCGCGACGAGTACGCGATCTTCAACGTGGTGCGCTACATCACCTTCCGCACCGCCGCCGCGGTGGTCACGGCGCTGCTGCTCTCACTGCTGTGCGGACCCTGGTTCGTGCGCACGCTGCGCCGCCTCTCGGTGGGCCAGAACATCCGCGACGTGGGTCCGGAGAGCCACCAGGTGAAGGCCGGGACGCCGACCATGGGCGGCCTGCTCATCCTGTTCGCCTGGCTGGTGCCCACGCTGCTGTGGTCGAACCTCGAGAACGCGTTCGTGTGGATGGCGACCGCGGTCGCCGCCGCCTTCGCCGGCATCGGGTTCCTCGACGATCTCCTCAAGGTACGGGCGCGCCGCAACCTGGGCCTGACCGCGCGCGCGAAGCTGCTGCTCCAGATCGGCGTCGCGGCGGCGGTGGGCGCGTTGCTGCCGACGCTGCCCGGCGCGCAGCCGTTCTCGCCCACCCTCGCGTTCCCGTTCTTCAAGGAGCTCGTGCTCGACCTGGGACTGCTCTACGTGCCCTTCGTGGTCTTCGTGCTGGTCGGCTCGTCGAACGCGGTCAATCTCACCGACGGGCTGGACGGCCTGGCGATCGGAGCCGCCGGCGTGGCGGCCGCCACCTACGCGGTGTTCTGCTACGTGGCGGGCAACAAGCTGGTAGCCGGCTACCTGCAGGTGCCCTGGGTGCCCGGCGTCGCCGAGGTCACCATCTTCTGCGGCGCGCTGGCCGGCGCCTCGATGGGCTTTCTCTGGTTCAACGCCCACCCGGCGGAGGTCTTCATGGGCGACGTCGGCTCGCTCGCCCTGGGCGGCGGCATCGGCGTCGTGGCGCTGATGGCCAAGCAGGAGATCCTGCTCGCCGTGGTGGGCGGCCTGTTCGTGCTCGAAGCCCTCTCGGTGATCCTGCAGGTCGGCTCGTTCAAGCTGCGCGGCAAGCGCGTCTTCCGCATGGCGCCGCTCCACCACCACTTCGAGCTCTCGGGTTGGGCGGAGCCCAAGATCATCGTGCGCTTCTGGATCCTGTCCATCGTGTTCGCGCTGGTGGCGCTCTCCACCCTGAAGCTGCGATGACGAGAGCCTTCGACCCCGCGCGCCTGCGCCGCGCCTACGTCCTCGGCCTCGGCCTGTCGGGCGGGGCGGCGGCCCGCCTGCTCGCCAGCCGCGGCGTCGAGGTGGTCGGCTCCGACCGGCGCCCCGCCGCGGCGCTCGAGCTCGGCGGGCTCGCGGACGCGCCGGGCGTCGAGCTGCGCTGCGGCGTGGAGGAGAGCGAGCTGCCGGCGGGCGTCGAGGCCGTGGTGGTCAGTCCGGGCGTGGCGCTCGACCACCCGCTGCTCGCCGCCGCGCGCGCGGCGGGCCTGCCGGTGGTCGCCGAGGTCGAGCTCGCGTTCGCCTTCCTCGAGGGTCCGGTGGTCGCCGTGACCGGCTCCAACGGCAAGTCCACGACCACCGCGATGACCGGCGCCCTGCTCGCCCACGCCGGGATCCCGGTCGAGGTGTGCGGCAACATCGGATTGCCGCTCGCGGCGGTGGTCGACGGCGCCGCGGGGCGGACCTTCGTGGTCGAGCTGTCGAGCTTCCAGCTCGAGACCATCGACCGCTTCCGGCCGCGCGCGGCGGCGCTGCTCAACCTCTCGCCCGACCACCTCGACCGTCACCGGGACCTCGCCGGCTACCTGGCCGCCAAGCAGCGGATCTTCGCGCGCCAGACCCGCGACGACGTGGCGGTCCTCAACGCGGACGAGCCCGAGGTCGCCGCCAGCCCGACCGCCGCGCGCCGGCGCTCCTTCTCGCTTTCGACGCCGGTCGCCGACGGCTGCC
The DNA here is from genome assembly GCA_017860005.1 of Acidobacteriota bacterium. Classification (GTDB taxonomy): domain Bacteria; phylum Acidobacteriota; class Thermoanaerobaculia; order Multivoradales; family JAGPDF01; genus JACTMI01. The sequence continues at coordinate 8,881 of JAFNAE010000018.1, read as the reverse complement.
GGCTGGAGGAGGGCAGGGTGGTCGAGCGCGCTCCCGGCGCGAGTGCCCGGCAGCTTTTCGCGGCCGCAGACGTGCCGCTGCCGGGCCCTCACAACCTGGAGAACGCGATGGCGGCGGCGCTGCTCGCGCTCGCCGCCGGGGCGCCCGCGACGGGGCTCGCGGCGGGGCTGCGCGGCTTCCGCGGGCTGCCCCATCGCCTCGAGCGCGTCGGCGAACGCGCCGGGGTCACCTACTTCGACGACTCGAAGGGCACCAACGTGGCCGCCACCGCGCGCTCGCTCGAGAGCTTCGCCGACGGCAGCGTGCACGTCATCCTGGGCGGGCGCAACAAGGGCGCGGACTTCCGGTACCTGCGAGCGGCGGCGCTGCGCAAGGTCCGCCGCGCCTACCTGATCGGCGAGTCCGCGGCCGAGCTCGAACGGGCGCTCGCGGGCGCCACCGAGCTCTCGCGCTCGGGCACGCTCGCGGCCGCGGTCTCGGAGGCCGCCGAGCGGGCGCGCACGGGCGACGCCGTGGTGCTCTCGCCGGCCTGCGCGAGCTTCGACCAGTTCCGCGACTATCGCGACCGCGGCCAGAGCTTCCAGCGCCTGGTGCGCGGGCTGCCCGGCCTGGTGACCGAAGGGAGGGGCGGTGGCCAAGAAGCTCGCGTTTGACCGCGTGCTCTTCACCGCCGTCGTGCTCCTGGTCGGGCTGGGGCTGGTGATGGTCTATTCCGCCTCGACGCCCATGGTGCGCGCCCAGGGGCGCGCGCTCAACCCGTTCCTGCTCAAGCAGCTGATCGCGGCGACGGTGGGCTTCGCGGGCATGGCGCTGGTCATGCACCTCGACTACCGCCGGCTGCGCGATCCGCGCGTGATCTACACCCTGCTGGGCGGCGTGGTCGTGCTGCTGGTGGCCGTGCTGTTCGGTCCCGAGCTCAACTCGACGCGGCGCTGGTTGTTCTTCGCGGGGGTGTCGATCCAGCCCTCCGAGCTGGCGAAGCTGGCGCTGATTCCGTTCCTCGCCTACCAGATCGACCGCAAGCTCGAGCTCGTCAACTCGCGCGAGCTCCTGCTGCCGGTGGCGGCGACCACCGGCCTGCTCTCGGGGCTGATCGTGCTGCAGCCCGATCTGGGCACGGCCGTGCTGCTGATCACCAGCGCGGCGGTGCTGCTCTTCCTGGCCGGACTGTCGTGGCGATTCCTGGCCGCGGCGGGTGCGCTCGCGGCGCCGTTGCTCTGGTTCCTGGTCATCTCCGTGCCCTACCGCCGGGCGCGGCTGTTCGCCTTCCTCGATCCGGAGAAGGACCCGCTCGGGTCTGGTTTCCAGGCACTGCAGTCGCTGATCGCGGTCGGCTCGGGCGGGGTGCTCGGGCTCGGTCCGGGCGAGAGCGTGCAGAAGCTCTACTTCCTGCCCTACCCGCACTCGGACTTCATCTTCGCGATCGTGGCCGAGGAGCTGGGCCTGCTCGGCGGCCTCGCCGTGGTCGGCCTCTTCGCGCTCCTGCTCTGGCGCGGGGTGCGCGCGGGACTGCGCGCTCCGGACCCGTTCGGGAGGTTCCTGGGCTGGGGATTCGCGGTCCTGCTCGCGCTCCAGGCCTTCCTCAACATCTCGGTGGCGATCGCCCTGGTACCGACCAAGGGCATCCCGCTGCCCTTCCTCTCCTACGGCGGCTCGTCGCTGGTGGCCTCGCTGATCGCCTGCGGCGTGCTGCTCAACGTCTCCCAGCATGGCTGAGGATGCGCGTGACCCGCGAACCCAGGCACGCCACGTCCTGCTCGCCGGCGGTGGTTCGGGCGGACATGTCTTCCCGGCGCTCGCGGTGGGCGCCGAGCTCGCGCGCCGGGGGTGGCGGGTGAGCTTCGCCGGCCGGCCGGACGGCATGGAGCGGCGGCTGGTCGAGGCGCGCGGCGTGGCGTTCGTGCCGCTCGCGGCGCGGCCGCTGGTCGGGCGCGGACCGGTCGCGCGCGCCCGCGCGCTGGCGACGGTGACGCTCTCCGCGCTGCGGGCCCGTCGCCGGCTGCGCGAGCTCGGCGTGGACGTCGTGGTGGGCACCGGCGGGTACGCGTCGGCGCCGGCCGCGCTGGGCGCCTCCTGGGCGCGTCGTCCGCTCCTGCTGATCGAGCCCAACGCCAGCCCGGGCGCCGCCAACCGCTGGCTCTCGCACCTGGCGGCGGCCGCCGCCGTGGCCTGGCCCGAGGCGGGCCGCGCGCTCGCCTGCCCCAGCTTCGTCGCCGGCGTGCCGGTGCGCTCGGAGTTCTTCGCGGTGTCCGGGCTCGACGCCGGAGCGCGGCCACGCCTGCTCGCCCTGGGCGGCAGCCAGGGCGCCGAGCGGCTCAACCGGCTGCTGCCCGCCGCGGTCGCCGTCGCGCTCGGGCTCGCGCCGGAGCTCACCGTGCTCCACCAGTGCGGGGAGCAGCACGCCGAGGCGGCGCGCGCGCGCTGGGCGGAGAGCGGCGTGCCGGAGGCCAGGGTCGAGGTGGTGCCGTTCGTCGCCGACGTGGCGCGCGAGCTGGCGCGCACGACGCTGGTGCTGTCGCGCGCGGGCGCGATCTCGCTCGCCGAGCTGTGCGCCGCCGGGCGTCCTTCGCTGCTCGTCCCCCTCGCGCTCGCGGGCGGCCATCAGCGCGACAACGCGCGCCGGCTCGCGGAGGCGGGCGCTGCCGTCGTGCTGGAGGAGGAGGGCCTCACGGCCGAGCTGCTGGGCCGGCGCCTGGGCGAGCTCGCGCGCGGCGGCGCCGCGCTGGCGACGATGGGGGCGCGCGCGCGCACCCTGGCGCTGCCCTCGGCAGCGGCCGCGATCGCGGACCGGATCGAAGCGCTGGCCGGAGGCGGCCGATGATGTTCCACCGCTTCGCCGGGCTCCGGCACGCGCATTTCGTGGGCATCGGCGGCGCCGGCATGTCGGGCATCGCGGAGGTCCTGGCGCAGTACGAGGTCAAGGTCTCGGGCTGCGACCTCGCCGGCGGCGAGACCGTGGCGAGGCTGGAGCGGCTCGGGGTGGCGATCTCCCTCGGTCACGCGCCCGCCCATCTCGAAGGCGTCGACCTGGTCGTGATCTCGTCCGCGATCGCCCCGGACAACCCCGAGCTCGCCGCGGCGCGCGCGCGCGGCATCACCGTCGTCCGGCGGGCCGAGATGCTGGCCGAGCTGATGCGGCTGAAGTACGGCGTGGCCGTGGCGGGCACCCACGGCAAGACCACCACCACCTCGCTGGTGGGTGCGATCCTCACCGAGGCCGGGCTCGACCCGACCGTGATCGTGGGCGGGCGGCTGCGCGTCTCGGGCACCGGCGCGCGGCTCGGGCGCAGCGACTACATGGTGGTGGAGGCCGACGAGTTCGACCGCAGCTTCCTGTCGCTGGCGCCGATCCTCGCGGTCATCACCTCGATCGACCGCGATCACCTCGACACCTACCGCGACCTGGACGAGATCCAGGACGCCTTCGGCGCCTTCGCGTCGCGGGTGCCCTTCTTCGGACAGGTGATCGCCTGCGCGGACGATCCCAACGTGCGCGACCTGCTGCCGCGGCTCGCCGACCGGCGCGTGGTGACCTACGGCCTCGACGACGACCACGACCTGTCGGCGCGCCAGCTCGAGACCACGCCGGCGGGCAGCCGCTTCCGCCTCCACCAGCGCGGCGCGGGCGAGCTGGGCGGCATCGAGATCCCCCTGCCCGGTCTGCACAACGTGCGCAACGCGCTGGCGGCGATCGGGGTCGGGCTGGCGCTCGGCATCCCGGTGCCGGCGATCGCCCGCGCGCTCGCCGGCTTCGCGGGCGTGCACCGCCGCTTCGAGCGGCTGGGCACGTGGCATGGCGCCGAGGTGGTGGACGACTATGCCCACCACCCGACCGAGGTCGCCGCGACGCTCGCGGCCGCGCGCCAGGTCTTCCCGCGGCGCCAACTGCACGCGGTCTTCCAGCCCCACCTCTACTCGCGCACGCGCGACCTCGCCGAGGAGTTCGGCCGCGCTCTGCTCGGCGCGGACCGCGTGGTGGTGACCGACGTCTATCCGTCGCGCGAGAAGCCGATCCCGGGCGTGACCGGCGAGCTGGTGGCGCGCGCCGCGCGTGCGCTGGGGCACGGCCGCGTCGCCTACTGCGCGGACTGGCACGCGGCGACGGCGCTGCTCGACGGCGTTTCCGAAGGCGACGTGGTGCTCACGCTGGGCGCGGGCGACATCTACCGCCTGGCGGAGAACCTGGTCGCGGAGGCGAAGCGATGAAGGGGCGCGAGCTGCCGCCGCTCGAGGCCGCGCGGGTGCTGCCGTTCCGGCGCCCGGCGGCGGCCGTGCGCGTGCGCCGGCGCAGCGCGTGGGCGACGCTCGGCCGTCCTTTCGTGCAGGCGGTCGCCGTGGTCGGGCTGCCCGCGATGGTGGTGGCCTGGGCGCTCTCTTCGCCCGCCTTCGCGCTGGCCGATCTCGAGCTCTCCGGCCAGCGCTGGGTGGACGAGGCCTGGGTGGAGGGCGCGCTCGCACCCCTGCGCGGCGAGAACCTCCTGCGCCTGCCGCTCGAGGACGTGGAGCGCCGGGTGGCGGCGCATCCCTGGGTGGCGGCGGTGACGGTCGAGAAGCGCCTGCCCAACCGGCTGCGGCTGATCCTCGACGAGCGGCGGCCGGCCGGACTGCTGCGTTCGTCGGCCGGCCTGGCCTACCTCGACCGGCACGGCCGGGTGATCGCGCCGCTGGTCGGGTCGGAGGGCCCGACGGGCCTCCTGCTGGTCAGCATCGGCACGACCGCGGAGGTCGACCTGGCGGGGGCCTTCGCGGTCGCCGACGAGCTCGCCGCCGCGGCGCCGGCGTGGGCGGCCACGCTCTCCGAGGTGGCCGCGCTCGGCGAGGACGACTACCGCCTCGACCTGGGCGCGCTGCCGTTTCCGCTCCTCGTGCGCAGCGGCACCCTCGCCGAGCGGTTGCCCGCGCTCGCCGCGCTGCTTCCCGATCTCGAGGGGCGCTATCCGCGCCTCGCATTCGTCGATCTCCGTGCGCAACGCCGGATCGTCTTTCAACCTGTCGTGGAGAGGTCCTGAGGATGGCCAAGGCTGAAGGTTACGTGGTGGGAATCGACGTCGGCTCCTCGAAGGTCGCGGTCCTGATCGGCAAGCGGGACGGCCGGGGCGGCCTCGAGATCGCCGGACGGGGGCAGGCCCCCAACCGCGGCACGCGTCGCGGCAACATCGTCAACCTCGAGGCCACGGTCGAAGCGCTCAAGGCCGCCAGCGAGGAGGCCGAGGTGATGGCGGGCGTCGAGATCTCGCGCGCCTGGGTCGGCATCGCGGGTGCCGACGTGCGCTCGGTCAACGCGCGCGGCATGGTCTCGGTGTCGCGCAAGGACCGCGAGATCACGCGCGCCGACATCGAGCGCGTCCTCGATGCCGCGCAATCGGCCGCGCTGCCGTCCGATCGCGAGATCCTGCACGCGGTGCCGCAGGAGTTCGTGGTCGACGAGCAGGGCGGCATCTCGGATCCGCTCGGCATGCTCGGCTCCCGGCTCGAGGTGCAGGTCCATCTGGTCACCGGCCAGACCGCCCGCTCCAAGACGCTGCTGACCTGCATCAACCGCGCCGGCATCGAGGTGGCGGAGATGGTCTTCGAGCCGTTGTCCACCGCCGAGGCCGTGCTCACCCCGGACGAGAAGGACTTGGGCGTCCTGCTGCTGGATGTCGGCGCCGGCACCACCGGCTACGCCCTGTTCGAGGACGGCGAGGCGCGGCATTCCTCGGTGCTGCCGATCGGGGCCGGGCACTTCACCAACGACCTCGCGATGGTGCTGCGCACGCCCTACGCCGAAGCGGAACGGATCAAGCTCAAGGAGGGCTGCTGCCTGCTCTCGATGGTCCAGGACGAGGAAGGCATCTCGGTGCCGGCGGTCGCCGGTGGCGCGCCGCGCGTGGTGCCGCGCCGCGAGATCTGCGAGATCCTCCAGCCGCGCGCCGAGGAGATGCTGTCGCTCGTGCGCGGCGACCTCGGCCGGGCGGGCTGGGACGGTCAGCTGCGCGGCGGCATCGTGCTGACCGGCGGCGGCGCCCAGCTCGACGGCCTGCTCGAGCTCACCGGCCAGGTCTTCAATTCGAGCGTCCGGTACGGCGTCGCCCACGGGCTGGGCGGGCTGGTGGACGTGCTCGGCTCGCCGGGCTGGGCAGCGGCGGCCGGCCTGCTGCGCTGGGCGGCGGCGGCCGAGGCGGCCCCGGCCCGCGCCCCACGGCGCGGCTTCCGGATGCGCAACTTCGTCGGCAGTCTGCGCAGCGCGTTCTCCGACCTGCTCTGAGGCGGCTGCCGCATGAAATCCAAAGGAACCCGAGGAGAGACGACCATGATCCTGTTCGACGATCAGGACTCGAGAAGCCGCAACGCCGGCCGGGAGGCCGCGCCCGCCGTGGAGGCCGTTCCGGCCAAGATCAAGGTGATCGGAGTCGGCGGCGGCGGCGGCAACGCCGTCAACCGCATGATCGCCTCCAACCTGCGCGGCATCGAGTTCGTCGCCGCCAACACCGACCTGCAGGCGCTCGCCAAGTGCCGTGCCATGGTCAAGCTCCAGCTGGGCGAGCAGATCACGCGCGGGCTGGGCGCGGGCGCCGACCCCGAGGTCGGCCGCAAGGCGGCGCTCGAGGACACGGAGAAGGTGCTCGAGCTGATGGACGGCGCGGACATGATCTTCCTGACCGCCGGCATGGGCGGCGGCACCGGCACCGGAGCCCTGCCCATCCTGGCGTCGCTCGCGTCCGAGATCGGCGCCCTGACCGTCGCGGTGGTGACCAAGCCATTCGGCTTCGAAGGGCGCCGGCGCATGCAGGTCGCCGAGCGCGGCATCGAAGAGCTGCGCGGCTCGGTCGACACGCTGATCACCATCCCCAACGAACGCCTGCTCAACTTCGTCGAGCGCGGCACACCGCTCGCGGAGGCCTTCCGCATCGCCGACGACGTGCTGCGCCAGGCCGTGCAGGGCATCTCCGACCTGATCACCATCCCGGGCGAGGTCAACGTCGACTTCGCCGATGTGCGCGCGATCATGGCCGGCATGGGCATGGCCCTGATGGGCACCGGCATCGCCAAGGGCGAGAACCGCGCGCTCGAGGCGGCGCAGCGGGCGATCAGCTCGCCCCTGCTCGAGGAGACCTCGATCGAGGGCGCCAAGGGGGTGTTGATCAACATCTCCGGCGGCCGCGACCTGACGCTGCACGAGGTCGCCGAGGCGGCGCGCATCATCCAGAGCGCGGTCGATCCGGACGCCAACATCATCTCCGGCATGGTGCTCGACGAGAACCTCGACGAGGAGATGAAGGTGACCGTGATCGCCACCGGCTTCCGCTACGCGGGCGAGGTCCAGGACTCGCGTCCGGCGGTGGCTCCGGCGGCGCGCCCGGCGAGCGCGGGCGCCGCGCGCTACGAGACGCCGGGCGCGGCGGCGAGCCCGCCGGCCGCGGCGCCCGCCGAGAAGGCGAACGAGAAGGTCCCCTTCTATCGCAAGCTGGTGGCGCAGGGGACGCGCGGCGACGACCCGGGCGGGTTCGGGCCCAACTGGTCGGGGGTCGACGACTACGACATTCCGACCGTGCTGCGGAAGCAGATGGACTGACATTTTACGGCACCTCGGGGGGCCGTTTTTCGGCGCCCGGGAGGGCGGGCCCGGGAACGGCCATCGTCCCCAGGGCCGCGAACGCGGCCTGAGTGCGATCGCGGGCCCCGCCCCGCGCCGCCCGGCCCCCGACGCGCCTGGCGCGAAGGATGCAGCGAACGCCGGGGATGTCCGTCCGCGGTGCTCGTGCGCCCCTCGAAGCCCTCGCCGCCATCGCGGCGGACCTGTTCGACGCCGTGCTCGAGCCGGCGTTCTGGCCGCCGGCCCTGTCGCAGCTCGCCGCCGAGCTCGGTTGCGAGCGCGTGCTGCTGGTGCGCGCCGAGGCGGCCCGCCGCGTCATCCTCGCCACCAGCGACCTCGATCCCGCGGCGGTGCGCCGGATGGCGGGCCGGCGTCTCGACGCGCGCGAGGAACGCCTGATCGTGCCGCCGGTCGAGCACCGCGAGGTCCAGCTCCCGGCCGACCCCAGCCTGCGCCTCCTGCTCGACCGCGCGCAGATCGAGCCCGCCGGCGAGGAGCTGCTGGCGCAGGCGGCGCCGCTCGTGGCGCGCGCCTGGCGCCTGACCGACGCGCTCGCCGCCAGTCAGCGCCACCAGGCCTGGACCGCGAACCTGCTGGAGCGCCAGGCGACCGGCATCCTCGTGCTCGATGCCGCCGGCCGCCTGCTCCAGGCCAACGAGGCGGCGCGGCGCAGGCTGGCCGAGCAGCAGGAGCTGTCGGTGGCGCGCGGCATCGTGCGCGCGACGGGCGGCGCGCTCCAGCGCTCGTTCGCCGAGCTGCTGGCACGCGCCGCGCGCTTCGACAAGCGCGGCGTGGCCACCGAGACGCTCCTGCTGCAGCGCCCGGGCGACCAGAGCCCGCTCGAGTTCCTGGTCGTGGCCTCGCCCCGCTTCTCCGACGGCAACCCGGAGGCGGTCGCGGTGGCGCTCGTGTTCGATCCGCGCGCCGAGTCCGAGAATCCGGCGGCGGTGCTCGCGCGGCGGTTCCGCCTCACCTTCGAGGAGGGCCAGGTCGTGTCGCTCCTGCTGCACGGACGCGACGTCGCGGCGATCGCCGCCGCGCTCGACGTGCCGAAGGCGGCGGTGGCCGGCAGCCTGCGCAACCTCTACGAGCAGATCGGCACCACGCGCCAGGTCGAGTTGATCAAGCTCCTGCTCGCGCGCGGCGGCGCGACCCCTTAAGCGGCCGGTCCGGGCGCGCTAGGCTTGCCGCGTGACCGGGGCGAAGAGCGCCGAGGAGCGGCGCTGGTGGCGGATCTCGTGGGCCTACGTGGCCGCCATCTACCTCTCCCTCTACCCGCTCCAGTTCGCGCTCGATTTCCTGCGC
>JAFNAE010000226.1 GCA_017860005.1 Acidobacteriota bacterium | reverse complement strand
GCCGCGGTCTACGTCCCGCCCGGCGTCGCGCACGGCTTCCTCACCCTCGAGGACGACTGCGAAGTGCACTACCAGATGTCGGAGTTCCACGCCCCCGAGACGGCGCGCGGCGCGCGCTACGACGACCCCGCCTTCGGCATCGCGTGGCCGGCCCCGGTGCGGGTGGTCTCCGAGCGCGACCGCAGCTGGCCCGCCTTCGGCGACGCGACCTGACCCCGGGCCGCCCGGCTGCTAGACTTCCCAGGTTCCGCTAGAGACTCGCCGGGGCCGCAGCGCGGCCCCCCGCACCTGGAGGTCGCCATGCGTCAGGGCTCGATCGTCCGTTCCGCCGCCGGCATCGTCGTCGCTCTCGCTCTCGCCGCGTCCCTCGCCGTCGGGCGCCCGGCCGCGGCCCAGGGCAACCCGACGCTCGTGCCGCTCAACGCCCTGTCGCTCACGGTCGAAGCCGGCGACTCCAAGATGTTGCGCGTCCAGCTCCTGATTCCCGGCGTGCCGGCGGGCAACCAGCCGATCTCCTGGCAGGTGCTCTCGACCACCGCCGGCGCTTGGGGCCCGGACCTGACGTACACGGATGCCTCCGGCATCGCCTCCGCCCGCTTCCGCTTCCCGCGGGCCGGCGTGACGACCGTCCGCGTGCTCTGGGCGGAGGCTCCCACCGCCACGCCGCCGGTCGACTACACGATCACCAGCAGCGCCACGCCGCCGCCGCCCCCGCCGCCGCCGGGCGAGACCCGCCTGACCCTCGCGCCGGTCAGCCCCGGGCAGATCGACCTCGTGCTGGGCGACCGCTACGGCCTGCAGGTCCGCCTGGTCGGCTCCGCCGGGCAACCGGCCTCGGGAGTCCCGGTGAAGTTCGCGGTCGAGACCACCGCCGGCTCGCCCGGCGTGGGGCGCAGCGACCAGACCGTGGCGACCGGCTCCGACGGCGTGGCCACCGCCACCTTCGGCTTCTCGACCGCCGGGCGGGTGACCATCCGCGCCTCCTCCGCCGACCCCGGCTATGTGTTCGAGCCCGCCTCGATCGTATTCACCATCGACGTCTCGAGCCTCGGCACGCTGACTCCCGAGCGCCAGACCTGGCGCACCGCCGGCGAGGCGCTCGACGACATCTGCCTCGACGTCTTCGTGGACGAGGGCGGCGACCCGCGCCCGGTGCCGCAGCCGACCCCGCTGTGCGTCTACATGACCGGCACGCTGACCACCCAGGAGGAGCGGACCGAAGCGATCCACTCCTTCTCGGCCACCGGCCTCGGCTCGCAGGCGACCACCGCCCTGGCCGGCGTCGAGCAGCAGACCGCCTCGATCCAGTCGCGCCTCGCCGCCCTGCGCGGCGGCGCCCTGCGCGGCGCGGTCGACCGCATCGCGCTGGTCGTCGACGGGGTCGAGGTCTCGAGCGACGCGCTCGCCGCGGCGCGCGCGGAGCGCGGCCGCTCCGACCTGTTCTCGACGCGGCTCGAGGACTCCTTCGCCCGCCTCTACGCCGGGCTCGACGCCCAGGAGGCGCCCGCCCAGGAGCCCGCCGCGCAACCCGTGCACCGCGCGCGCCCGTGGGGCTTCTTCGCCACCGGTCGCCTGAGCACCGGCAGCCGCGATACCGGAGTCGAGGAGGACGGCTTCGATTTCGACAGCGTGGGCGCCACGGTGGGCATCGACCGCGCGGTCTCCGCCAACGGCTTCCTGGGCGCCGCCCTGTCGGGTCTCTCCAACGAGACCACGCTCGAGGGCGCCGGCGGCTCGCTCGACGCCGAGTCCTGGGGGCTCACCCTCTACGGCATCCGCGAGGGCGAGAAGGGCTACTTCCAGCTCACCGGCACCTACGGCCAGAGCCGGTTCGACCAGCGCCGCCGCCTGCCCATGCCGGCGATCGGCGAGCTGACCGCGCGCGCCGAGTTCGACGGCGACCAGCTCGCCGCCGACCTCGAGCTCGGCCGTTCGTTCGACGGCCGCGCCGGCTCGCTCACCTTCTTCGTGCGCGGCGGCTGGGCGCGCGCCACGATCGACGGCTTCCGCGAGCAGGGCGCGGTGGCCGAGCTGCCGGGCACCGGCTTCGGGCCGGTCGACTTCGGCCTCGAGGTCGGCGACCAGGAGCTCGAGTCGCTGCTCGGCGCCGCCGGCCTCGACTGGGGCAAGGCGTTCTCGATCACCGGCGGCCTGGTCATCCCCCAGCTCACCGCCACCTGGTCCCACGAGTTCGACGACGACGCCCAGGCCGTGAGCGCGCGCTTCCTGGGCGACCAGTCGGCGGGCTCCTCCTTCTTCGTCTTCACGGACGACCCCGACCGCGACTGGCTGACCGCCGCCGCGGCGCTGCGCTTCCAGTTCCTGTGGGGGAGCGTGTTCGTGGCGTACGATCAGGAGGTGTTGCGCGACGACCTCGACCTCTCCACCGTGAACGCCGGACTCCGTTTCGAGTTCTGAGCGGGGAAGCGCCTCCGCGTTGCTCGCCCCGCGCATCGACCCGAAGTACGAGATCGTCCGCAAGCTCCGTGAAGGGGGCATGGGGGCGATCTACCTCGTGCGCCACCGGCTGCTCGACGAGCTGCGGGTGGTCAAGGTCCTGCGCTCCCAGCTCAACACCGACGAGGACCTGCGCCAGCGCTTCCTGCGCGAGGCGAAGACCGCGATCCAGCTGCGCCACCCCAACATCGCCCAGCTCTACGACTTCTCGGTCGACGAGGAGGGCAACGCCTCGATCGTCCTCGAGTACATCGACGGCCTGACGCTCGAGGAGTTCGGGCGCCAGGGCGAAGCGCGCGACCTCGGCCTCGACCTCGCCATCGCGCGCCAGGCGCTGCGCGCGCTCGGCTTCCTGCACCGCAAGGGGTTCGTCCACCGCGACATCGCGCCCGACAACCTGATGCTCACCCGCGACCACGAGGGCGAGCCGCTGGTCAAGCTGATCGACCTCGGCATCGTCAAGATCCTCAAGGGCGAGGGCAAGGGCACCGCCACCTCGCTCTACCTCGGCAAGCCGCGCTACTCCTCGCCCGAGCAGCTCACCTCGCCCGAGATCGACGCACGCTCCGACCTCTACTCGTTCGGGGTCATGCTCTACGAGCTCGTCACCGGCTGCTATCCGATCCGCGGCCACGACCTCGCCTCGCTGATCGCCGCCCACCTGCACCTGGACCCGGTGCCCTTCGACGTCTCGGACCCACAAGGGCGTGTGCCGGCCGGGCTGCGCCAGGTCCTGCTCGGCACCATGGCCAAGAGCCCGGACCAGCGCCCGGCGAGCGCCGAGGAGCTCGCGGCGCGGCTCGACGAGATCGCCGCCCGGCTGCCGCCCCACTCGCGCGGCGAGTACGCGCGCCTGATCGAGAGCGCACGCGACGGCGCGCGCAGCCGCCGGGAGTCCGCGCTCGCCGAGGCGATCGGCGAGGTGCGCGCCGCGCTCGCCCGCGAGGCGTTCTCCGCCGCCCGGCAGCGCCTGACGGCCGCGGTCGGCGAGCTCGGCAACGACCCCGAGCTGCTCGAGCTCGGCCGCCGCATCGAGGAGCAGGAACGCGCGCGCCGCGTCGCCGACGCCGAGTCGGAGCGCTTCGAGCGCCTGCTCGCGGCGGCGCAGGCGGCGTTCGAGGCCGGCGACGTGCCGGGCGCGCTGTCCCAGATCACCGAGGTGCTCGCACGCCGGCCGGACGAGCCGCGGGCGCGCTCCCTGGCGGCGCGCATCGACGCGCGCCGGCGCGAGGACGAGGCGCGCGCCGCCGCCGCGGAGGAGCGCGGCGGCACGCTCGCGGCCGGGCGCTCCGGCGCGCCGTCCCTGCACGACGCGCCCACCGCCGAGGTGCCGATCGTGCCGCTCGAGCGCCCGCCGGCCGCGCCGGACGCCGCGCCGCGCGTGACCGCGCCGCGCCCGCTCGTCGCCCCGGCGCCGGCGCCGCGCGGCGGCGGAGCGCTGCGCGGGGCCGCGGTGGCCGGCCTGCTGGTCGCGGTCGCGGCCGGCGGCTGGCTGCTCTGGCGCGGCATGAGCGGCGGCGCGAGCGGTGGCGGCACCGCGGCCGATCCGGGTCCGGCCGGCTATCGCGAAGGGCTCACGGCGCTCGCCGCCGACGACCCGGCGACCGCCGCCCAGCGGCTGCGCGCGGCGCTCGCCGAGGACGCCACCGAGCGCGCCGGCTACCTGCCCTGGTTCCACCTCGGCCAGGCGCTGGTCGCCCAGGGCCAGTGCGAGGAGGGGCTCAAGGCGCTCGACGCCTCGGAGCG
>JAFNAE010000093.1 GCA_017860005.1 Acidobacteriota bacterium | reverse complement strand
TGCCGCGGGAGGGGACTCTCCGCAGGCGGTCTGGAGCTATCCGTTCTCCGGCTACGTGATCGGCGGCGCCGGGCTCGAAGTGGTGCCGCGAAGCGGGAGCGCACCTCGCGTCTACGCCACCGCGGCGACGGAGTACCCTGCCGGGCCCGAGAGCCGCTACTGGTTCGCCCTCCAGACCGGCGGCGAGGGCCCGGCGCCCATGTTCGCCAGCCCCTTCTACCGCTCCGGCCTGCGCGGGCTCGAAGTGGGCGACCTGGGCGGCGACGAACGGCTGGAGGTCGTGTTGGGCCTGGCGGACGGAACCGTCGCTGTCTACGACGAGCCGACCCTGAGCCCCCGTTACTCCTTCTCCTCGGCGGCGGTCGGACTGAGCGCCCTGACGGTCGCGGACTGCGCTCCCGAAGCGGGCGAGGAGATCCTGGTCGGAACTCCCGCCGGGCTCTGGGTCTATTCGGGCGCCGGCGCGCTGCTCTGGAGCCTGCCGGGAGCCGGCGGCACGGACCTCGTCGTCGGCCAGATGGACGCCGACGCCGGCGCCGAGATCGCGACCAGCGACGGCGCGGTGGTCGACGCCACGACGCACGGGGTCCAGTGGTTCCGTCCGGGCGGCCCCGCGGCGGCGATGGCGGCGGCCGACATCGACCTCGACGGTCGCGACGAGCTCCTGGTCGGGCCCGCGGGCGACTGGCAGCCCCTGCTGGCCTACGACGTCGACGCCGGCACGCTCAAGTGGACGCTCGGCAGCTTTACCGGCTTCGAGGCCCTCGCGGCGAGCGCCCCGCAAGGCGGGGATTCCCCGGTCGTCTTCGTCGCCGAGCAGCTGAGGATCCGGGCGTTCGATCCGCTCACGCTCCAGGAGCTGTGGAGCGTCCCCAACCCGCTGCACGGCGTCACCGAGATGAGGCTGGCCGACCTCGACGGCGACGCGCAGCCGGAGCTGCTGTGGGGCGCGGGCCATCGCACCACGGGCGCCGATCGCCTCTACGTGCTCGACCTGACCACCCTCCAGCTGGAGTGGCAGAGCCGCCAGCTCAACGGACCCGCCCTGGGCCCGGCCGCGGGCGACCTGGACGGCGACGGCCGGACCGAGCTCGTGGTGGCATCGAAGGAGTCCGATTCCGGCTACGGCCCGGGCGGCGTGGTCGTCTTTCCCGGCGACGGCGGGGACGCGATCACCGGGCAGGCCGGAGGCTCGGCGCTCGGCATCTGGGACCTCGCGGTCGAGGACCTCGACGCGGACGGCCTCGCGGAGATCCTGGTCGCGGCAGAGCGCGGGTACGACGCCGCCGTGGACGTTCTCGAGCTCTCGCCCGCAGGCGAGCTCCTCCTCGAGCGGACGCTCTGGCCGGAGGGCAGCCTCGCCGAGGCCGTGGCCACCGGCGACCTCGACGGGGACGGAGACCTCGAGCTCGTCGTCGTGGTCGGCCAGGGCAGCGGCCCGGGGGTCGAAGAGGGCGTCTTCGTCGCCGCCTACGAGCTCCCCGCGATGACCGAGATCTGGCGCTCACCGCGCCTCGGCAGCTACTACTTCAACTCGGCGCGTGCGTTGCGCGTGGCCGACACCAATTCGGACCCGGGACCTGAGGTCCACGTCCTCCTCGAGGCGCCGGGCCGCGTCTCCGTCTTCGACGGCGCGAGCGGGCAGCTCGAGGCCGTCTTCCCCGGCCCCTACACGGCGATGGACGTGGCGGGTGCGGGGTTCTTCGCGCTGGCCGGCCTCCCCTCGCTTCCCGTGCTGGTCGGCGACTCGAGCGGCAACCTGCAGGTCTTCGGTCATCGCGGCGGCGCCTACCGCAGGATCCTCGGGTATGCGGCGGGCGCGCGCATCGACGGGATCAGCGCGCTCGGCTCCGAGGCCTTCGAGGCCGCCTCGCAGGGTCCGGTCGACTCGACGATCGGCCGCCACGAGCCGCGTGTCTGGTTGGGACTCGACGGTCGCCTGGTCGCCCTGCGCCAGAAGGGGCTCCAGCTGCAGGAGGTCTGGCGAAGCGCCGACTACGGACCCCTCTTCGGCCGACGCACCGTGCCGGCCTCCCGCACGGGGGTGCAGGTAGTCACCGCCGGCACGCACGGAGCCTTCGGCTTCGCGATCCCGGGGAGCTCGCTCCGCGCTCGATTTCGGCGGTGAAGGCCGATCAGCGCCCGGCGGCCCCGCGAGCGCACCCCGCGGATCAGCTCGCGCCGCCACTCACGGTTGCGCGTGCCGCGGCGAGCGCATCGAGGCGGCGCTTCGAGGTCGATCCGACCGCGGCGCGCTCGAGCTCCGCGAGCCGCTTCGAGGCCTCCGTCCGCTGACCCTCCGCAGCATCCAGCCGCGCGAGCAGCGCCTCGGCGAGGAACTGGGTCGTCTTCTCGATCGGCGCGCTCGATCCGCCGCGCAGACGGCTTGCGATCTCCCGCGCCGCGGCCGGCGCACCGAACGCCAGCTCGATCTCGGCCCAGGCCACGTCGAGCTCCTCGACCCAGTCGCCGTCGGCGCCCTCGAGCAGCAGGCGTCGCGCTTCCGTGAGGCGACGCCGGGCCTCGGCCGCATCGCCGCGCACGGCGGCGATCTCCCCGCGCAACCGGTTGGCGAAGCCGAGCGCCGCGCGGGTTCCCGTTCGCCTCGCCTGCGCCTCGAGCTCGTCGGCAGTGGCGGTCGCGCGGTCGAGATCGGCCTTCTCGAGCTCCCCGGCGCCGCGGATCCAGAGCGCGTGGGCGAGCTGGTGCTCGACGTCCGCCTCCGTGAGCAGGGCGATCGCCGCCGCGAGCTCGGACTCGGCCTCGTCGCGCCGGCCGAGGTCGACGAGCGCGAGCGCCCGGCACGCCCGCGCCCAGCCGAGCCTGCGACTCCGCGAGCCCTCGAACGCCGCGATCGCCTCGCCGAACCGCCTCTCGGCGCGATCCGGGAAGCCCCGCTCGAGGGCGATCAGAGCCAGGTTGCCGGTGATCACACCGGCGCCCCCGGTGCCCGCCGCCTGGCTCGCCGCGAGCGCCTCCTCGAGCAGCCGCTCGCCCTCGGCGAGCCGGCCGCTCTGGAGCGGGTCGATCGCAAGGTCGTTGAGCACCCGCGCGAGCGATGCCGTATCGCCCGCCCGCTCAAAACCGCGACGGGCCTCCAGGAGGTCGCGCCGCGCCTCGTCCTTGCGGCCGAGCGTGAACAGCAGTCTTCCGCGTGCGGCGCGGATCTGTGCCACGAGCTCCCCACGTCCGCCGGCGAGGGCGCGCTCGAGCGCCTGGCCGAAGAGGACCAGCGCGAGCTGCGGAGCCTCGTCGCCGGCCGCGAGGCTCGCTTCGACGTAGTCGACGAGCGGGTCCTCCGCATGCCCGGGGATCTGACGCAGTCGCGTGATCACCAGTGCGGCCTCGTCCTTTCGCCCGGCGCGCTCGAGCGAGAGCGCGAGGCGGGCGCCCGTGTCCACGTCGGCCGGTGCCGCGACGAAAGCCGCCTCGAGCGCCTCGGCGTCGCGGCCGCTGATGCCACTGAACGGAAACGGCAGCGGATCGGGCTCCGCCGCGCGCGCGGCCGGCTCGGCGCCGCGCGAGGCGCTGAACAGGAGCACGCCGCCCGTGGCGGCGAGGGCGAGAACGGCGGCGCTCGCGAGCAGGGTCCGGTGCCTGAACAGGAGGCGGCCGGCGCGGTAGCGCAGGTCGTCGCCCCGCGCTGCGACCGCACGGCCCCCGAGGTGGCGCTCGAGATCGGCCGCCAGCTCGACGACCGAGGCGTAGCGGTCTGCGGGGTCCTTGCGGAGGGCCTTCAGGCAGATCGCATCGAGATCCCGCGAGAGCCGGCCGCGAGCCGACGGCGGCGAGACGGCGGCGTGCTCCGCCGCGCGGCGCGACGCCGTGCTGGGCGGTTCCGGATCGCTCTCGAGGATCTGGCGCTCGAGCCCGGCCCGCGAATCGCCCGCGCCGCGAAACGGGCGCACGCCGGCCACGAGCTCGTAGAGCAGGACACCGAGCGAGAAGACGTCCGACGCGGGCGAAGCCGGCTCGCCGCGGACCTGCTCCGGGCTGGCATAGGCGGGGGTGAGCGCGCGGGCTGTGGTGTGCGTCTGCGTGGCGGTCGCCTCGGGCGCGCCGTCGAGGAACTTCGCGATCCCGAAGTCGAGCAATCGCGGGCGGCCGTCGCCGCCGACCAGGATGTTCGACGGTTTGAGGTCGCGGTGGACGACGGCGCGCGAGTGGGCGTAGGCGACCGCCTCGAGCACCGCGAGGAAGAGCCGCAGCCGTTCGGGTGTCGAGAGCGACCGGCTGCGGGCGTAGTCGACCAGGTTGGAGCCTTCGACGTACTCGAGGGCGAGGTACCAGCGCCCATCCTGGTCGCGACCGGCGTCGTGGAAGCGCGCGATGCCTTCGTGGTCGAGAGCGGCCAGGATGCGGCGCTCCTGACGGAAGCGCCGCTCGATGTCGGGCCGGTTCCCCTCGGGGGCCACGACCTTGACCGCCAGGCGGCGCTCGAAGCCGTCCCCCTCCTGGAGCGCCAGGTAGACGCGGCCCATGCCACCGCGGCCGAGCTCGGAGACGACGCGATAGGGGCCGATGCGCTCGGGCGGCGCCTCCTCGCCTTGCGCCTCGGCCTCGAGTATCGCCCAGGGGTCGGCGTCGAGCGGCGAGCGGTCGGCCGCCGCAGCCCGGAGCAGCGCCTCCAGCCGCGCGGCGCGGGCGGGATCCTCGGTGGCGAGCCGGGCGAGCAGGAGCGTGCGCGCGTCGGCATCGAGCTCGCGCGCCCGGGCGAACAGCTCGTCGAGACGCTCGCTCACTGCGCGGACCCGAGCTCGACCTGGATCCAGGCTCGCGCGAAGGCCCAGTCGCGCCGGACCGTCGCCGGTGAGACCTCGAGCGCGGCCGCGACCTCCTCGACCTCGAGGCCCGCGAAATAGCGCATCTCGACCACCCGCGCCGCGCGCGGCGACTCTCCGGCCAGCCGGTCGAGCGCCCGCTCGAGATCGAGCAGGTCGACCTCGGCGACGCCCGCGCTGGCGGCCGGGACGAGAGTGAGCCCGGTGCGCACCTCGGCGACCTGCCGCTTCTTGCGCAGGCGCCGGCGGGCGTGGTCGACGAGCACCCGGCGCATGATGGTGGCCGCGAGTCCGAAGAAGTGCGCGCGGTCGCGCCAATCGACGCGCAGCTGGTCGATCAGCCGCAGGTAGGTCTCGTGGACCAGGTCCGTGGCGTGGAGCGAGCAGTCGGACCGCTCGCGGCGAAGCTGCGCCGCGGCCAGCCGTTTCAGGTGCGCGTAGACGCGCTCGACCAGCTCGTCGTGGGCGGCTGCGTTGCCCCCGCGCCAGGCGCGGAGCAGACCCGTGAGGTCGTCTTCGCCAACGCTCCCCTGGGACACCGCCCGAGTGTACCAACCGTCGCTCGCCGCCGGGCGAGCCCCGGACGCGCGCCCCGGCCCGCCGATGCGCGCCGACTCACCGGCGGGGCCGAGGCGCGCACACGCCGCGCCCGCCCTCAGGGGGTCGTGCTCGACCAGCGCAGCGACGAGCCCACCTCGAAGCCGTCGGAGAAGAGCGCACCGTAGAGCACGACCTCGTAGCCGACGTTGGCCTGGGCCGCCGCGTCGTACCAGGGCACGCCCACCACCAGGTCGGCGAACCCGTTGCCGTCGAAGTCGCCGACCGCGAGCGAGCGAGCGAAGTCCGAGTGGGCCTGGAGATCGCCGGGCACGCCGTCGCGGCCGGCCGAGAGCGAGCCCAACCGGGCGCCCAGACCGGCGTTGGGGCCCCCCATGAGGAGCGCCGCTGCGCCGCTGTTCACGTTGCCCGTCACGTCCTCGCCCGGATGGCCGACGGCCAGGTCCGCGCGGCCGTCGCCGTCGAAGTCGCCGGCCGCGAGCGCCCAGCCGAACTGGTCGCCGGTCTGGTCGGCCGCGGGGTCGGCGTAGACGAGACCCTGGGTGAAGGTGTCGGTCCGCGACAGTTCGAACCCGCCCGGAGCCCCGTACGCGACGCTGATCGACCCCGCATCTGCGAGCTCGTTCGAGGCACCCAGGTCTTCGCTCGGGTCGCCGATCGCGAGATCGTCGTGCCCGTCGCCGTCGAAGTCGGCGGCCGCGAGCGCGAAGCCGAGCCGGTCGCCCGCCTCCGGTACCTGCCCGAGCGCGCCGGGCGCCCAGAAGACGCTGTCCGCGAAGATCAGCCCGAACGGACTGCCCAGGATGACGTGGAGGGAGCCGTTGTCGCCCTCGTTCGGCACGCCGATGGCGAGGTCGTCGTCGCCGTCGGCATCGAAATCGCCCGCGGCCACGGCGCGGCCGAAGCGCTCCTCGCTGAGGGGATCGCCGAACAGCCCCGGCGAGTGCTGGGAGATGCCGTAGCCCAGGAGCGGCAGGAGCCCCTCGACGGAGCCGTGCGCGACGAAGACCTCCCCGCCTCGCACGGGAGTGTTGACGTCGACCAGGATCCCCGCGCGCGGGGCCCCGATCGCAAGGTCGTCGAAGCCGTCGCCGTCGAAGTCGCCCGTGTCGAGCGCCGCTCCGAACTCGTCGTCGCCGAGCCGGAAGGGCAGCGGGATCTCCGTCCACGCCAGCAGCTCGTCGAGGAACTCGGCACCCTGGAGCTCGATCCCGGCCGCGCTCCCGTAGTGGACCTGGACCGCGCCGAAGGAGGTGCCGGAGCTCCCGCGGTCGCCCGGAATCCCGACCGCCAGGTCGTCGAAGCCGTCGCCGTCGAAGTCCCCCGCCGCGAGCGCCGCGCCGAAGAGGTCCCCCGGTTCCGGGGGGTCCGGACTGCCGGCGAGCCCCTGGTAGAGCACGGTGTCGGCGAGGCCGCCCGCGAGCCCCGCGCGTGGCACGCCGTAGCGCACCACGACGATGCCGCAGTCCGGGCAGCCGCCCTGCGAGCCCTCGTCATAGGGGATTCCGGTGGCGAGATCCTCGGCACCGTCGCCGTCGAAGTCGCCGGCGGCCAAGGCCCAGGCGAAGTTGTCGCCCGCCTCGGGCACGAACTCGACGAGATCCTCGTTGTCGAAGCGCTGCGCGCCGACCCCGGAGAGGCCGACCGGCGCGAGCTGGGCCGATGCCGCACCGCTCGCGAGCAGGAGAGCCGCGGCAGCGGCGAGGAGCGAGCGACGGTGAGTGGGAGTGCCGATCTGGTTTCTCATGACCGGTACGCGCGATTTCGGGCCACGAGCGCTCAGGGCACCGCGCTCGACCAGCGCTGCGTCGAGCCGATCTCGAAGCCGTCGGAGAAGAGCGACCCGTAGAGCACGATCTCGGTGCCGACGTCCCCGAAGACGCCCACGTTGAACCTGGGCGCCCCCACCGCCAGGTCGGCGTAGCCGTCGCCGTCGAAGTCGCCGCTGGCGAGCGCGCTCGCGAAGTCCTGATCGGGCTGGAGGAGGCCCGGCACGCCGTCCACGCCGGCGGCGAGCGTGCCGACCCGGGCGCCGATCCCGGCGTTCGCGGCGCCCATCAGGATCGCCGCCGCGCCGGCGCCCGCCTGGCCGAGCACTTCCTCACCGGGATGGCCGGCCACCAGGTCGTCGAAGCCGTCGCCGTCGAAGTCGCCTGCGGCCAGGGCCCAACCGAGCCGGTCCCCCGCGCGATTGGCCTGGGCGTCGGAGTAGAGGATCTCCTGGGTGAAACTGTCGGTCAGCGACAGGTCGAAGCCGCCCGGCGAGCCGTATGCGACGCTGATCGAGCCCGCATCGACGATCTCGTTGCTGACCCCGAGATCCTCGCCCGGATCGCCGATCGCGAGGTCGTCGTGTCCGTCACCGTCGAAGTCGGCGGCCGCGAGCGCGGAGCCGAGCCGGTCGCCCGCTTCCGGCGCCTGTCCGAGCGCCCCCGGCGCCCAGAAGACGCTGTCCGCGAAGATCAGGCCGAACGGGCTGCCCAGGATCACGTAGAGCGAGCCGTTGTCGCCCTCGACCGGCACGCCGATGGCGAGGTCGTCGTCGCCGTCGGCGTCGAAGTCGCCCGCGGCCAGGGCGTGGCCGAAGCGCTCGCCGTGCGCCGCCTCCCCGAAGATGCCGAACGAGTCCTCGGAGATGCCGTAGCCGGCGAGCGGCAGCAGCCCCTGCGCCGATCCGTGGGCGACGAAGACCTCGCCGCCCACGACCGTGCTGTCGTCGGCGTGGAGGATCACGCCGCCGGGAGCGCCGATCGCCAGATCGTCGAAACCGTCGCCGTCGAAGTCGGCCACCGCGAGCGCGGCCCCGAACTCGTCGTCGCCCCACCAGAACGGACGGGCGACCTCCGTCCAGGGCAGCGACTCCTCGAGCAGCTCCGCGCCGTCGATGCGGATTCCCTGGGCGCTGCCGTAGTGGACCTGGACCGCGCCGAAGCGGAGGGTGTTGGCGGCGAGATCACGCGGAATGCCGACCGCGAGGTCGTCGAAGCCGTCGCCGTCGAAGTCCCCCGCCGCGAGCGCGGCGCCGAAGCGGTCGCCGGTCTCGGGCGGGTCCGGGCTGCCCGGGTGGCCCTGGTAGAGCACGGTGTCCGCCAGGCCGCCCGCGAGCTCGGCGCCCGGAATCCCGTAGCGGACGACGACGATGCCGCAGAAGAGGTCGCTTCCCTCCAGCCCCTCGTGGAAGGGGATGCCGGTGGCGAGGTCCTGGGCGCCGTCGCCGTCGAAGTCGCCGGCGGCCAGCGCCGAGCCGAAGCGGTCACCCGCGTCGGCCAGGAACTGGGGGAGCTTCTCGTCGTCGAACTGCTGGGCGCCCACGTCGGAGACGCCGACCAGCGCCAACTGGGCGGCGGCCGAGGCCGGATGGAGCAGGAGCGCCGAAGCCGCCGCGGCGAGCGAGAGCGGAAGCGCGAGGATTCCGGTGTGAGTTCTCATGTCCGGGTACGCGCCGTCTCCGGCTCCGGGCGCTCACTCCCGCCCGCAGCCGGCCCCGCGCTCAGGGCACCGCGCTCGACCAGCGCTGCGTCGAGCCGATCTCGAAGCCGTCGGAGAAGAGCGACCCGTAGAGCACGATCTCGTAGCCGACGTCGTTGTGCGTCGCCGAGTCGTACCAGGGCGCGCCGACTGCCAGGTCGGCGTAGCCGTTGCCGTCGAAGTCGCCGGTGGTCAGGGCCGCCGCGAAGTCCTGCGACGCCTGGTTCGAGCCTGGGACTCCGCCCCGTCCCGCGGCGAGGGAGCCGACACGGGTCCCCAGCCCCGAGTCGAGGGAACCCATGAGGATCACCGCTGCGCCGTTGTCCACGCCGCCGGGCAGGTCTTCGCCGGGGTGACCGACCGCCAGATCCGCGCGGCCGTCGCCGTCGAAGTCCCCGGCCGCCAGGGCCCAGCCGAACCGATCGCCCGGCTCGTCGGCGGCCGCGTCGGCGTAGACCCGTCCCTGGGTGAAGGAGTCGGTCCGCGACAGGTCGAACCAGGCAGGTGAGCCGAAGGCGACGCTGATCGATCCCGCGTCCACGAGCTCGTTGGCGGCGCCCAGGTCCTCGCCCGGGTCGCCGATCGCCAGGTCGTCGTGCCCGTCGCCGTCGAAGTCGGCGGCGGCGAGCGCGGAGGCGAGCCGGTCCCCGGCCTCCGGCTCGAGACCGAGCGCACCGGGTGCCCAGAACACGCTGTTGACGAAGATGAGCCCGAACGGGCTGCCCATGACGACGTAGAGCGCGCCATTGTCGCCCTCGTTCGGCACGCCGATGGCGAGGTCGTCGTGCCCGTCGGCGTCGAAGTCGCCCGCGCTCACTGCGCCGCCGAATCGCTCGCCATCGGCCGCGTCGCCGAAGATCCCGGCCGAGTTCTCCGAGATGCCGTAACCGGCGAGCTCGAGCAGGCCGGCGGCCGAGCCGTGTGCGACGAAGACCTCGCCGGCATCGCTGACGAAGGGGTTCGCGATGCACCCGGAGGGGGCTCCGATCGCGAGGTCGTCGAAGGCGTCGCCGTCGAAGTTGCCGGCGGCGAGCGACGCGCCGAACTCGTCGCCAACAGAGACGCAGGGATCGACCTCGCTCCAATCCAGCACCTCATGGAGGTACTCCGGGTTGCCGATCTGGAGGCCGGAAGCGGTCCCGTAGTGCACCTGGACGGCGCCGACCGGCCCGCTGGCGGTCGGCGGCAGCCTGACGACGTCGCGGGGCACGCCCACGGCCAGGTCGTCGAAGCCATCGCCGTTGAAGTCGCCCGCCGCGAGCGCCGCGCCGAAGTGCTCGTCCGGCTCGGGCGCGCTGGGGCTGCCGGCGAGACCCTGGTAGAGCACGGTATCCGCCAGGCCC
This sequence comes from Acidobacteriota bacterium, assembly GCA_017860005.1. Classification (GTDB taxonomy): domain Bacteria; phylum Acidobacteriota; class Thermoanaerobaculia; order Multivoradales; family JAGPDF01; genus JACTMI01. Next base: position 696 of record JAFNAE010000093.1, on the reverse strand, counting down.
CCCGCAAGCCCTTCGCGCAGCACGCCGTAGCGCACCACGACGATGCCGCAGTCGTCGCAGGCGGCGCCGAGCAGCCCCTCGTCGTAGGGGACGCCGGTGGCGAGGTCCTGGGCGCCGTCGCCGTCGAAGTCGCCGGCGGCGAGCGCCCAGCCGAAGTGGTCGCCCACGTCGGGCACGAAGAAGAAGAGGTCCTCGTTGTCGAAGCGCTGCGCGCGCACCTCCGAGAGTCCGACCAGGGGGGGCTGGGCCGAGGCCGCGCCGGCAGCGAGCAGCAGGCCCGTGGCGGCGGCGAGGAGCGAGCGACGAAGCGCGGGGAAGCCGATCTGGTTGCTCATGCACCAGTACGCGTCGACTCGCATCCGCACCGCTCATCCTCGAGCCGGGAGGTACGCGATCGGCGCCGGGGCGCGAGGCGCACCGCATGCCGCCGGAGCGCGCTACCTCCGCCGCGAGGGTCGTTCAGCGCGCGGCGGCGGCCAGGATCGCCGCCGCCGCGCGCTCGACGTCGGCGGTGGTCGTGCGCCAGCCGGAGACGGAGATGCGCATCGCGGCCCTCCCCTGCCAGGTGGTGCCGGAGAGCCAGAGCTCGCCGCCCGCCTGGACGCGCCGGATCGTCTCGCGCGTGAACTCGTCGATCGCGCCCTCGTCGCCGCCCCCCGGCGGCGCGAAACGCACCAGCACCTGGTTCAGCACCAC
>JAFNAE010000225.1 GCA_017860005.1 Acidobacteriota bacterium | reverse complement strand
CGTCGCGCCGGGTCCACCGACCAGGAGACCGTTCATCGCGAGCGCGGTGAGCGACGTCGCGACCGCGGCCACGCGGCGACGCGTGCCCGGCGCGGCCGCGATGCGCGGCGCGAAGCGAGCGATGCCCGCACCGGCCAGAACCGCCGCGAGGGGCAGCGCCGGGGCGATGAAACGATTGGCACCCACCGCCTCCCAGCGATCCCAGACGTCGCCGCCGACCCACACGGAGTAGGCAACCTGAGCGGCGATCGCGCTGCCCAGGACACGCGCCCCGGGCCGCCTCCGGAGAGCGGCCACCGAGAGCCCGAGCACGACCCAGAACGGCCAGGTCTCCGCCATGTGCTCGACCAGCACCGACGCGCCGCGCTCCAGCCGGACCCCGAGCGGCACGCCGGTGAGCTTCAGGTAGTAGGTGTTGGGCAGCCACTCGCGGAAGACGACCGCGCGCACCGCGAACAGGGCCGCGACCGTGCCGAGCAGCAGGCCGATTCCGCGCGTGCAGGACCGGTGGCGCAGGGTCGCCGGCCGCGACGCCACCAGCGCCGCGAACAGCGCACCGCCGCCGACCAGGAAGTCCATGCGCAGGCAGAAGCCGAGGGCGAGCGCGACGTAGAGCCCCATCCCGGGAGGGCGGTCGAGCGCGAGGGAGGTCAGCGCGCGCTCCGCGGCGACCGCCAGCAACAGCGCGTGGAGCGCCGTCTCCATGCCGAGCAAGGACCAGACCGCGAGCGGATAGCAGCCCGCGGTCAGCGCCGCCGCGGCCGCCACGGCGACGGTCCAGTCCTCGTCGCCGCCCAGTCTGCGCACGAGGCGTGCCGCCACGAACGGCAGCGCGGCGAGCAGCGCGAGCGAGAGGATCTGCACGAGCAGCGGCCGTGCGCCCGGCGGCAGCCCGCTCGCCTGCGCCACGATCATCGGCGCCAGCCAGAGCGGATGGGTGAAGCCCTCCACGCTGTCGCCGCCCGCGTTCCAGGTCAGTCCCCGCCCTTCGACCAGGTTGCGCGCGTACGCCATCGAGATCGCGACGTCGTCGAGGATCCCGAAGTACCTCCGGCCGTCGACGACGAAGGAGGTGCGCGCGATGTAGCCGACGCCCCAGAGCACGACGAGCGCCGCTGCGATCGCCGGCGCGCGCCGTGCGGGCGCGCGCGTGCCGGTGCCGGACCCCTGCGAGGCGGCGTCGGAAACGGGGCGCACGCCGGGACGATAGCGCGGAGGCGCCCGTCGCCCGCGCCGTTCAGGGCGAGGCCGACGACCAGGCCCAGGTCGAGCCGGAGTCGAAGCCGTCGCGGAAGATCAGGCTCGAGACCAGGCGCAGGCGCGCGAGCGTCGCCGAGCGCGCCGGCAGCGTGGCGTCGAAGCCGTTGCCCGCGACCGGGATCGTTCCCGCGCCGGCGAGCGGCGTCGAGGCGGTGAAGCGCCAGAGCTGGGCCGGGCCCGAGACCGCGGCGGCGAAGGTCACCGCGACGTCGCGCGCCACGGTCTCCTTGTTGAACAGCAGCACGAACAGCTCGTCGCTCGGGCCGCGCACCGCGTAGGCGCCGACGTCGGAGGACTCGGACGAGGTCGCCGCCACGCTCTCGCCCACGACGCGCGCGCCGGCGCCGTCGTAGTCGAGGAAGAGCCGGAACGCCTCCTCGGTCTTCGTGCCCGTCTCGGGCACCACCCAGCGCGTGGCCAGATCCACGCCCTCGCGGCCGAAGAGGGCCAGGATCTCGGCCTGGGCGAGCGCGCCCGAGGGCGCGTCGTCGGCGCCCCAGCTGTACTCGGTGATCGCGATCCGGGTGCCCGGGCAGGCGGCGGCGATCCACTCGCGCAGCCGCGGCACCAGCCGCGGCGCCGCGCCGATCCACGACTGGGAGACGTAGGTCGGGTCCCAGAGCTCGCGGATCGACTGCAGGCGCAGCGCGGCGTACGCCTCGCCGCCGAACGCCTCGCCGCTCTGCGGGTAGTAGTGGACGTCGACGTAGTCGACCAGCCGCTCGCCGGTCGCGGCCAGGTGGTCGCAGACCTGGCCCAGGTACCACTCGACGAACGGCACGCCGCCGTGAGCCTGGCGGTCGGGGCCGTCGGTGCAGTCGCCGTCCCCGGCGTCGGCCGCCGAGGTCCACAGATCGCACCAGCCCCAGGTGTCGGGGCCCAGCACCAGGACCCCGGCGTCGCGCTGCTTGGCCGCCGCGGCCACCGCCGCGCCCCTCTGCCAGACCTCGTCGTAGGTGGCGGGCGCCGGATGGACGTCGGCGTGGGTCGAGTTCCAGAGCATCGGCTCATTGTCGAGCGCCACGAAGCGCACGCCCCCGGCGGCCGCGGAACCGACGCGCGAGACCGCGAAGGAGAGCCAGTCGGCGCTGAACGCGGGCGAGACCGCGATCGAGGTGTCGTCGGGGTCGTTGCCGACGATGCGGCCGGCGGGCGAGCAGAAGCCGGTCGTGTTGACCGCCGGGTCGCACAGGCCGTTGCCGGCGTCCGGCTGGCACCAGCCGGGCGGCGGCGGCGGGAAGTAGCTGCACTCGTCCTCGAGCTGCGGCCCGTAGAGGGCCTGCGAGAAGCCCCAGGTGCGCTGGCGGTCCGGGCCCGAGACGCGGCCGAGCGCCGGCAGGGTGAGCACGACCTCGGCGCCCGCGGCGCGCGTGGCGAGCATGAAGTCGTCGGCCTGCGAACCCTGCGGCAGGGGCCGCCCGTCCGGGCCGGCGTAGTTCTGGTAGAACCAGTCGAAGGCGCTGTTGTCGACGTCGAGCTGCCAGTTGTAGCGCGTGGTGCGGTTGCCGCCCCAGCGGTTGACGGTGTAGCCGTTGGCGGCGATCTGGGCGGGCGTCGCGAAGTTGACGCCGTAGACGAAGGCCGAGACCGGCCGCCGCCCGGCGTCGGGATCGACCGCGACCGCCACCACCCCGGGCGGCGTCGGGTCCGCGGTGAACACGATGTCGTCGAACAGCACGTTGGGCTGCGACGCGCCGGTGGCGTCCTGGAAGAGAAGCTCATTGAAGGAGCCCGAGCCCAGGCCGATCGCGGCGAGGGGCACGATGCCCTGCCGCCACTGAGTTCCGGAGACCCCGCCGGCGACGTACGCGGCCAGGTCCACGTTGGCCTGCTCGGCCCCTTCCAACCAGAACAGGATGCGCAGCTGCTGGCCGCCGGTCGCTTCGCCCTTGACCCAGAAGCGGAGCTCCAGGTAGTCGGAGCCGGCGAGGACGGGGCCGTGGAAGAAGAGCGCCTCCCAGTTCGCGGGCACCATCTGGATCGAGGCGGTTCCGGAATGGCGCTGCGGGGTGAAGTTCATCTCGTGGGTCGCCCAGCTCCAGTCCTGGAAGCCGTTCTGGAGGTCGTCGTCGTAGACGAGCAAGTCCTGGGCGGCGAGCGGCGCCGCGGCGAGCAAGGCGGCGGCGGCGACGAGCGCGAGGGATCGTCTCAAGGGGGCCTCCGGCTAAGAGTCCGGAGCGACCCTAGCAACGCGCCGGGGCAGACTCTGTGCGGCTCTTCACGCGCGCCGCGCAGGCGGCGCGGGACTGCGCGCGGCTCAGAGCTCGACCGCGGAGTCGGCGAGCAGGAGGACGGGCGAGGTCGGCTGCGGGGCGCCGCCGGCGCGCTCGAGGGTGACCGTCACACCCTGGGTGCCGGCCGGCATGCGGGTGTCGAAGCGGCTGCCGACGCGACCTTGCTCGACGGCGAAGCTGCCGCCGCTGAACTCGAGGTCGCCCACCAGGAACCAGATCTGGTACTCGCGACCCGGCGGCGTGGCCTGGAGGCCCGCGACGTCGAGCTGCCAGTGCTGGTGGTCGGCGGCGACCCAGAGCTTGCCGCGCGCCAGCGGCTGCGGCGAGCCCGCGGGGGCGCGCAGGGCGAAGACGAGGCTGGCCGGTCCGGAGACGAACTCGGCCCGGCGCTCGAGCGCCTCGACGCGCGCGGCGAGCGCCGTGCGCTCGTCGGTCCGTTCCTGCACGGCGCGGGCGAGCTCGCCCTCGAGGCGGGCCACGCGGCCGCGGCTGGCGGCGAGCTCGGAGCTCAACCAGACCGCCCAGCCGCCGAGGCCCAGGGCGGCCAGGGCGAACAGCGCCGCGATCGGTCTCGCCCAGGAGCGCTGGCGGCGCGCCGCCGAGCGCGGCGAGAAGGCGCCCGGGGCCGGCGCCGCCGGGCGCTCGGCGTGCACGGCGTGCGGGCCGGGAATGACGGACGGAGGCGCCGGCGAGGCTCCGGGCCCCCGCGCCGCGGGCGGGGCCTCGTGCGCCGGCACCGGC
>JAFNAE010000092.1 GCA_017860005.1 Acidobacteriota bacterium | reverse complement strand
GGTCCCCGGCCGGTTTCCGGAGAGGAAGATCTCTTGACCCGTCGAATGCTGATCAACGCGCAGAGTCGCGAGGAGCTCCGGATCGCCGTGCTCTCCGACTCGACGCTGGAGAACTACCAGGTGGAGGTCGCCGAGGGGGGTCTGTCCCGCGGCAACATCTACCGGGGCGTGATCGCCAATCTCCAGCCGGCTCTCAACGCCGCCTTCGTCGACTACGGCGTCGCCCGCAACGGCTTCCTGGCCATCCAGGACGTCGTGGCCGAGGCGCGCTACAAGGAACCCCCCGCCGGCCGCCGCTCGCGCATCGACGACGTGCTCGAGAAGGGCAAGCCGATCGTGGTCCAGGTCGTGCGCGAGCCCGAAGGGCAGAAGGGAGCGGCGCTCACCACCAACCTCTCGCTCGCCGGTCGCTACCTGGTGCTCACCCCGTTCGAGGACACGCGCGGCGTCTCGCGCAAGGTCGAGGACGAAGAGACGCGCGCCCAGCTCAAGGAGATCGTGGGCAAGCTCGAGCTGCCCGACGGCTGCGGCGTGATCGTGCGCACCAACGCGCTCGACCAGTCGCGCGCCGAGCTCCAGCGTGACCTCGCCGCCCTGCTGCGCGTCTGGAAGCGCATCCAGCAGGAGGCCATGATGGGCTCGGGTGCCAGCCTCCTGTACAGCGACCAGGACCTGATCCTGCGCGCCCTGCGCGACCACCTCGACGGCAGCGTCGAGGAGGTGCTGGTCGACGACGAGGGCGCCTTCGGCCGTGCGCTCGAGTACATGCAGGCCTTCATGCCGCGCTCGAAGACCAGGCTCGTGCGCTACACCGAGCGCATCCCGCTCTTCTCGCGCTACGGCCTGGAGTCGCAGATCGAGCGCATCTTCAGCCGGGTCGTGCCGCTCTCCTCGGGCGGCTCGATCGTGATCGACCGCACCGAGGCGCTGACCGCGATCGACGTCAACTCGGGCCGCGCTTCCAACGGCGGCAGCCACGAGGAGATGGCGTTCGCGACCAACCTCGAGGCGGCGCGCGAGGCGGCCCGGCAGCTGCGCCTGCGCGACCTCGGCGGGCTGGTGGTGATCGACTTCATCGACCTGCGCTCGTCGAAGAACAAGCGCGCGGTGGAGAAGGCGGTCAAGGAGGCGCTCAAGGCCGACAAGGCGCGCTCGACGGTCGGCCACATCTCGCCCAACGGCCTGCTCGAGGTCAACCGCCAGCGCATCCAGCAGGCGCTCTCGGTGCGTGCCCACCGGCCGTGCCCGACCTGCGCGGGCACCGGGCGCGTGCCCTCGATCGAGTCCGTGGGCCTGAACCTGCTGCGGCGCATCGAGGCGCGTGCCGCCACCGGGCGGCTCATGAAGGCGCGCGTCGAGCTCCACCCGGAGCTCGCCGACGCGATCCAGAACGGACGCCGGCGCGACTTCGCCCGCCTCGAGGAGGAGTACGGGGTCGAGGTCGAGATCGTCGCCTCGCCGCGCCTGCTCGGCCCCGAGGAGCAGATCGAATGGCGGGACCGTCCGGGCGGCGCGGTGCTGCCCCCGCTGCGCCCCGCCGAACCGGTGTCGCGCCGCCACGCGGCGACCGAGCCGGCCGTGGTCGACCTGGTGCCCGCCGACGAGACCGAGCCCGAGGACGAGGGCGACGAGAGCGCCGAGCAGCCCGCGGTCGAAGCGTCCGCCGTGGTCGCCGAGGCGGCCCGCGGCGCCCGCCGCCGCCGCCGCCGGGGCGGACGCCGCCGCAAGCGCCGCGCCGGCAACGGCGCGCCGGAAGCCGCCGATCCCGCTGCCGCGACCGAGTCCCCGGACGAGGCGCCGTTCGAGGCCGGGATCGAGATCCTCCCCGAGGAAGAGGCCGAGCCCGAGCCCGAGCCCGACCTCGCCCCCGCGGCCGGCGAGAGCTAGCGTTCCGCCGGTGTCCGTGCGCGCCGGACGCGGCGCGATCCCGGGCGCCGCCGCGTCGCGGCGTGGCGGCGGACCGGGCGCCCGCTAGTGTCGAGAGCTCCAGGAGGACGGATGAACGCACGCCCCGACGACTTCGACCCGCTGGAGACCCGCGAGTGGCGCGAGGCCCTCGACGACGTGATCGCGTCGCGCGGCGAGGAGCGGGCTCGCTTCCTGCTGCAGCGCCTCCAGGACCACGCCTACCGGCGCACCGTGCCGCTGCCGGCGCCGACCACGCCCTACGTCAACACGATCCCCGTGCACGAGCAGCCGCCCTACCCGGGAGACCGGGCCCTCGAGCGGCGCATCAAGAGCCTGGTGCGCTGGAACGCGATGGCCATGGTGGTGCGCGCCAACCGGCTCGAGGACGGGATCGGCGGCCACATCTCCACCTACCAGTCGGCGGCGACGCTCTACGAGGTCGGCTTCAACCACTTCTTCCACGGCCGCGGGGAGAGCGGCTTCGACGGCGACCTGGTCTTCTTCCAGGGCCACGCCTCGCCGGGGATCTACGCGCGCGCCTTCCTCGAGGGGCGCCTGCCGGCCGCGCGGCTCGAGAACTTCCGGCGCGAGCTGGCGCCGGGCGGCGGGCTCGCCTCCTATCCCCACCCGTGGCTGATGCCCGACTTCTGGGAGTTTCCGACCGTCTCGATGGGGCTCGGGCCGATCACCGCCATCTACCAGGCGCGCTTCATGAAGTACCTCGAGCACCGCGGCCTGCTCGCGGAGTCGGGCCGCAAGGTCTGGGCGTTCCTGGGCGACGGCGAGTGCGACGAGCCGGAGACCCTGGGCGCGCTCAGCCTCGCCTCGCGCGAGCGACTCGACAACCTGATCTTCGTCGTCAACTGCAACCTCCAGCGTCTCGACGGGCCGGTGCGCGGCAACGGCAAGATCATCCAGGAGCTCGAGGCGGCGTTCCGGGGTGCGGGCTGGAACGTGCTCAAGGTCATCTGGGGCTCGTCGTGGGACCCGTTGCTCGAGCGCGACCGCGACGGCTGGCTGGTGCGCGTGATGAACGAGACCGTGGACGGCGAGTACCAGAAGTACTCGGTCGAGGGCGGGCCGTACATCCGCGAGCACTTCTTCGGCAAGTACCCGGAGCTGGCGGCCCTGGTCGCCGACGTCCCGGACGAGCAGATGCCGTACCTGCGGCGCGGCGGGCACGACCCGGAGAAGGTCCACGCCGCCTACCGGCTCGCGGTCGACACCCGGGGGCAGCCGACCGTGATCCTCGCCAAGACGATCAAGGGCTACGGGCTCGGCCACGCCGGCGAGGGCAAGAACGTCACCCACCAGCAGAAGAAGCTCAACGAGGAGCAGCTGCGCGCCTTCCGCGACCGCTTCGACATCCCGGTCTCGGACGCCGAGATCGCCGAGGCGCCGTTCTACCGCCCGCAGGACGACAGCGAGGAGATCCGCTACCTGCTCGAGCGCCGCCGCGCCCTGGGCGGCTTCGTGCCCGCGCGGCGCGCGTTCGTGGGCGGCCTCGCCACGCCCGAGCGCGATTTCTTCGCCGAGTTCCAGGCCGGTAGCGAGCGCGAGGTCTCGACCACGATGGCCTTCGTCCAGATGCTGCGCCAGGTGATGCGCCATCCCGAGCTGGGGCCGCGCGTGGTGCCGATCGTGCCCGACGAGGCGCGCACCTTCGGCATGGAGTCGCTGTTCCGCCAGCACGGCATCTACTCCTCGGTCGGCCAGCTCTACGAGCCGGTGGACTCGCGCACCCTGCTGCTCTACCGCGAGTCGAAGAACGGGCAGATCCTCGAGGAGGGGATCACCGAGGCCGGCTCGATGTGCTCGTTCACGGCCGCCGGGACCTCGTATTCGAACCACGGCCTGCCCATGGTCCCGTTCTTCATCTACTACTCGATGTTCGGGTTCCAGCGCATCGGCGACCTGATCTGGGCGTTCGGCGACCAGCGCGGGCGCGGCTTCCTGCTCGGCGCCACCGCCGGCCGGACGACCCTGAACGGCGAGGGGCTCCAGCACGAGGACGGCCACTCGCAGCTGCTCGCCTCGGTGGTGCCGAACCTGGTGGCCTACGACCCGGCCTATGCCTTCGAGGTGGCGACCATCCTCCAGGACGGGCTGCGCCGGATGGTGCGCGAGAGCGAGGATGTCTTCTACTACCTGACGCTCTACAACGAGAACTACCCGCAGGCGGCGATGCCCGAGGGCGCCGAGAAGGGGATCCTGGCCGGCCTCTACCGCTTCCGCGCCTCCGAGCTCGGCGAGCACCGGCCGCGCGTCCAGCTCTTCGGCTCGGGCTCGGTCCTCACCGAGGCGCTGCGCGCGCAGAAGATCCTGGCCGAGCGCTACGGCGTCGGCGCCGACGTCTGGAGCGCGACCTCGTACAAGGAGCTGCGCCGCGAGGCGCTCGAGTGCGAGCGCGTCAACCGGCTCCACCCCGACGCCGCGCCGCGCGTGCCCTACGTGACGCGCGCGCTCTCCGGCGCGCGTGGGCCGGTGGTGGCGGTCACCGACTTCCTCAAGCTGGTGCCCGAGATGATCGCGCGCTGGGTGCCGCAGGGCTTGACGCCGCTCGGCACCGACGGCTACGGCAGGAGCGCCTCGCGCGCCGAGCTGCGCCGCTTCTTCGAGATCGACGCCGAGCACATCGCGCTCGCCGCCCTGACCGAGCTCGCCCGCCGCGGCGAAGTCGAGCGCACCCTGCCCGCGCGCGCGCTCGCCGAGCTGGGGCTGGATGCCGGCAAGGCCGACCCGGTCGCCTCCTGAGCCCGGCCCGGGCATGGACGGCGCGCGCGAGGACTCGCCCGGGATCCGCGTCCTGCCGCCGTTGATCGCGCTCGGCTGCTTCGGGCTGGGCGGCCTCGCCGACCGGCTCTGGCCCTGGCCGCTCGCCGGGAGCTGGGTGACGCTCGAGCGGCTGCGCTGGATCGGGCTCGCGGTGCTCGCGGCGGGGGTGGCGCTCGACCTCTGGTCGCTCGGCCTGTTCGCGCGCCAGCGGACCAGCGCCCTGCCGTTCCGCGCCGCCTCCTCGATCGTCGCGCACGGTCCCTACCGCTTCTCGCGCAACCCGATGTACCTGGGCATGGTCCTCCAGCTCGCCGGCGCCGGCCTGGCGCTCGGCCGCGCCTGGCTCGTGCTCGCCGCCCCGCTCGCGGCGCTCGTTCTCGACCTCTACGCGATCCCGCGCGAGGAGCGCTACCTCGAGCGCCGCTTCGGCGCCAACTACCTCGACTACAAGCGCCGCGTCCGGCGCTGGCTCTGAGCTCGCCGCGCCCCGGGGCGGCGCGCCGCGGCCACCCGGGGCGTACCATCGGCGGAGCTCGCCATCGTCCGGAGGGACTCGCCATGGTCATCCGCAGGATCGATCCGATCTCGCTCGCCAAGATCTTCGCTCTGCTCTACGCCGGGCTGGGGCTGCTCATCGGTGCGGTCGTCTCGCTGGTCGCCCTGTTCGGCTCCGGGCTCGCCGCGGTGGGCGAGAAGTCGCCGGTGCCACTGCTCGGCCTCTTCTTCGGCGTCGGGGCGATCGTCCTGCTGCCGCTCCTCTATGGCTTCTTCGGCTTCCTCGGCGGCCTGATCTGGTCCGGGCTCTACAACCTGGCCGCGCGCGTCACCGGCGGCCTGGTGATCGAGACCGACGGACGCTGAGGCCCGCGCCTCCCGCGCGGCGGGGTGGTTCCCGGCTCCCGGGGGCGCGCGTAGCCTTGGCGGGACCATGAGCCCGCCCCTGCCCCTGGGGCCCGAGGCCCTCCGGCGCCGCTCGGATCCGTCCGCGCTGCCGTTCGAGACCACGGCGGAGGCCGAGGAGCTGCTCGAGATCCTCGGCCAGGAGCGCGCGGTCGAGGCGGTGCGCTTCGGCATCGCCATCCGCAGCGAGGGCTACAACGTCTTCGCGATCGGCCCGCCCGGGACCGGCAAGCAGACCCTGGTGCGCCAGTTCCTCGACCGCCGGGCCGAGGGCGAGGCGACGCCGCCCGACTGGTGCTACGTCCACAACTTCGCCGATCCGCGGCGCCCGCGCGCGCTGCGCCTGCCGCCCGGCACCGGCGTGGCCCTGCGCGACGGCCTGGAGCGCGCGGTCGCCGAGCTGCGCGCGACGCTGCCCGCGGCGTTCGAGAGCGAGGAGCACAGGACGCGGCGCCAGAAGGTGGTGCGCGCGGTGGCCGAGCGCCGCGATGCGGGCTTCGCGGAGGTCCAGGAGCGCGCGCGCCAGGCCGGGGTCACGGTGCTGCGCACGGAGAGCGGCGTCATGGTGGCGCCGACCCGCGAGGGACGCATGCTCGAGCCCGAGGAGTTCCGCGGCCTGCCCAAGGAGGAGCAGACGCGCCTCGAGTCCGCCATGGCGCGCGCCAGCCAGGACCTGGCGGCGCTCTTCGCCCGGGTGCACGAGTGGGAACACGCCCAGCGCGAGGAGCTGGCCGCGCTCGACCTCGAGCTCGCGCGCGGGCTGGTCGGCGAGCGCTTCCGCGAGCTCGCCGCGCGCCACGCCGGCCAGGCCCGGGTGCTCGACTACCTGGGCGAGGTCGAGCGCGACATGCTCGCCCACACCGAGGACTTCCAAGCGCCCGCCGACGGCGGCACCGAGGCGGTCCTGCGCCAGGTGCTGCGCCGCACTCCGCCGGACGGCAGCGGCTTCCGCCGCTATCAGGTCAACGTCGTGGTCGACCGCGACGCCGAGCGCGGCGCGCCGGTGGTGGTCGAGGACCGGCCGACCCTGCCGCGCCTGGTGGGCCGCGTCGAGCACCTGGCCGAGTTCGGCGCCCTGCTCACCGACTTCACCCTCATCCGCTCCGGCGCGCTCCACCGCGCCGACGGCGGCTATCTCCTGCTCGACGCGCTCGAGCTGCTGCGCCAGCCGGGCGCCTGGGACGCGCTCAAGCACGCGCTGCGCGCGCGCGAGGTGCGGATCGAGTCGCTGCCCCAGCAACTCGGCATGGCGGCCACCGTCTCGCTCGAGCCCGAGCCGATCCCGCTCGAGAACCTCAAGGTCCTGCTGGTCGGCGACCGCCCGCTCTACTACCTGCTCTCGGCGGCCGACGCCGACTTCCTCGAGCTGTTCAAGGTGGTCGCCGACTTCGAGGAGGCGATCGAGCGCGGGCCGGAGAGCGAGCTGCTCTACGCCCGCCTGCTCGGCACCATCGCCCGCCGCGAGCGGATGCGGCCGCTCGACCGCGCGGCGGTGGCGGCCGTGCTCGAGCACGCCGCGCGGCTCGCCGCCGACCAGGCCAAGCTCTCCGTGCGCATGCGCCCGGTCGCCGACCTGCTGCGCGAAGCGGACTTTCTCGCGGCGGCGGCGGGGCGCGAGGTGACCACGGGCGCCGACGTCGAGGCGGCGATCGCGGCCCAGCTGCGCCGCGCCGGACGGGTGCGCGACCGCCTGCTCGAGGCGATCCGCCGCGAGGTGCTGCTGGTGGCGACCGACGGCCAGGAGGTCGGCCAGGTCAACGGACTCTCCGTGCTGAGCCTGGGCGAGCACTCCTTCGGCCATCCGGTGCGCATCACGGCGCGCGCGCGCGCGGGCAAGGGCGAGGTCGTGGACATCGAGCGCGAGGTCGAGCTGGGCGGGCCGATCCACTCCAAGGGCGTCTTCATCCTCGCCGGCTTCCTGGGCGCGCGCTATGCCCAGGAGGTCCCGCTCTCGCTCTCCGCGAGCCTGGTCTTCGAGCAGTCCTACGGGCCGGTCGAGGGCGACAGTGCGTCGCTCGCGGAGCTCTGTGCGCTGCTCTCGGCGCTCTCGGGACTGCCGCTCGCCCAATCTCTCGCGGTCACCGGCTCGGTCAACCAGGCGGGCGGCGTGCAGGCGGTGGGCGGCGTCAACGAGAAGATCGAGGGCTTCTTCGACGCCTGCCGCGAGCGGGGCGAAGCCGGGGGCCAGGGCGTGCTCCTGCCGGCCGCCAACGTCCAGCACCTGATGCTGCGCCGGGAAGTGGTCGAGGCGGTTGCCGCGGGCCGCTTCCGTGTCGTCCCGGTCGAGAGCGTCGACGAGGCGATGGAGCTGCTCACCGGGGTGCCCGCCGGCGAGCGCGACGAGCACGGGGCGTTCCCGGAGGGCAGCGTCAACGGCCGGGTCGAGGCCCGCCTGGCGAAGCTCGCCGAGGGCGTGCGCGCCCAGGGCCAGCCCCCCGCCGCGCCCTGAGCGCGGCCGGCGGGGCGCGGGGTAGGCTGGCGCCGTGGCTCCCGAACCGGCGGGCGTGCCGTCCGTATCTTCCACGGGGGGTCGAACGAGACCCGTGCGCCGTCGCCTTGGCTCCAGCCTGATCGTGCTCGCCGCCCTCGGGGCGGCGGCCTGCCTGCTCGCGGTGCTGGCCACCGTCGACCTCGCCCTGCCGCGCCCCTGGGACGGCGTGGTGCTCGAAGGCGACCTGCCCGGGACCCTGGCGGTGCGCGAGGTGGTGGCCGGCTCGGGCGCGGACCGCGCCGGCATCCGGCCCGGCGACTCGATCCTCGGCATCGACCGCGAGGTCCTGCGCTCGCCCATCCACGCCGCCCAGCTGCTCGGCCGGCGCTCGATCGGGGAGTCGGTGCCCTATCTGGTGCGCCGGCCGGACGGGGTCGAGGAGGTCCGCGTCGAGCTCGGCCGGCGCTACCTGGGCAGCGTCTCGTACTTCTACGCCAGCTCGCTCGGGTTCCTGTTCTTCGCGGTCGGCGTCTTCGTGCTCGTGCGCCAGCCCGAGCGCAGGCCGGCGCAGGTCTTCTTCCTGCTCTCGGGGCTCTTCCTGCTCTTCCTGGTCTGCCGCCTGCGCCCCGCCTCGTACTCCTGGGTGGACCGGCTGGCGCTCGACGCCGGCACCTTCGCGCTGCTCTTCCTGCCCGCCTGCTTCCTGCATTTCTTCCTCATCTTCCCGCGCCCGATCGGCCTTCGCCCCCGGCCCGGCGAGCCGGAGTTCCGCCGCCGGCGCGTTCGCTGGCTGCTCGTGCTCGCCGCCGTCTACCTGCTGCCGCCCGCCGTGCTCGGCGCCCAGTTCGCCGCCGCCGCGCTGCGCGGCGAGCCGTTGCGGCTGATCAGCGGCGCGCCGATCGCGAACTGGTGGCTGCTCGCCGCCTACATGGCGGTCGGGATCGGCGTGCTGGGCGCGAGCTACTCGCGCCTGACCGACCGGCGAGAGCGGCGGGGGGTGGCCCTGGTCCTGTTCGGATCGGTGGTCGGGCTGCTGCCCTTCCTGGCCACTTCGGTGCTGTTCCCGGAGCACTTGGGCTCGGGCCGGCTCCTGCTCGGCGGCCTGGGGCTGCTCGTCCTGGTGCCGCTCACCTTTGCCCTGGCGATCGTGCGCTTCGGACTGCTCGACATCCAGGTCATCCTGCGCAAGAGCCTCGCCTACACCGGGCTGACCGCGGTCATCACCGTCGCCTATGCGCTCGGCATCGCCTTCTTCAACGTCGTCACCCGCGGCACCGAGCTCGCCGCCTCGCCCTGGTTCCCGGTCGTCTTCGCGCTCTCGATCGCGCTGCTGTTCGAGCCGCTCCGGCGCCGGAGCGAGCGGCTGGTGGACCGGCTGCTCTACTCCGAGCGCGCGCACCTCCAGAAGGCGATGCGCGAGCTGGCCGAGGCGATGAGCGCGCAGCTCGACCTGCACTCCGTGGTGCGCGAGCTCGTGGAGCGCCTGCCGCGCCTGCTCGGCGTCCGCTTCGCCGGCCTTTACCTGGTGCGCGACGGCCGGCTGGTGCGCGAGGCCGGGCCCGGCGAGCTGCCCGAGGAGCTTCCCTACGAGCCCCTGCTGCACGAGCATCTCGCGCACCGCGGCCGCCTGGCCCGCCGCGCGGAGCTCGAGGCGGTCGGCCCCGAGACCCCCGCCGCGCGCGCCCTGCTCGGCCAGCTCGCCGCGGCCGCCGTCGACCTGGTCGGGGATCTCGCGTCGCCGCGGCGCCGGCTGGGGCTGGTCGTGCTCTCGGGATCGGCGGGCCAGCTCTCGCTCGACGAGGAGGAGCTCGGCCTGCTCGGCAGCCTGCTCGGCCAGGCCGCGGTCGCGCTCGAGACCAGCCTGCTGGTCGAGGAGCGCACGCGCCAGGCCGAGCTCGAGCGCGAGCTCGAGATCGCCTCCACGATCCAGACCCAGCTGCTGCCCGCGTCGCTCTCGCTCGATCCCGGCTGGACGGTGGCCGCGGCCTGCCGGCCCGCGCGCCACGTCGGCGGCGACTTCTTCGCCGAGCTGCCCGGGCCGCGCGCCGGCTCGGGCGCCCTGGTCTACGGCGACGTGGCGGGCAAGTCGGTGTCGGGCGCGCTGCTCATGATGGCCGCCCACGAGGCGTTGCAGAGCCTCGCCTTCAGCCACCGAGACCCCTCGACGCTGCTCGGGCTCGCCAACCGGAGGCTCTACGGCCTCGGCGGCAAGAAGAGCTTCGTCGCGGTCGCCTGGCTCGCGGTCTCGGACGACGGCGACGGGCTCGACTACGTGGTCGCCGGCCAGCCGCAGCTCCTGCTGCGCGGCACCGCCGGCGTGGTGCGCGAGCTGCCGCTGCCCGAGCACCGCCTGCCGCTCGGGGCGCTGCTCAACGGCGGCTACCGGACCTGCCACGCGGCCGTGGCGCCGGGCGAGGTCGTGCTCGGCTACTCCGACGGCGTGGTCGAGGCGCAGTCGCCGTCCGGCGAGCAGTTCGGCGACGCGCGGCTGGCCGAGGTCCTGTCCGCGGCCCCCCCCGATCCGCGCGCGGTCGTGGACCGCGTGCTCGAAGCCGTCCGCCGCTTCGCGGAGGGCGCGGAACCCTACGACGACATCACCCTGGTCGCGATCGCTCGCGACCTGGAGGACGGATCATGCGCAAGAGCTGGCTGATCGGCATCGCGCTCGCGCTGGTGGTGGGCGCGGAGATGAAGTTCTACTTCGCGGACGCCGCCGCCGCCTTCGAGCGCGCGCTCGAGCTCGACCCCTCGTTCGTGGCCGCGAAGCTGGCGCTGCTCGACACGGATCGGAGGAAGGAGGACCGGGATCGCCTGATCGCGGAGCTGCGCGACGCGGACCGCTCGCGGCTCTCGGAGCGCGAGCGCTTCCTGCTCGACGTCCTGTTCGCGCGCGTGGACGGCGACGAGAAGCGCCGGCGCGAGCTGGTGGCCGACTATCTGGCCGAGCATCCCCGCGACCCCTGGGCGCTCCACATCGAGTCGGCCGACGCCTGGTCGCGCCAGGACTGGCCGGTCGCCCAGGCGACCTACCGCCGGCTGCTGGAGGTCGATCCCAACTGGCTCCTGGCGCGCAATCACCTCGGCTACATCGCGATGGCGCAGGGGCGCTTCCAGGAGGCGGAGAACGAGTTCCGCACCTACCGCTTCGCGGCGCCCGACCAGGCCAACCCGCACGACTCGCTGGGCGAGCTGCTGATCCTGCTCGG
>JAFNAE010000017.1 GCA_017860005.1 Acidobacteriota bacterium | reverse complement strand
TGGGCTCCTCGACCGCGCTCTTCTTCGAGCCCTATGCCGACCTGCCCTCGACCTCGGGCGTGCTCGCCGACGACTTCTTCCCGGAGGGCGCCTTCGAGGCGCGCGTCGCGGCCGCCGACCGCGCCGGCCTGCAGGTCTCGACCCACGCCATCGGCGAGAAGGCGAACGCCCTGGTGCTCGACGTCTACGAGCGGGTGGCGAGGGCGAACGGCCCGCGCGACCGCCGCTTCCGCGTCGAGCACGCCCAGCACCTCCGGCGCGCGGAGATCGCGCGCTTCGCGCGGCTCGGCGTCGTCGCCTCGATGCAGCCGGTCCACCTCGCCGACGACGGCCGCTGGGCCGGCAAGCGGCTCGGCCCCGCGCGCGTCCGCGACAGCTACGTGCTGCGCTCCCTGCTCGACGCCGGCGCCCGCCTCGCCTTCGGCACCGACTGGCCGGTGGCGCCGCTCGATCCCGCGCTCGGCCTCGAGGCCGCCGTCACCCGGCGCACGCTCGACGGCGCCAACCCCGGCGGATGGCTCGCGGCCGAACGCATCACGGTCGCGGAGGCGCTCGCCGCCTACACCTCGGGCGGGGCGTTCGCCGAGTTCACCGAGGCCGACAAGGGAGCCCTCGCTCCCGGCCGTCTCGCCGACCTGGTCGTGCTCTCCGAGGACCTGCTCGCGATCGCCCCGGAGCGCCTCCACGAGGTCCGCGCCGAAGTCACGGTCGCCGGCGGGCGGATCGTCCACGACCGGGGCGCGCGGCACTGAGCTAAGCTCGCGGCGTCCCGACCGGCCCCCTCGGAGGACCCCCGGATGTTCTTCAAGATCCCCGCGCTCCTGCTCAAGCAGCTCTACACCTTCGGCAGCCTCGAGAACACGCCGAGCGGAGTGCGGCTGGCGCTCAAGAACCGGCTGAGCGACGCCACCGTGACCGGCATCGACGGCGTGGCGATCGACGGCCGCGCGGCCGACCTCTCGGTGGCGACGCTCGAGCTGCCGGACGGCCGGCACGTCGCGGCGCGCTCGATCTCGGCCTCGAACGGTCTCGACTTCCCGCTGCGCCGGACCGTGGTGCTCTGGCTCGAGGGTCACCCCCCGCTCGACCAGGGCAATCACGAGATCGAGCTCTCGTTCCAGGCCAGGCCGTTCGGCAGCCTCTCCTTCAAGATCCACGACGCGATCGCCGAGGAGGCGCCGCGCCGGACCCAGATCCCGTACCACAAGCAGGACGACCACAACCACGAGTGGGCGGCCCGGCGCCAGGCGTTCGCCGCCGAGTACTCCGGCAAGCGCTTCGAGCACGTCGACAAGTTCTCCTTCGACCCGGCCTCGACGCGCGGCAACGTCGAGAACTTCGTCGGCGTGGCGCAGGTCCCGATCGGCCTCGCGGGGCCGCTCAAGGTCAACGGCGAGCACGCCGTGGGCGAGTTCCTGATCCCGCTCGCCACCACCGAGGGCACGCTGGTCGCTTCCTACAGCCGCGGCATGAAGGTCCTCAACCTGGCGGGCGGCGTCACCTGCACCGTGCTCGCGGACGCGATGCAGCGCGCTCCGGTGTTCGTCTTCGACTCCGCGCGCGAGGCGCGCGAGTTCTCGCTCTGGGTCGAGCACAACCTGACCGCGATCCGCGACCACGCCGAGTCGACCTCCTCGGTGGCCAAGCTCCTCTACATCGACACCTACCTGGCCTCGAAGTTCGCCTACCTGCGCTTCAACTTCTCGACCGGCGACGCCGCCGGGCAGAACATGGTCGGCCGGGCCACCTTCGCCGCCTGCTCCTGGGTGCTCGAGCAGGACTGGCCGAAGGAGCACGTGCGCAAGTTCTACCTCGAGTCCAATCTCGCCACCGACAAGAAGGCCTCCCAGGTCAACGTCATGAAGACGCGCGGCAAGCGCGTGGTGGCCGAGTGCACGGTGCCGCGCTCGGTCCTGATCCAGAACATGCGGGTCGAGCCCGAGCAGCTCCACTACCACGCCCAGGTGGCGAACGTCGGTGCCTTCATCTCGGGCGCCAACAACAACGGCGCCCACTCGCCCAACGGCATCACGGCCATGTTCATCGCCACCGGCCAGGACGTGGCCAATGTCTCGGAGTCCTCGGCCGGGATCGTCTACACCGAGATCACCCCGGACCGGGATCTCTACATCTCGATCACCATCCCCTCGCTGATCGTCGCCACCCACGGCGGCGGCACCGGACTGCCCACCCAGCGCGAGTGCCTCGAGCTGCTCGGCTGCCGCGGCCGCGGCAGCGTCAAGAAGCTGGCCGAGATCGTGGCCGGCGTGGTGCTCGCGGGCGAGATCTCGCTCGCCTCCGCGATCTCCTCGCTCGACTGGGTCTCCAGCCACGAGAAGTACGGCCGCAACCGCTGAAGGAGCCGCCCACCGTGCCGCCGGCAGGGCCATGCCCCCACAGCGGCCGGCGATAGGCTGAAGCCCGCATGTCCGACGCGTCCTTCGACAGCCCCCGCGGCGGGACCGGTACCGGCGCGGCCCGGGTCGGCGACTTCCCGCTGCTGGTGGAGAGCGGGCCGCCCAGCCTGCTCGGGCGCTACCTGGTGACCTGGAAGCACGTGCTCGGGCTGGTCTTCGGCGGCGTGCGCGCGTGGGTGCGCAGCCGCGGCGAGCCGCGCCCGCGCTTCTACGGCCTCGCGCGCCTGACCGCCGCGCTCACCGGACCTTTCCTCCACCGCGAGCTGCGCGACCTCCCCTTCCCGGTCCAGCTGCGGCGCCGGCTCGAGATCCTGGGCCCGACCTACATCAAGCTCGGGCAGGTGCTCTCCCTGCGCGAGGACCTGCTGCCCGAGGCGGTGACCGAGGAGCTCAAGCACCTGCTCGACCGGCTGCCAGCGGTCCCGATCGAGCGCGTCAAGGAGATCCTGGAAGCCGACCTCGGCCGGCCGGTGGTCGCGATGTTCTCCTGGATCGACCCGAACCCGCTCGGCTCCGCCTCGATCGGCCAGGTCCACCGCGCGCGTACCGTCGAGGGCCAGGAGGTGGTGCTCAAGATCGTCAAGCCGGGCAACCGGGAGATCCTGCGCCGCGACACCATCCTGCTCAACCTGGTGGGCCGCTTCCTCCAGGGCTTCCTGGCGCGTTTCCAGCCCCGCCGCGTCCTGCGCGAGTTCACCGACTACACGACGCGGGAGCTCGACCTGCGCCGCGAGGCGGACAATGCCGAGACCTTCGCGGCGAACTTCCGCGACATGCCCGACGTCGTGTTCCCGCGCATCCTGCGCGCCTACTCGGGCCGCGACGCGCTGACCATGGAGTACCTCTCCGGCCTCAAGCCCTCGGCCCCCGAGGCGAAGTCGCTGCCCGAGGCCGACCGCGACAAGCTGATCGACCTGGGCGCGGCCGCCATCATCCGGATGCTCTACCGGGACGGCTTCTTCCACGCCGACCTCCATCCCGGCAACCTACTCATCCTGCCCGGCGCACGGCTCGGCTTCATCGACCTCGGCATGGTCGGGCGCTTCACCGAGGAGCTCAAGCGCACGCTCATGTACTACTACTTCTGCCTGGTCACCGGCGACTCGGAGAACGCCGCGCGCTACCTGTCGATGGTGGCCCAGGCGGGGCCGCGCGGCGACGTCGCCGGCTTCCGGCGCGACGTGGAGGAGATCTGCCGGCGCTGGGCGAGGACCGCGAACTTCAGCGAGTACCCGCTCGCGCGCCTGATCCTCCAGTCGGTGGCCCAGGGCGCGCGCTACGACATGTACTTCCCCGTAGAAACCGTCCTGATGGTCAAGGCGCTGGTCACCTTCGAGGGCGTCGGCCAGCTGCTCAAGCCGGGCTTCGACGTCAAGGCCGCCTCGCAGCGGCACGTCAACGCGATCTTCCTCGCCCAGTTCGCGCCCCTGCGCCTGGCCAGGGAGGGCCTGCGCGGAGCGCCCGACCTGGTCGACGCCCTGAGCAAGGCACCGATGCTCATCTCCGAGGGGCTGCGCTTCTTCGAGAACGCCACCCAGAAGCCGCGCGAGAACCCGTTCGCCGGGCTGAAGAGCACGCTGTTCGGCGGCTCCTGCGTGATCGCCGCGGCCATCCTCCTCGCCTTCGGCCGTCCGCTGTGGATGTCGCTCGGGCTGCTCGCCTTCGGCATCCTGCTCGCGCTCTGGCCCCGCCGCTGAGCGGCGCGCCACGCCCGCGCGCCGCGGCGGTGGTAGCGTGCCCTGCGCAGGCGAAGGAGGGCTCCATCATGGCGACACGAGAGGTCGGGAAGTCCGGGCGGGCCCCGAAGCGGCCGGCGCGCGGCGCGAAGGCCATCCGGAAGGCGGCGAAGAAGCCGCGTCCGAGGCCCGCGCCGAAGCCGGCCCGGAAGCTCGCGTCGCCGGCGCCACGCCGCGCGCTCAAGGCGCGCCGCCAGCCGGAGTCGCTGCGCCTGCGCACTCTCGCGCCCAGCCTCACGGTGCGCGACATCGAGCGCAGCGTCGACGTCTACACGCGCGCGCTCGGCTTCGTCGTGGTCGAACGCTGGATGGAGGGCGGCGCGCTGCTCGGCGTGATGCTCGAGGCGGGCGCCTGCCGGATCGGCCTCTCCCAGGACGACTGGGCGAAAGGGCGCGAGCGCAAGCTGGGCGAGGGCGTGCGCTTCTGGTGCGAGACCCGCCAGGATCTCGACGCGCTCGCGACCCGCGTGCGCGACTTCGGCGGCGCCGCGGTGGGCCCGAAGACGGAGCCCTGGGGCGAGCTCACCGTCTCGGTCGAGGACCCGGACGGCTACCAGTTCACGTTCTCGAAGACGAAGAGCTAGCGCCGTCCGGACCTAGCGGCGCGCGGCGGCGTCCACCAGCGCCGCGAACTCGGCGCGGAAGCCGTCCACGATGCGCTCCGGGTCGGGCACCAGCCCGGCGTCCGTGCCGACTCCCATGCGCACCACGCCGTCGTAGCTGAAGATCGACACGCCGAGCCCGAGGCGCGCCGCCTGCGGCACCCAGAAGAAGATGTCGCGGATCGCGCGCCCCGCGAACCAGAGCGTGTGCTTCGGGCCGGGCACGTTGGTGAACACCGCCGTCGCCTTGGTGCCGAAGATCTTGACCACCAGCCGCTGCAGCGCGGCGGGCGAGCCGCCCACGAAGCGCAGCAGCGAGTGCACCACGAGCGGCTCCGCGGAGCGGCGCAGCGTGGCGGATCGCTTGCGGATCCCGGACAGCCGCCGGAGCGGATCGGTCTCGCCCACCGGCAGCGGCAGGAAGATCAGCCCGAACCGGTTGCCGAGCTCCGCCATCTCCTCGAGCGGGCGCAGGTTGACCGGCATCGCGGCGCGGATCGAGAGCTCCGCCGGCGGGGTGCCGTGGTGCGCGAGGTACCGCCTCAGACCGCCGGCCATCGCGCTGTTGAGCAGGTCGTTGATGCTGGCGCCGAGCGCCTTCGCCGTCGCGCGCACGTCCTCGAGCGGAATCGGCTCGGTCCAGGCCACGCGCTTCGGCACGCCGATCTCGCCCTTGAACGGCGTCGCCGGGTCGCGGCCGTAGCCGAGCAGGCGTCCGAGCGCCAGGGTCGAGCCCGCCCCGCGCGCGAGCAGGTGGCTCTTGGCGAACGCCTCGACCGGGGCGAGCATCAGGCGCAGCGTCTCGGGCATGAAGCTCTCGGCGGCGGCGCGCGCCGCCTCGAGCGCCGCGCCCGGCCCCGCCTGCAGCAGCTCGAGGAACGGATTGAGAGGCGGCGCCTCGAGCTCGCCCCCGGGCTCGACCGTGGCCGGTCCCGAGCTCGACAGATCGGTCATCGCGAGCAGGACCACCATCAGGGCCACGCCGTCGCCGATGGCGTGATGGAGGCGGCCGAAGACCACTGTGTCCGAGCCCCGGTAGCCGCGCAGCAGGCGGAACTCCCAGAGCGGGTGGCGCCGGTCGAACGGGCGCACCAGCTGCGCGCCGATCGCCGCCGCCAGCTCACGCTCACCACCCGGCTCGGCGAGGCGATCCTCGGTCACGTGGCGCGACAGGTCGAAGGCCGCATCGTCCGTCCAGACGAAGCGCGATCCGTCGAGCGCCACGCGCTGGCGGAAGCGCGGGATGCGCATCAGCCGCTCGCCCAGGATGCGCCGCGCCTCGGCGAGCGAGGGCTCGCCCTCCACCACCAGGACGCCGTGGATGTGCATCAGGTTGGCGGGCACGTCCATGCGCAGCCAGGCGACGTCGACCGGCGACATCGGCCGCCCGCGCTCGCCGGCGGCCAGCGGGCGGGGCGGCGCGATCTCGGCCGGCGGAGCCGGCTCCGGCGCCCTAGTCTTCGGCTTCGGGGACATCTCGCTCGGAAGATAGAACAGCGCGGCAGGCGCGGGAAGAGCCGCCCGCGTGAGCGGCCCCGGCGAGAGAGCGCGCGCCGCGCGGCCCGCCCGTGGCAAGCTCGCACGGATGGTGAGCCCACGCGACGCCACCGACGCCCCGGGCCGCTTCACGGAGCGGGCCGACGACTACGTCCGCGGCCGGCCCGGCTACCCGGAGCCACTGTTCGACGCGCTGGTCGAGGCCGCCCGACTCCGGCCCGGCGCCTGGGTCGCCGACGTCGGCGCGGGCACCGGCCTGTCCTCCGGGCCGCTGCTCGCGCGCGGCCTGCGCGTGGTCGCGGTCGAGCCCGACCAGGCCATGCGCACCGCCGCGCTGGCGCGGCTCGGCGCGCGGGCCGGCTTCCGCGCCGTGCCCGGCACCGCCGAGGCGACCGGCCTGGAGGCCGCGAGCGTCGACCTGGTGCTCGCCGCCCAGGCCTTCCACTGGTTCGATCCCGGCCGGGCGCGAGCCGAGTTCCTGCGCATCCTGCGCCCCGCCCCCGGCGCGGACCCGACCGTGGCGCTGGTCTGGAACGCGCGCCGCGCCACCGGGACGCCGTTCCTGGCCGCATACGAGGCCCTGCTGCTGCGCTTCGGCACCGACTACCGCGAGGTCGGGCACCGCGGCGTCAGCGCCGAGCGCCTGGCGGGCTTCTTCGGCGCCGCGCCCGCGCACCGCCGCTTCGAGAACCACCAGGACCTCGACCTCGACGGCCTGCGCGCGCGCCTGCTCTCGTCCTCCTACGTCCCCGCCGCCGGCCGGCCCGGCCACGTCGAGATGCTCGCGGAGCTCGCGCGCATCTTCCACGCCCACGCCGCCGCGGGCCGGGTGCGCATCGACTACGACGCCGAGCTCTACCTCGGCCGCCCCGCCCCTGACCCGGCGTAGCGTCCGCCGCGCGCAGCGCGGCGCACCAGCCCGAGCACCTGCTCGGCGGCCCGGTCGAACTCCTGCGGACGGCCGCTGCCGCGCGCCACGAGCAGCGCGCCTTCGAGCGAGCTGAGGAAGAAGGCGGCCATCGACGCGGCCGACCCCGTGAAGCGGACCTCGGACCTCTTCCTGCCCTCTTCGAGCGTCCGCTTCAGCCACGCCTCGTTCTCGGAGAAGAACTCCGCCACGCTCCGGCGCAGGGACCCGGGCAGGGTCGAGACGTCCGCCGCGAGCATGCCGCACAGGCACATGCGTTTCCTCCGGAGCACCGCGCCGTAGAGCTCGACGTAGCGCTCGAGCCGCTCGAGCGCGTCCTCCGAGCCGGCTTCGATCTCCGCCAGCGACGCCAGGAAGGCTTGGCGGTAGCGGGCCACGACCGCCAGGCCGAGGTCCGCCTTGGTGGCGAAGTGATGGTGGAGGCTCGCCTTGCGGACGCCGAGCGCCTCCGCGACGTCGGCGTAGCTGAAGGCATTGAAGCCGCGCGTCTGCACCAGGCGCTCGGCGACGTCGAGGATGCGCTCGGCGGTCCCCGCGCTTCGTCTCGCGCTCATCGATCCCAACCTAGCACGGCGTCCAGGCTCGACAACCTACCTACTAGATGGTAGGCTACGGGCACATCTCGTCAACCGGACCGGCCCGACGCCGGAAGAGGAGCAGCCATGAACCGGATGCGCGCGCAGTGGATCCTCCTGTTCGCAGCCTCGCTGCTGGCCGTCTCGCCCGCGGCCTACTCGAGCGGCACCGCCGGCGCCGTGATCAGGGCCCGGGCGGACCTCGCCTGGAGCCCGGGCGCGATCCCGGGCGTGAGCACTGCGGTCGTCCAGGGCGACCTCGCGACCGGTCCCAGCCGCTTCTACCTCAAGTATGCGGCGGGCTTCGCCGCGCCGCTCCACCACCACTCGCCCGACCACTTCGTGACCACGGTCGCGGGCCAGCTCGTCCTCGTCGTCGACGGCCAGGAGCACCGGCTCCCCCCGGGCTCCTACTTCGCCCTGACCGGCAAGGCAAAGCACGCCGCGCGCTGCGAGGGCGCCGAGGACTGCGTCATGTTCATCGATGCCGACGGCGCCTGGGACGTCGTCGCCGAGCCCGCGCCCCAGCCATAACCCGAGCGCAGGAAGCCGGTCGGGCGCCCGGTCGGGCGCCCGGCCCGGAGTGCGGCCCGCGCTGCCACGCCGCGGGCTCAGTGCGGACGCGCGAGGCGGCGGCGGGCCTCCTCGGCGGCGGCGCCGCCGAGCCCGGCCGCGCGCCGGTAGCGTTCGCGCGCCGCGGCGGGGTCGCCACGCCGTTCGGCGACCTCGCCCGCCACGAGCCAGGCCGCGGCCCAGTCCGGCAGCAGCTCGGTGGCGGCGAGGATCTCGGTCTCGGCGTCGGCCCACCGCCCCGCGGCGAGGGCGAGCTCGGCCCGGCGGGCGCGAATCGCGCCGCTCGCGGTGCCGGCCGCGACCGCCCGCTCGAGCAGCGCCGCCTCCTCGCCGGCGCGCCCCGAGCGCGCCGCGCGCTCGGCGAGCGCGAGCCAGGCCGGCGCGAACCTCGGGTTGCGCTCGAGCGCGGCGGCGAGCTCGGCCTCCCCTGCCTCCCCGCGCCCGGCCGCGATCAGCAGCTGGCCGAGCTGCCAGCGCAGGAACTCGGAGCCCGGCTGGAGCTCGACCGCCCTGCGCAACAGCGCCTCGGCCCGGTCGTCGTGGCCCGCCGCGGCCTCGAGACCGGCGGCGCGAGAGAGGAACGGCACGCTGCCCGGGCTCGCCGCGACCAGCTCGCGCAGGATCGCCGCCGCGCCCTCCCGGTCGCCTCCGGTCTCCCGCCGGGTCGCCTCGTCGAAGCGGGCGACCAGCGCGACGCCCTCGGCCGGGTCGAAGTCGCCCGCGCGCCCGGTGGCGCCGCTCAGGTAGCCGAGGCTGCCGAGCAGCGCGCGCGTGGCGGCGTCGGCGTCCGGGCTGCGCGCCGCGAAGGGATGCCGCTTGCGGTAGGCGCGGGCGAGGCGCAGCAGGTCGCGCCCCTCCGCCGTTCGCTCGGCGAGCGCGTCGCGCTCCTCGCCGGGATCCCGCGCCAGGTCGTAGAGCCGGGCCGTGGGCCCCAGGACGAGGCGCAGCGGGCCCCGGGTCACCGCCACGAGCGGGCTCCAGCCGTAGACGCTCGCGGGGTAGAAGGACTCGGCCACGATCGCGGCCGCCGGCTCGTCCGCGCCGGGCAGCGGCGGGCCGGGGATGGCTCCGGCGGGCAGACCCGCCAGCTCGATCAGGGTGGCGGCGAGTCTCACCGTGCCCACGGGCGTCGCGACCGTGCGTCCCGCCGCGACCCCGGGGCCGGCCACGAGCAGGGGGACCTCGAGCGTCGTGCGGTGGAGCAGCAGGCCGTGCTCGCGCTCGCCGTGCTCACCGAACGCCTCGCCGTGATCGCCGGCCACCGCCACCAGCCAACGCCCGGGCGCGGGCAGCGCCGCCAGCAGCCGCCCGAGCTCGAGGTCCACCGCCGCCACCTCGGCGGCGTAGCGCAGGCGCTCGGGCGCCGCCGCGCCGAGGCCGTGGTCCAGATAGGGGCCGTGCGGGTCGTAGAAGTGCACCCAGAGCAGGCGCGGCCCCGCGGCCCCCTCTCCCGCCAGCCAGCCGAGCGCGGCGTCGACCACCGCGGCAGCCTCGCGCTCCGGATAGCCGAACTCTCCGACCCGCTCCGCGACCATGCGGTCGTCGTAGACGGCGAAGCCGCGATCGAGCCCGAAGCGGCGGTCGAGGATGCGCGATCCGACCACCGCCGCGGTGCGGTAGCCGGCGCGCGCGAACTGCTCGGCGAGCAGGGGCACGCCCGGAGAGAGCGCCGCGAGGCCGTTCTCGCGCAGACCGTGCTCGCCGGGCGTCCTTCCGGAGAGCAGCGAAGCGTGCGCCGGCAGCGTCGTCGGCGCCGCCGACCAGGCGCTGGCGTAGCGCACGCCCCGGCGCGCGAGGGCGTCGAGGTGCGGCGTGGCCTCGCCGCCGCCCCAGGCGCCGAGCGCGTCGGCGCGCGTGGTGTCGAGGGTGACGAGCAGGACGTCGGGAGGCGCCGCCCCGCTGGCGGCGCGCACCGCGACCGGCGCGGCGAGGAGCGCGGCGGCCAGAACGAGAGCGGCGCCCCTCGCGGGGCGCCGCCCGGTGCCGCGGCCGGCCGCGCCGGCTACGGCGCCGTCTGCGACCACCGGCTGGTGTCGCTCGT
Source organism: Acidobacteriota bacterium (assembly GCA_017860005.1). Lineage (GTDB taxonomy): Bacteria > Acidobacteriota > Thermoanaerobaculia > Multivoradales > JAGPDF01 > JACTMI01. The sequence continues at coordinate 13,704 of JAFNAE010000017.1, read as the reverse complement.
CTCGAAGCCGTCGGCGAAGATGAGCAGGCTCGCTCCGCAGGCGTCCGGCTGCGCGTCGGGGACCTGCCAGGAGGCGCCGGTGACGGTCAGCTGATCGAAGTGGAGGCCGTCGCCGTTGCCCGCCGCGTTGGTGCCGTAGTTGAACTGGAGCTGGATCAGCTCGCCCGCGAAGGTGCCGGTCTGCAGGTCGGTCGCGGTCCAGTCGCTGGTCGCCCAGGCGTTCTGGGAGCCGCCCCAGCCGACCTGGCCCTCGGTGCCGCAGGTGCCGTTGGGACCGCTGGCGTTGTAGAGCCGCCCGGCCGAAGGGGAGATCACCGTGCGCTGGCCGGTCGCCGGCTGGAAGATGCCGAGGTTGGCGCGATCCCACCACTGGCCGCCCATCGGCTCGATCTGGATGCGGGTCGAGGTCTGCAGGGTCGAGTTCGCCGCCAGCTTCAGGCGCGGCGAGCGCACGATGTCGCACTGGTTGTTGAGGAATTCGGACGACTCCAGGTAGGCGGTCGAGCCGCCGGCGCCGCCGCCCGTGGTGTCGCGCTGGAAGATGCCGCTGATCGTGGTCCAGCCCTCGGCGTCGGCCTCGAAGTCGAACTGGCGGCTGGCGATCAACTGGAAGTCGCCCTCGGTGGCGTCGTAGCTCAGGGTGAACAGGCGCGTGTCGCCGCCCAGCTCCACCGCGTCGACCTCGATCTCGACCTCGAGCAGGTCGTCGGGGGCGAGGCCCGAAGGGATGAACTGCAGGTAGGCGATCGCCTCGTCGCAACCGGCGAGCGACGACGCCACCGCGATCGGGAACGGTCCCGGGAAGGTGGTCGCCGGATGGCTGGGCGAGCTCGCCGAGACGATCTCGAGGTCGGTCAGCGTCACGCCGCCCACGTTGGCGATCGGCACCGCCAGCCCGGTCACCTCGCAGTTGTCGACGAACGCGTCGCCGTCGCCGAAGGCGACGAACGAGGCGCGCGTGACCGCCGCCGAGGGGCTCCCGCTCGGCGCCGGCGTCACCTGCGTGCAGCTGCTGGCCGGGCCGAGGCAGACGTCGGAGGCGCCCATCGGCACGACGATGTAGGAATAGGTGCGGCCGTTCTGGAGGCCGCCGTCGGCGAACTCAAGCCCGTCGGTGGTGCCGATCAGCACCTTGCCGAAATCGCAGCCGAACACGCCATCGGTCCGGTAGACGCGGTACTCCGTGGCCGAGGGCACCGCTGACCAGGTCAGCTTGGCGCCGCGGTCGCGCGCCAGGGCGCTCACCGTGGGCGCCGTGGTGGGCGCGCCCGCGCAACCGCTGTTGACCGGCGCCGGCGTCGCGCAGGCGATGCCGTGGCGGTTGTAAGCGGCGTGGATCGCCGTCATGTGCGGCGTGCCGTCGTTCAGGTTGCCGTTGTCGTCGTCGGCGGCGAGATAGAGCAGGTAGCCGTTGGTGGCGCCGCAGCCGCCGTTGCCCTGGTTGCAGGTGAACCAGCTGGTGACCGCGCCGGCGCCGCGGTAGGTGAGCTGGGTGGCGATCTCGCGCGCGTGGTTCTCGGAGAGGTTGAAGGGCGCCGCCACCAGGTCGCGGTTCCAGAGGTCCCAGACCGCCTCGGCGTAGACCGCGCCCTCGCAGTGGACGATGCCGCCGCACGGCGCCGGGCCGCCGCCGCAGTTGTTGTTGATCCAGGTCACCGTGGTCGGCGTGTTGGCGACGCGCAGCGCCCAGTCGATGTCGCGCACGCCCGAGCAGACCGTGCACGGGTTGCCGTAGCCGCTGCAGACGCCGAAGCGGAAGAAGCCGCGCCCGACGCAGCTGTCGTCGAGGCGCAGCGAGCCGTAGATGTCGGCGATGCCCTCGCCCGGGTTGGCGATGGTCGGCACGGCGTCGTTGTCGTCCATGCCGTGGCCCCACTCGTGGTCGAAGATGCCGGCGATCTCGCCGGTGTTGCGGCACGAGCCGGAGCTGCGGAAGAAGTTCACCGCGCTGCCGTTCCAGTTGGCGTTGCACGCCTGCGGGATGTTCATGTTGGCGGTCAGCTGGCCCTGGAGCCAGGCGTTCGCCGGCAGCTGCGCGCGCGCCATCGCCTTGAGCTGGTTGATCTCGAAGAAGCCCGAGCGCGCGGAGTGGGTGTTGCCGGAGCCGCCGAAGCCGGGGGTCTGGCAGTCGGTGCCCGCGCTGACGCCGAAGTCGAGGTCACCGGTGCCCGAGAGGCTGCTCGCGCCGCACTGGTCGGCGATGCGCACGAACGGGCCCGCGAGCGACGCCGAGATCGAGCCGTCGGCGCAGACCTCGAGGTTGCCGCCGGCGTCCGTGACCAGGGTGTCGGCGCCCACCGTCACGTCGGCGTAAGGCATCGGCCAGCCCGGCTGCTCGGTGCCGTCCGGCGGCGTGCCGTCGTTCGAGACCGGGTAGACGCCGCCCGTGACCCTGCGCGTCGTCGCGTGCTGGTGGGTGTCGACGAAGGAGAGCAGCGTGCCGTCGCGCGCGTCGACCAGGGCCTCCCAGCGGCCGTCGGCCTGGCCGAGGTCGTAGCGCAGCGTCCAGGCGAGCCGGTAGCCGAGCCCGTCGCCCGCCCGCTCCGCGGTCACCGTGTCGCGAGTGGAGACCGGCACCCAGGTGAGCTCCGGCGCGGCCCACACCCCGCCCAGGGGCTGCGCGCCGAGGTGGCGCGCGAGCACCGCGCTGGCGGCGGCGGCGTCGAGCTCGGCGAAGCCGGGCGCGTCGAGGTCGCCCCAGTTCTCGGTGCCGAACAGCACCAGGTTGCCGTGCCGGAGCGTCGCCGAGAGCGAGCTGTCGCGCACGGGGAGGCCCGCGACGCGGCGCGGGGACCAGATCTGGATGTGATCGGGCGAGTAGACCGTCACCCGCCCCGGGCTCACCACCTCGGTCGGGTCGATGCCGAGCGCCCCGGCATGGCGCGCGAGCCAGGCGGCGAACGCGTCCCAGGCCCGCGCCGCCAGCTCGCGCTCCCCGTCCGGCGCGGCGGCGCCGAGCGCCTCCCAGGTCAGCGTGTTGCCGACGCCCCGGCCGGGCAGAAGCGGCGTCGCCGGCATCAGCCGGGCCCAGCGACCCGTGCGCAGGTCGACGTAGGAGGCGTCGAGCGGCGAGCCGAGCGCGCGCAGGACGCGGGCGTCGACGCCCGCGACCCCGGCCGCGGCCTCGTAGGCCTGCGGCACCGCGATCTCCGGGTGCCGGTACTCGAAGCGCGCGAGCGGATCGTCCTGCGGCGGCACCACGGCCAGAACCGGCGCCGCGGCCGCGATCAGGATCGTCACGATCGAGCGGAAGGGTCGAACGCGAAGAGTCGTCATCGGTGCTCCTCCTGGAGAGGCGAGTGAAGTCGCGATGCAAGGTAACAGACTCCCGCGCCCCTCGCAATGCGTCCGGCGGGCTTCGCCTTCGCCGAAGCGGCTCCGCCCGCCCGGAGCGCCCGCCAGCCGGCCGGCGCAAGTCGTATCGCCTCAAAAAGAAGAGGGCGGCGCCCCGCGCGGAGCGCCGCCCCCGTGAACTCCGAGCCGAGGTCCCTACGGGACCACGCTCGACCACTGGCTGGTGTCGCCGGTCTCGAAGTCGCCGATGAAGATCAGGTTCGAGGCGCCGCAGACGTCAGACTGGGTGTCGGCGGTCTCGACCTCGGCGTCGGTCAGCGTCAGGTCGTCGAAGCGGAAGCCGTAGTTGTTGACCGCCGGGTCGGTGCCGTAGCGGACCTCGAGGTAGCCGGGCACGCCGGCGAGCGTGCCGGTCTGGAGCGCCGCCGAAGACCAGCTGCTGGTCGCCCAGGTGTCGAAGGTCGGGGCCGTGTTGCCGCCCGCCCAGCCCGGCTGGCCCTCGGTGCCGCACACGCCGCCGATCCCGGAGGCGTTGTAGGCCCTGCCCCCGGACGGCGTCACCAGCGTGCGCGCGCCGGTCGCCGCGTCGACCACGCCGATGTTGGCGCGGTCCCACCACTGGCCGCCGCTCGCGTCCTCGATCCGCCAGCGGTTGAACAGCGTCATGGTCGAGGTGGCGGTGAGCCGGACCAGCGGCGAGCGGACGACGTCGCACTGGTCGTCGAGGAAGGACGAGGAGCGGTAGTAGAAGGTGCCGGCCCCGCCGGCGCCGCCCGGCGCCGCGTTGCTGCGGTTGAAGTTGCCGGCCGTCGTCTGCCAGCCCTCGCTGCCGCCCTCGTAGGTGAACTGGCGCGACGCCGCGAACTCGAAGTCGCCCTCGAGGAAGCCGAAGCTGACCTCGGCCGTCACCGGGGCGGTGAGCTCGTCGGCGGTGATCGACATCTCGAGCGTGAAGGTCTCGCCCGCCACCAGGCCCTGCGGCTGGACGTCGAGCGTGGCCACCACATCGTCGCAGGTGGCGAAGGAGGCCGCGACCGGCGCCGGCAGCGGTGTGAGGATCGTGGTGCCGGGGTGGCTGGGCGAGCTCGCGGCCACGACGCGGACGTTGGTGAGCGTCGTCGTGCCGGTGTTCGCCAGGGCCGCGCCGACCCGGGCCGTCTCGCAGTTGTCGAGGAAGAAGTCGCCGTCGCCCGTCCCGCCCAGGATCGTCAGCTGACCGAGCGTGTCGATGACGTTCAGCGTCGGCTCGCCGCCGCCGACTTCGCTGGGCGCCACCGGCACGCAGGCGCTCGCCGCGCCGCCGAAGCAGACGTCGTCGGCGCCCATCGGCACCACCTGGTAGTAGTAGGTGCGACCGTTCTGGAGGCCGCGGTCCGCGAACGACGTGCCCGCGGTCTCGCCCACCAGGATCTTGCCGAAGCTGCACTGGTGCACGCCGTCGGTGCGATAGACGCGGTAGCTGGAGGCGCCCCCCACCGCGCCCCACGCCAGGTCGGCGCCGCGGTCGCGCGAGGTCCCGGTCACCGCCGGCGCCGCCGTCGGCGCGCCGGCGCAGCCGCTGTTGGTCACCGCCGGGGTCGTGCACGAGACGCCGTGGCGGTTGAAGGCGGCGAAGATCGCCGACATGTGGGGCGTGCCGTCGCTGAGGTTGCCGTTGTCGTCGTCGGCGGCGAGGTACTGCAGGTAGCCGGAGTCGGCGTTGCAGCCGGCGCTCGGGCCGGTGCCCACCCACCAGTTGTTGACCGACCCCGAGCCGCGGAAGGTGAGCTGGGTGGCGACGATGCGCGCCAGGTCGCGCGACAGGTTGAGCGGCGCCGCGGTGAGGTCGCGGTTCCACAGGTCCCAGACCGTCTCGGCGTTGATGTAGCCCACGCAGTGCGATTCGCCGCCGCAGGCCAGCACCTCGGGCGTGGTCGGCGTCCAGGGCGTGTTGTCCTGGCGGTTCGCCCAGTCGACGTCGCGCACGCCGGTGCACAGCGGCGCGTCGCCCGGCGGGTCGATGCAGGGGTTGCCGTAGCCGCCGCAGCCGCTCGCCATGTTGAAGCCGCGCCCGATGCAGCTGTCGTCCGTGCGCAGCGCGGCGTAGATGTCGGCGATGCCCTCCGAGCCGACGCTCATGATCGAGCCGTTGGCGTCGTTGTCGTCCATCCCGTGGCCCCACTCGTGGTCGAAGATGCCGGCGATCTCGCCGGTGTTGCGGCAGCCGCCCCCGGAGCGGAAGAAGTTGACCGAGGAGCCGTCCCAGAAGGCGTTGCAGGTCTGGTTGAGGTTCATGTTCGCCGACAGCTGGGCGCCGAGCCAGGCGTTGGCCGGCAGCTCGGCGCGCCCCTGCGCGACGATCTGATTGAGCTCGAAGTAGCCGGTGCGCGAGGCGTGGGTGTTGCCGGGACCGGTGCCCGGGGGCACCGTGCAGTCGGTGCCCGGGCCGGCGCCGAAGTCCAGGTCGCCGGTGCTCGACGTCGCCGGCGAGCCGCAGGTGTCCACCATGCGCAGGTACGTCCCCGAGAGCGCCGACGTGATGCTGCCGTCCACGCACAGCGGCAGGTTGCCGCCCTGGTCGGTAATCACCGTGGCGTTGCCCGGGATGTCGACCGCTGAGAACGGCATCGGCCAGCCCGCCTGCTCGACGCCGTCGGGCACGCCGCCGGGCGACTGGCCGTCATTGGAGATCGGGAAGACGCCGCCGCGGACCCGGCGCTGGGTAGCGGTGCCCCAGTGGCGCAGGTCGCGGAAGGAGAGCAGCTCGCCGGTGCGCGCGTCGACCAGGGCCTCGAAGCGGCCGTCCGGGAGGCCGAGCGTCGGGCGTACGACCCAGACGCGCCGGTACTCGATCCCCTCCCCGGCGGCGGCGGCGAGCCAGGCGGCCGTCGTGCCCTTCCACTCCCCGACCTCGCGCGGCGCGACGTGGGTCGCGACCACGGCGCGGGCGGCGCCCGCGTCGAGCGCGGCGTCGAAGCCGGCGTCGAGGTCGCCCCAGCCCTCCGCGCCCCAAAGCACGAGATTGCCGTGGCGCACAACGGCGACGAGCGCGCTGCCGAGCACCGGCAACCCACCGGCGACGCGCGGCGACACGATGACGATGTGGTCGGGCGCGAGCACGCTCACGCGGCCCGGGATCACGACCTCGGCGGGATCGATGCCGAGCGCGGCGCCGTGTCGCTCGAGCCAGCCCGCGTAGGCCTCGGCCGCGGCCGCGCGCAGCTCGGCCTCGTTCGCGGGAGCGCGGCGTCCGAGCCCATTCCAGGAGAGCCGGTTGCCGCCGCCGGGCAGCAGCGGCGTGGCGGGCAGCAGCGACGAGAAGCGCCCGGTGCGCAGGTCGACCCAGGCACCCGCGGCGGGCGCGTCGAGCGCCGCCAGGGCGCGCTCGAGCTCGGGCCGCTCGGCCGCCGCCACGCCCTCGAGGCGCGGCGCGACGTCGAGCGCGGGGTGACGGTGTTCGAGCGCGGCCTCCGGCCGGTCGCCCGGGGTCCGGTAGGCGAGCGCAGGCGCGCTGAGGATGGCCGCGGCGAATACGCCGAGGCCGACACGGCGAGCGAATCCGAGGACTCTCATGGTGCCTCCTGGTCGAGATGGGGGGCGAACGGCGGGAAAGTAGCAGACCTCGGCCCCATCCGCCAAGGGGCGTGCGACCGACCGTGAGCGCGACGCGCCGCGGCGTCCTCGCCGCGGCCGGCCCGTCGGCCCGGCTCAGCGGCCGAGCAGCCGTTCGAGGCGGTCGAGGGCGCGGTCGAGGCGGTCGACGGTGCGGCGCACGACCGTGGCGTGCTCGTCGCGCGGCAGGCCGACGCCTTCCCAGAGGTCGCGCGTGTCGTCCTCGAGCACCTCGCGCTTCAAGCGCGCGCCGTGCGCCGCGAACAGCGGCGCCAGCTCGTCGTAGCGTGCGAGCAGGTCGCGGCGCGTCGCCTGGTAGGCATGCGCGGCCACGCGGCGCCGCGCGGAGAAGCTGAAGACATTGGTGAAGAACATGCCGTAGTCGTCGCGCCCGGGCTCGAACAGCAGCACGTCGGCGCCCGGGTACTTCTTGCGGTACGCGCTCATGCCCACCACCAGGCGCGAGTGGATGAGCGTGCGGAAGGTCTGCGACAGGACGGTCGGCAGGCCGCGGCGCTCGAGGTCGAAGTCCTCCGCCCAGGTGTCGCCGGAGCCGTCGGTGCCCGAGCGTCCGGCCGAGACGTCGACCGGCACGATCGGGTTGATGCACAGCAGCAGGCGGACGCCGGCGTCGAGCGCCACCGAGGCGTGGAGGGTCTTGAGCAGCACGCCGTCCACGAACCGGCGCCCGTCGATCTCCACCGGCGGATAGAGCCCGGGCAGCGCCGACGACGCCTGGATGGCGCGCGAGATCGGGACGTGCTGCCACTCCTTCGAGCCGAGCACGACCGGACGTCCGCGCTCCAGGTCGGCCGCGATCACGAACAGCCGGTGCCGGAGCCGGCGGAAGTCGTCGGTGCGGCCCGGCAGCGAATAGATCCCGCGCAGGTACCTGCGGATCGGCTCGTTGTCGAACACCCCGACCGGCAGCGCGCGCGACAGGCGGGTCATCGAATCGAGCAGGGTGCGATCGCGCGGATTGGCCGCGAAGGCGGCGAGCGCCCGGGCGGCGAGCGCGGGCACCGACAGGCCGCGGCGCACGAACTCGCCGAGCGCGGGGGTGAAGAAGATCTCGGGGTTGAAGGGATGCTCGCCGGGCGCGTGCTTGACGATCGCCCGGCACATCTGGACGGGCGTCAGTCCGTTGGCGAGGTTGGCGGCGAGGAACGAGCCCGCCGAGACCCCGACGTAGACGTCGAGCTCGTTCAGGTCGAGTCCCTCGATCGCCTCGTCGAGGGCCCGGAGGGCGCCGATCTCCCAGATCGCCCCTTCCGGGCCCCCGCCGGCGAGCGCGAGGCCGACGCGCTCCCGCCGCCGCCCGGGCACGCCCGTCAGCCGGCCTTGCGCGGCGACGGCTTGCGGGGCTTGCGCCGGGCCGGCTTCTTCGCGCCGACCTTGGCCGCCACCAGGTTGGTGAGCTCCTCGATGCGCCGGGTCAGGCGCGAGATCTCGTCCCGGGTCGGCACGCCGACCTTGCCCAGGGCGGCGCCGACGGCGTCGTCCAGGTTGCCCTCGACCTTCTTCCAGGCCTTGCCGGCGCGCTTCTCGACCTGCCCCGCCACCTCGGTGGCGCGCGAGCGGGCGGTGTCCGCGATCTCCTCGACGCGGTCACGCAGTCCCTCGAACTGCTCCTTGCCCTTCTCCTCCAGGGCCTCGCCCCTCTTGACCAGGCTGCGAAACACCTTGCCGCCCTCCTCCTCCGCGAGCGCGAAGGCGCCGAGGCCGGCGAGCCAGATCTTGCTGGCGGACTTCTTCACCTTGGCCTGGAAGTCTCTGTCGGTCTTCTTGCGAGTCGTCATCTTCGGATCTCCGTTTGCGGGCGTGCGCTCAGAGGAGCGCTTCGGTCAGGTCGCCGAGCCGGTGGAAGACGTTCTTGGGGCGCGGGCTCTGGTCGACGCCGAGCGCGTCGAGCGCCTGGCCGAGCTTGCGCTTCGACAGGCGGGTGGCGTCGTTGGCGAGGCCGGTCGCCCGCGTGCGCACCTGGCGCACCACGCGCTGGGCAGCGGCGCGGGTCTTCGGCTCTTCGCGGCGTCCGCGCGCGACCAGGGTGTCGAAGGTCTCGGTTGCGGCCTGGTAGGCGGCGCCGGCCAGGCCGAGCCCGGCCAGCCAGAGCGTGCGCCCGGTCTCGATCGCCGCGTCGCGGACCTCGGGCATGCCCGCCGCCGGCCGGCGCCGCGCACGGCTGGTGTGCACGGCCCTCTGCGGACGACGGCCGCGCGGAGCTCTCTTCTTGGATGGCGTCACTGCGGTTCTCCTTTCTTCCGCCGCGCGCGGCGGGTCGCTGGGGCGGGAGCCCGCTGGCCGCCCCGTGCAGCCGGTCGGGTCCGTTCGTCCTCGAGCCGGACCAGCGAGCTCTCGAGCTCTTCCAGGCGGGAGCGCAGACGGTCCATCTCCTCGCGCGCGCGGCGAACCGGACCGAGGCGATCGATCGAGGCCTGGACGAACCGGTCCACCTTCTGATGGACCTGCTCGACCCCGGTCTCGACCGCGCGCTGTCCCGCGCGCACGAGTTCGTGCAGCAGCTCGCTCGACAGGAAGGCCGTGCCGCGCCGCCCCTCGTCGAGGATGACCTGGGTCAGCGTCTGGGCGGTGACGTCGGCGCCGGTGGCGTTGTCCACCACCTGCACCTCCTGCCCGTCGCGGATCCAGCCCGCGAGCTCCTCGAGCGAGACGTAGCGGCTCTCCTCGGTGTCGTACAGCTTGCGGCTCTCGTAGCGCTTGATGAGCCGGACCATGCTCTCCTCCTGCCCCTCCGGTTGCCGCGTTGCGGCAGCCGGTGCGGCACTTATACCGCAGTGCGGCAATCAGGTCAAGCCGCGCTTGCCGCGACGCGGCAGGCGCGGACCGGCCCATTCTCGCGCTTTCCTCCCCGCCTGGCGACCCCGGGAGGCCCGCCCGCGCCGCGTTGCGACGACGCCCGCCGCCGCCGCGCCGCGCCACCCGAGGGCGGGGCGGCCGCCCGCCCCGCGCGCCGTTGAGCGGCAGCGAGCAACGCCGCTAAGATGCGACGCGATGCGGTCGCGAGGCCGCGGAAAGGACGAAGGAGGAATGACGCACATCATCACGGAGCCGTGCATCGGGGTGAAGGACACCGCCTGCGTCGACGTGTGCCCCGTGGACTGCATCTACGGCAAGAACGAGGACTGGGAGATGCTCTACATCCACCCGGAGGAGTGCATCGACTGCGGCCTGTGTGTGGACGCCTGCCCGGTGCAGGCGATCTACCCGATGGAGGAAGTGCCCGAAAAATGGAAGGCGTTCATCGCCAAGAACTACGAGCACTTCAGCCTGACCCCGCCCTGACGCGCGGCGACGACCTGCCGCAACCCCCGAGGGACGCGCTCCGGCGCGTCCCTTTTCCGTCGCGGAGCAGGCCGCGGGCGGACCCGGTTCCGGTCCGCCCGCGACGCGCGGGACTCACCGCTTGGTGTAGGTCAGCTCCATCATCTGCATCTCCCGGCCGTCCGGCCCCGGCGCGAACATCTCGAAGATCTGGACGGTCGGGCTGGTCCAGCGCGACGTCATCCGCGCCGTGATCGGCCCCTTCTTGATCGGGTCGTTCCAGGAGCCCGTGAAGGTGCAGTTGCCTGTCTGGTCGCAAGTCCCCTCGCTGACCATGATCCCGGTCGACATGCTGTCGATCCAGGTCGACCAGTGCTTGCCGGTGACGTTGTCGAAGCCGTGCAGCCCCTGGCCGGTGAACGCCATCCCCATCATCGTCCCCTGGTACTCCTCGACCATCACCCGGCCGTCCAGGATCATCGAGCGAGTCGCCGTCCCCTTCTCGACGACCGGCGGCTTGCCCGGCTCCTGCCAGCTCTTCGCCTGGACGTCGTAGGTGCCGGCCGACGAGGCCAGGGCCCCGTGGGGTGCCCCGGGGGTGCCGGCCTGCCGATAGGCCTCCATCATGGCGGCCTGCTCGGGCGTCATCTCCGCAGCGCCGGGCTCCTGGGCCAGGCCGGCGGCGGTCAGGGCCAGGACTCCGAGAGCCGCCATCCCGAGAACTCGCGAAACCCGCTTTCCGTGCATGAACTCCCCCTTTCGGACGTGGAACGACTCGATTGTAGCCGGCCCGACATCGTCGCTCCTCGATCTCGGCGCCCGTGGACTCCGCCGATCTGCCCCGATCCAGGCCAGGTCCTCGGAGCTCGTCTCGGACCTGCGCAGGCGGTGGCCGAGCAGCTCGCGGCGCAGCCTGGCGTCGAGCGGGCCTGAAGCGAAGGTCGGGTCGAGGGGGGCGCCGGTGGCATCCTCTCCCTGGAATGAACTCACCTCGCTACGAGTTGAAAGATGTGATTCAATCGCGCTCAAGTTTGACGGCTCGAGCGCGCCCGGCGGAGCTCCGGCGAAGGAGGCGTCGCCCTTGGAGTACAAGGACTACTACCAGGTTCTCGGCGTCGCCCGCGAGGCCTCGCCCGAGGAGGTCCAGAAGGCCTACCGCAAGCTGGCGCGGAAGTTCCACCCGGACGTCAGCAAGGAGCCCCAGGCCGAGGTCCGCTTCAAGGAGATCGCCGAGGCCTACGAGGTCCTCAAGGACCCCGACAAGCGTTCGAAGTACGACCGGTTCGGCCAGGCCTGGACGGCGCGCGAGGGCGGCGGCGCGCCGCCGCCCGGCTTCGAGGGCGTCTCGTTCGACTTCGGGGGCTTCCAGGGTGCGCCGTTCGGCACCGGACCTTCCGGCTTCTCGAGCTTCTTCGAGATGCTGTTCGGACAAGGCGGCGCCGCCTCGCCCGGCGCGGGGAGCCGGCCGTGGGGCAGCTGGAGCTCGGAAGGCCGCGGCGGCTGGGCGCGCCCCGGCGCCAACCAGGAGGTCGTGCTCCGCCTGCGCCTCGAAGAGGCCGCGCGCGGCGGAGTGCGCGAGCTCGCCCTGCTCGAGCCGGACGGCAGCACGCGCAAGGTGCGCGTCAACCTGCCGAAAGGCATCCGCCCCGGCCAGACCGTGCGCGTTCCGGGGCGCGGCGAGGCCGGTCGCGCCGGGGGGCCGTCCGGGGACCTGATGCTCAAGGTCGAGCTGCTCCCCCACCCGGACTTCCGGCTCGAGGGCGGCAACCTGGTCACCACGGTCGACGTCACGCCCTGGGAGGCCGCGCTCGGGGGCGAGGCGGAGCTGCGCACGCTCGACGGCCAGGTGCGGGTGAGGATTCCGGCCGGGACCTCGTCCGGGCGACGCATCCGGGTCCGCGGCCGCGGGTTCCCGGCCGGCAAGCAGGGCGAGCCCGGGGACCTCGTCGCGGAGCTGCGCATCGTGGTGCCCGAGACGCCGAGCGCCGAGGAGAGGGAGCTGCTCGAGAAGCTGCGCGCGGTGTCGCGCTTCTACCCGCGCGAGTAAGGAACGCGAAAGGGCGACCGAGACGCGGAGACGACGAAGGCACACGACCGGGACGGAACGACGACGATGGATCTCTCGAAGCTGACCCAGAAGTCCCAGGAGGCGCTCGCCGCGGCGCAGGCCGAGGCGGTGCGCCGGGGCCACGCCGAAGTCGACGCCGAGCACCTGCTCGCCGCCCTCCTCGCCCAGGAGGGCGGGCTCGCCCCGCGCCTGCTCGAGCGCGCGGGCGTACCGGCGGCCGCCCTCGCCGAGGCGCTCGAGCGCGAGCTGGCGCGGCGACCGAGCGTCGCCGGGCCGGGCGCGGGCGCCGAGCCGGGCAAGCTCTTCGTCTCGGCCCGGCTGCAGCGACTGCTGGTTGCCGCCGCCGACGAGGCCCGCCGCCTCAAGGACGAGTACGTTTCGGTCGAGCACCTCCTGCTCGCCCTGCTCGACGAGCGCCCGGCCGGGCCCGCGGCGCGCACGCTCCAGCAGCTCGGCCTCGGCCGCGACCGCTTCCTCCAGGCGCTCACCGAGGTGCGCGGCAACCAGCGCGTCACCTCGGCCGATCCGGAGGCGACTTACGAGGCGCTCGAGAAGTACGGCGTCGACCTCGTCGCCCAGGCGCGCGCCGGCAAGCTCGATCCGGTGATCGGGCGCGACGCCGAGATCCGGCGCGTCGTGCGCATCCTGTCGCGCAAGACCAAGAACAACCCGGTGCTGATCGGCGAGCCCGGGGTGGGCAAGACCGCGATCGTCGAAGGGCTGGCCCAGCGCATCGTCAAGGGCGACGTCCCGGAGTGGCTCAAGGACCGCGCCCTGTTCTCGCTCGACCTCGGTTCGCTCCTGGCCGGCGCCAAGTACCGGGGCGAGTTCGAGGAACGGCTGAAGGCAGTGCTCAACGAGATCCGCAGGAGCGAGGGCCGCATCCTGCTCTTCATCGACGAGCTCCACAACATCGTCGGCGCCGGCCGCACCGAGGGCTCGACCGACGCCGGCAACCTGCTCAAGCCGATGCTCGCCCGTGGCGAGCTCCACTGCATCGGCGCCACCACGCTCGACGAATACCGCAAGCAGATCGAGAAGGACGCGGCGCTGGAGCGCCGCTTCCAGCCGGTCCTGGTCGACGCCCCTTCGGTCGAGGACACGATCTCGATCCTGCGCGGCCTCAAGGAGCGCTACGAGATCCACCACGGCGTGCGCATCCAGCCTGGTCGACGAGGCGTGCGCCATGCTGCGCACCGAGATCGACTCGATGCCGCAGGAGCTCGACGAGGTCACGCGCAAGGTGCTGCGCCTCGAGATCGAGGAGGCCGCGCTCAAGAAGGAGAAGGACAAGGCCTCCAAGGAACGGCTCCAGACCCTTCGCGCCGAGCTCGCCGATCTCAAAGAGGAACTGCTCCATCTAAGAGGGAGGTGGGAGGACGAGCGCGCCGCGATCGGGTCCGTGCGAAAGCTGCGCGAGGAGCTCGAGGGCGCGCGGCACGCGGTCGAGGAGGCGGAGCGCGCGTACG
>JAFNAE010000224.1 GCA_017860005.1 Acidobacteriota bacterium | reverse complement strand
TCCACCCGCCGCACCACGACGTCGCCCATCACCAGCCGGTCCATCTTCGTGCGCAGGAAGCAGTCGAGGGCCTCGGCCGGGGTCTCGACGATCGGTTCGTTCTCGTTGAACGAGGTGTTGAGCACGATCGGAACGCCGGTCAGCTCCTCGAAGGCGGCGATCAGGCGGTGGTAGCGCGGATTGGCGCGCGCCGAGACCGTCTGTAGCCGGCCGGTGCCGTCCACGTGGGTGACCGCCGGGATCAGCGCGCGCCGCTCGGGACGCACCGGGTAGACCTTGAGCATGAACGGATCCGGGTAGTCCGCCGTGAACCACTCGCCCGTGCGCTCCTCGAGCACCGAGGGCGCGAACGGCCGGAACGACTCGCGGCGCTTGATCTTCGCGTTCAGGATCTCCTTCATGTCCCTCCGCCGCGGATCGGCCAGGATCGAGCGGTTGCCGAGCGCGCGCGGGCCCCACTCCGAGCGGCCCTGGTACCAGCCGACCACCTCGCCGTCGGCGATCGCCCCGGCGGTCGCGCCGCACAGGCTCCCCTCGTCGGCAGCGGTCTCGATCCGGAGGCCATCGTACCGCCCGTCGCGGCCGTCCGAGCCGGCGATCCGCTCGGCGAGCGCCGCGCGCACCTCCCGCTCGCCGTGGGCGGGGCCCCAGCAGGCGTGCTCCATGACGAAGCCGGCGCGCGGCCGGCCGAGCACGCCGTGCTCGGCCCAGAGCGCGGCGCCGAGCGCGGTCCCGGCGTCGCCCGCGGCGGCCTGCACGAAGACCTCGCGCACGTCCGTCTGCGCGAACAGCCTGCCGTTGGCGAGCGAGTTGAGCGCGCAGCCGCCCGCCAGCGCCAGCTTGCGCGAGCCGGCGCGCTCGAGCGCGGCGCGCACCAGGGCGAAGAAGCGTTCCTCGTAGACCGCCTGCATCGAGGCGGCGATCGCGAAGTGGCGCGGCTCGAGCGGCTGCTCGGGCCGCCGCGCGCGGCCCAGCAGCTCCTCGAGCGCGGGCGTGAAGACCGTGCCCAGGCGCGGCCGCCCGTCCTCCCAGGTGAGGTCCACGCCCTCGGAGAGGTGGCGGAAGTAGCCGAGGTCGAGCCGGAAGGTGCCGTCGGCGCGCGCCGGCACCAGGCGCCCGATCTCCGCGGCGAGCTCCGGCTCGCCGTAGGCGGCCAGACCCATCGCCTTGTACTCGTCTCCGAACTCGGGAAAGCCGAGGAACTGGGTGAGCGCGGTGTAGAAGAGGCCGAGCGAATGCGGGTAGTGGACGCGCTCGAGCACCTCGATCCGGCGGCCGCTGCCGCGAGCGATCATCGCCGAGACGAAGTCACCGAAGCCGTCCACCGACAGGCAGGCGGCCTCCTCGAACGGCGAGCAGTAGAACGCCGAGGCGAGGTGGGCGAGGTGGTGCTCGACCGCGATCACCCTGGGCGCCGCGGGCAGCGCCAGCGAGCGCGCCAGCTCGCGCCCGAGGCCGGCGACCTGGGCGAGGTTCTTCGCGCGCGCGGCGGCGCGGGCGGCGCTCCGCGGGTTCGACAGCGCCAGCCAGGCCTTGCGCGCGAGGTAGGCGCGCGGCTGGCGCGCGACCGCGAACCGGTCGATCGCCCGCGCGTCGCCCCCCGCAGCCTCCTCGACGCACCAGCGCGCCGCCTGCTCCGGGTACCCCGCCCAGTGCTTGACGCGTCGGAAACGCTCCTCCTCCACGCCCGCCACGAAGCGCCCGTCCACCACCGCCGCCGCCGCGGCGTCGGGATGGAACGCGGAGAGACCGAGGATGCGGGTCATCGGCGCGCGTAGACCTCTCTCGTCGCGGCCGCGATCCCGGGCCACGCGAAGTGCTCCCCTGCGATGCGCGCGGCGCGTGCGCCCAGCTCGGCAGCCCGCCGCGGATCGCCGATCAGGCCCGAAATCGCCGCGGCCAGCGCGGCGGGCCCGGCCGGCGCGACGACGAGGCCGGGCGCGGCCTCGGGCAGGCTCGCGAGCCCGACTTCCGACGAGACGACGACGGGCCGGCCGGCCGCCATCGCCTCGAGCGCGGCGAGGCCGAAGTTCTCCGAGCTGGACGGCAGGCAGAAGACCGCCGCGTGGTCCAGGAGCCAGCCCTTGGCGGCGCCGTGGACCTCGCCCACGAAGCGGACCCGACCGGCGACACCGGTGCGGCGGGCGAGCTCCTGGAGCGAGGGCAGCAGCCTTTCGTCGTCGTTGCCGGCGACGGCGAGGGTAACCCCGGGGATGGCCGCCAGCGCCTCGATCAGACGGTCGAGGCCCTTCTTCCAGGAGATTCTGCCCAGGAAGAGCACGAACGGGGCGCCGCCGAGCCCGGCGGCGACCGCAGGCTCCTGGCTTCCCTCGATGGAGCCTTCCGGCTGCCGCGCCTCGACGCCGTTCGGCACCACCGCGACAGGCGCCAGCGCGAGGCCGAGCGCTTCGAGGTGGCGGCGCTCGAGCTCGCTCTGGACGACGATCCCCGCCGCGCGCGCCAGCGTGCGCCGCTCGACGAGGCGGATCCAGAGGCGCTTGCGGAGCGCGCCTCGCTCCTGGATCAGATCCTCGACCAGCATGCCCCGGGGCGACACGAAGTAGCGCACGCCGGCGCTCTCCGCGGCCCGCGCCGCGGCCCAGGTGGGCCAGAGGAAGACCGAGTGCAGGTGGACGACGTCGAAGCCGTGGATCGTCGCTCCGAGCGCTCGGCCCATCGCGGGTGAACGGTAGAGGCGGCGCGGGGCTCCGACCGGGAAGTAGTGGACCGCGACGCCGTCGCGGTCGACGGGCCGGTCGGTGGGCACGTCGAGCCGGCCGGGACCGTCGGCGTCGGTGGTGAAGACGCTCACCGCGTCGCCCGCCGCGGCCTGCGCGCGCGCCAGGCCGTGCACCGAGCGGATCGGGCCGCCGTAGCGCCACGCCGGCAGGTACGACGGCACGACGTGGAGGATCCTCACGCGATCGCCCCTTCGGCACGCGCCCGGTGCGGCAGCGCCAGCACCGCTCCGGCGAGCCAGCCGAGCACGATGAGCACGAACGGGTCGCCGTAGACCTGGTGGGCGGTCAGGAAGACGGCGAGGTTGGCGGGCAGGAACGCGATCAGCGCGTAGGCCGGCACGGCCAGCGGTTGGGGCAGCCGGCCGGCGCCCCGGGCGATCCTGCGCAGGGCCCGCCCGAAGGCGATCGAGAGCCAGGCCAGGATCGCCACGCCCGGCACGCCGAGCTCGGCCAGGATCTTGCCCAGGCCGCCCTCGGCGGCACCGCCCACCAGCTCGACGCCGCCCCCGAAGTACTGCGCTCCCTGCGCCCCCGTGCCCGCGCCGAGGCCGAGGAAGCCGGTGCGCGAGACGATCGAGCCGAGCTGCCCGACCGTCATCCCCTCCAGCCGCTGCGTCGATTCGGCGACGACGGTGACGCCGCGCTGCACGTAGGGAACCAGCACCAGCCCCCGGCCGCGGGAGACGAGCTGGAAGGCGAGCGCGGCCGCGAGCAGCGCCGCGAACGACCAGCGCAGGCCGACCGGCGCCCGGCCACGGCGCGCCGCGAGCAGCAGCACGAAGAAGAGCGCGAAGAGCGCGACCTCGGCCAGCATCTTCCGCCGCCCGGTCAGCAGCAGGGCGATGAACAGGCCCCCCGCAAGGGCCGCGAGGACGAGGCGCGTGCGCAGCCGGGCGGCCGTGACCACCCCGCCCACCGCCAGGCAGAGCGCCGCCGCCAGGTGCCAGGCGGCGATCTCCGAGCTGCGCATCAGCCCCGACATCATCTCGACCAGGCCGCTGGTGCCGTAGACGAGGTCCACGCCGATCGAGTCGAACAGCACGTGCTCGACGCCGGCGAACTCGAGGCCCACGGTCGCCGCGACGAGGCCGCCGCCGGCGAGATAGACCCAGGTCCAGCGCTCCAGCGCCGTCGAGCGGCTCGCGAACCGGAAGCCGAGCAGCAGCGCGAGCGGAGGGCTGAGATAGGAGAGCAGCCCGAGGCCGGCGAGGACGGGGCGGCCGGTACGCAGCAGGGTCATCGCGGACTGCAGGACGACCCAGGCCACGAACAGGATCACCGGGACGCGCAGGCGCGGATAGAGGGCATAGAACGGACGCACGAACCCGACCGGCACGCAGAGCAGCGCCCCGCGCCGCCAGTCGAGGAGTCCCGCGGCGATCGTCACCGCGACGAGGGCGAAGAAGGCGACGATCACGGCAAGGCGTCTCCCTGACCTGCCGCGCGAGGGAGGAGGCGCGGCGGCCTCGCCACGAGCCCGATCGCCCAGGCCAGCCCCGTCAGCTCCGCGACCCAGGTCACGGGGATCCGCCACGGCCGCCGGGCGTGGAAGCGCGTCGCGACCGCGCGCCACGGCCGCCCCAGGAGCTGGCCCAGCCAGCCCCGGGGCCGGTGGCGCAGCAGGAAGTAGTACTCGCCGACCGCGTGGTGCGGCCGCATCGTGGTCAGATGCGACCCGTACGCCCGCGTGCCGCCACGAGCCGCCCGCAGGTGCCGCAGGCTCGCGCGCGGCTCGAAGACGATCTGCGCACCGGCGGCGGAAGCGCGAGCGCAGAAGTCTGCCTCGAAGCGATAGGCCGCGCCGACGAAGCTCTCGTCGAAGCCGCCGACAGCGAGCGCTGCGGCCCGCTTGACCGAGAAGTTGCAGCCGACGACCTCGCGCACCCGCTGCGCCACGCTCGAACGGAACTCGAATCGATCCCCCTCGAGCGGAGCCGGCTCCTCGCCCGGCTGCA
>JAFNAE010000091.1 GCA_017860005.1 Acidobacteriota bacterium | reverse complement strand
AGCACGGAGAGCTCGTGCTCGATCGTGCTCTGGATCACCGAGATGCCGGTCATCACCGAGATGATCGAGGCCACTCCGGCGACGATGCCGACCAGGGTGAGGGTCGAGCGCAGCTTGTTCGTCCGCACCGCTTCGAACGCCATCGCCAGGGTCTCGCGCATGCGCATGGCAGGTCGCCTCCGCTCACTCGTAGCGCAGCGCTTCGATCGGGTCGAGCCGCGAGGCGCGCAGCGCCGGCACGATGCCGGCCGCGACGCCGACGGCGATCGAGACCGCGAGCGCGACCACGACGATCCCGGGCGAGACGCTGGCCGGCATCAGGAAGCGGTCGATGAGCGCCGCGACGCCCAGCGCCGCGAGCAGCCCGACCAGGCCGCCGCCCAGGCAGATCGCCGAGGATTCGAACAGGAACTGCGCCAGGATCGCCCGCCGCTTGGCGCCGATCGCCTTGCGGATGCCGATCTCGCGCGTGCGCTCGGTCACCGACACGAACATGATGTTCATCACGCCGACTCCGCCCACGAACAGCGAGATGCCGGTGATCACCATGCCGATCAGCAGGACCACGCCCATGACGTTGTTGAACATCGCCACCAGCGAGTCCATCTTGTTGATCGAGAAATCGTCCTTCTCGGCCGGCGCGAGCCGGCGGATCTTGCGCATCTCGCCGATCACCTCGTACTCGAAGTCGGCGAGCCCCTCGGCGCTCGGCGCCTTGACCGCGATGTCGATGTTGCGCTGGGCGCCCCCGAACGCCTGGGAGAAGGCGGTGATCGGCACGAAGATCTGGCCGTCGAAGTTCGGACCGCCGAAGAAGCCGGCGCTGCCCTGCTTCTCCATCACCCCGACCACGCGGAAGGTGGCGCGCCCGATCCGGATCTCCTTGTTGAGCGGGTCCACACCCTCGAACAACCGCTCCCGCACCTGGTCGCCGATCACGCAGGAGCGCTTGCGCGCCTGGACGTCGAAGGCGGTCAGGAAGCGGCCGGCGTCGGGCACCGAGGCCGAGACCAGCATCTGGCGGTCGGTGGTGCCGATGATGTCCACGCGCTCCAGGGTGCGCGAGCCGAAGCGCACCGTGCGCTCGGTGTGGGTGGTCGGATTGACCGCCGCCGCCCGTCGCAGGCGCCGCTCGAGCGCTTCCGCCTCGCGCATCCGGACCGGGGGCCGGTTGCGGAACTCGAAGAAGTTGCCCTGGATGATCCACGGCATGCGCGAGACGTAGACCACGTCCGAGCCGAGCGCCGAGACGCTCTCCCGGAACGAGCTGGCGAGACCGTTGGCGGCGGTCATCGTGGTGGTGACGCCGAGCACGCCGATGATGATGCCGAGCGTGGTCAGGATGCCGCGCGCCTTGTTGGCGCGCAGCGCCTCCAGCGCGATGCGGCCGGCTTCGAGCGTCCCCGCCCAGCGCACCATCGCCTCAGCTCCCGGCCGCCGCCGCGGCCGGCGCCTCGCGAGCGGCGCCGCCGGTGACCGTGTCGCTCTCGACCAGCCCGTCGCGCAGCCGGATGACGCGCCGCGCGTGGCGCGCCACGTCGGTCTCGTGGGTCACCAGCAGGATCGTGTTGCCCGCCCGGTGGAGCTCCTCGAAGACCTGCATGATCTCCTCGCCGGTGGCGCTGTCGAGATTGCCGGTCGGCTCGTCGGCCAGGATGATCGAGGGGTTGTTGACCAGGGCGCGCGCGATGGCCACGCGCTGGCGCTGGCCGCCGGAGAGCTCGTTCGGGCGGTGCTTCATGCGGTCGGCGAGGCCGACGCGGGCGATCGCCGCCTCCGCGATGCGGCGGCGCTGGCCCGCGGGCACACCCTTGTAGACCAGCGGCAGCTCGACGTTGCGGAAGACGTCGGCCCTCGGGATCAGGTTGAAGGTCTGGAACACGAAGCCGATCTTGAGGTTGCGGATCTCGGCCAGCGCGTCGTCGTCGAGCTTCGAGACGTCTTCGCCGTCCAGGAAGTACTCGCCCGAGGTCGGCACGTCGAGGCAGCCGATCAGGTTCATCATGGTCGACTTGCCCGAGCCCGAGGGCCCCATGATGGCGGCGTACTCGTTGTCGGCGACCGCGAACGAGACGCCGCGCAGGGCCTGGACCTCGACGCTGTCGAGCGCGTAGGTCTTGACGACGTTCCGGAGCTCCAGCGCCATGGGCGTCGCTCCGCGCCGCTCAGCCGCGGTCCGCCGCCGCACCGGGCGGCCCGCCCGGCCCGTCGCCCGCGCCCGCGGGCGCCTCCTTCACCCTGGCGCCGTCCTTGAGGTCACGGCTGATCGCGCGGTAGCTGCCGACGACGACCTGGTCGCCCGCCGCTGCGCCCTCGAGCAGCTCGATGTGGCTGTCGCTCTGGATGCCGGTCTTGACCGGCCTGGCGTGCGCGACGCCGTCGGTGACCACGAAGACGACCTGGAGGAAGCCGTCCTTGTCGGTGGCCGGCGGGGCGGGCGCGGGGGCGCCGTCTCCGGCGGGCGCGTCGCCCTCGCCGTTCTCCTTGCCCGCGCCGCCCAGGCCGAGCTGCTCGGGCGTGCGCACCGCCACGCTCTGGATCGGCACCCCGAGCGCGTCCGGGCGCACCTCGGTCACGATCTCGGCGCTCGCGGTCATGCCCGGGCGCAGCCGCGCGCCCGGGTCCTGGATGGCGATCTTGACCTCGAACTCGGTCTTCTGTTCGGCGGTGCCCTCGGAGGAGACCTTGGCGCTGTTGGCGATCTCGGTCACCGCGCCCTCGAACACCACGTCCGGCAGCGCATCGACCTCGATCTTCGCCTTGTCGCCGAGCGAGACGTTGACGATGTCGTTCTCGTCCACCGCGACCAGCGCCTCCATGCCGGCCAGGTTGGAGATCTCCATGATCACGTCGGCCTGGAACTGGGAGCCGAGCGCGATCTCGCCCTCCTCCTTGTTGAGGCGGCTCACGGTGCCCGCCATCGGCGCGTAGATGGTGGTCTTCGAGAGCGCGTCGCGCACCTGCTTGAGCGCGGCCCGCGCCTGCTCGACCTGGTCGAGCGCCGCGCGGTGGCGCGCCTTCTCGGCCTCGGCCACGGCCGACACCGCGTCCAGCGTGGCGCGCGACTCGACCGTCTTCTCGAACAGGTCGTTCGAGCGCTCGAAGTCCTTGTTCGCCTTCTGGAGGTTCTCCCGGGCGACCACCGCCTGGGCCTCGGTCGCGCGCAGGGTGGCCTCGGCGCTCTCGACCTCGGCCAGGTAACGCTCGCGGTCGAGCTCGACCAGGAGCTGGCCCTTCTCGACCCACTCGCCCTCCTTGACCGGCAGGCGGATGATCTTGGCCGAGACGTCGGCGCTGATGTCGACCTGGGTGACAGGCTGGATGCGCCCGGTGGCGGTCACCGTCTGCACGATCTCGCGCCGCTCGATCGCCGCGGTCTGGACCTCGACGCGGCCGTTGCGGTCCTTGCGCATCTGCACGACGGCGAAGGCGCCGGCCGCGATCAGGCCGGCGCCGACGAAGACGATGATCTTGGCTTTCCTGGACATCGGCGCTCGGCTCCGGTCGCGGGAGAGCCGCGGTCACCCGCCCGTCGGCGGCCGGCCGTCCGATCGACGGCCGCCGACGGGCGGGCCGGAACCGCGGGGTCCCTGGCAGGAGGTACGCGCGGGCGCGCGCCAGGTTTCCGGCCGGCGCCGCTACTTGCGCCGCGCCTGGCCGGCCTGCTGGGCCATCGGGTCGAACTTGACCTCCTGGTAGCCCGCGGGCGGCTCGTAGAAGCCCGGCGCCGGGGTGCGCTCCTCGACCGACTTGAGCTCCTGCCAGCTCTTGAACGACTTGCCCATCATGGTGGTGGTCGTCTCCGAGCGCACCGGGAAGCCCGAGATCTTCTCGGCGAGCTCCTTGAGCCAGCCCTGGTTGGCGGACAATTCCGCCTGCGACTCGAGCAGCGACTTGTAGCGCGAGTAGTCGATCGGCAGGCGCTCGCTCACGCACTGGTCCATCGCCATCTGCATCATCGAGCCGGCGATGTTCACCTTGTAGAACTTGCAGGCGAAGCCGGCGTACTCGCCGCTGCGGTCGGTGGGCGTCACGGTCACCGTCATCGCCATCATCTTCATCATCTGGTCCATCATCGGCGCCATCTCGGGGCCGACCAGCTGCTTGAAGTCGAAGGGCAGGTCGAGCGCCGAGTAGTTCTTCTCGGGGTGGTTGACCAGGTAGAGCTTCTTGCGGTCGGCGCGCAGCACGATGGTGGTGTCGCCGGTGTCCACGCGCAGGCCCTCGGCGCCGTACCAGAACTCCTGGGTGACGTCCTGCGCGGGCGTGGTCTGCCCCATCATCGAGACCGCGTCGGTGTGCTGCAGGAGGGAGACGACCTGGTCGGCCGAGGCCGGCGCGGCGAGGAGCGGGCAGAACAGGAAGCCGGCGATCCACTTCGAGCGCTTCATGCGGAGCCTCCGTGGGGTGGGTGTGGGTGCAACGACGGCGGAAGTCTAGCAGCCCCCTCCGGTATCGCCCCGGACCGGTGCCGGGTCTAAGCTCGCACCATGGCTCCCCTGCGCCCGTTCGCCGCCGCCCTGCTCGCCGCCCTGGCGAGCCTCTCCTGCCGCCCCGCCGACGCCGATCCGGGCTCCGGCGCCGCCCCGCCCTCCCAGGCTCCGCCGGCCTGGGGCGAGGTCGAGCGCCTGCTCGACGAGCAGAAGCTGGCCGAGGCGGCGCCGCTGGTCGAGCGCATCGAGGCCGCCGCGCGCGCCGCCGGGGACGACCTCGAGCTGGCGCGCGCTCTCGTGCGCGCGACCCAGATCGGGCTCGCCCTGGGCGGCTACGAGACTGCGGTCGAGGCGCTGGCCGCCAAGCCGTGGCCCGCCGAGCCGCGCGCGCGCGCCGCGGTCGAGCTCTACCAGGCCCACGCCCTGATCGGCTACCTCGACGCCTACGGCTGGGAGATCGGCCGCCGCGAGAAGGTGGTCTCGGGCGAGAAGCTCGACCTCAAGCTCTGGACGCGCGACCAGGTCACCGCCGAGGCGGACCGCCTGTTCGCCGAGGTCTGGAGCCGCCGCGAGGCGCTGGGCGCGGTGCCTGCGGCCCAGTTCGAGTTCCTGGAGCCCAACGACTTCCCCGCCGGCGTGCGCCCGAGCCTGCGCGACGCGATCGCCTACCTGTGGGCGGCGCGGCTCGCGAACAGCTCCTACTGGACGCCCGCGGAGCTCGCCGAGACCTGGAAGCTGCCGCTCGCCGCGCTCGCCGAGGGCACCGCCGTCGAGCCGACGCCCGAGCGCCTCGGCGGCGCCGGCCTCCACCCGCTCGCGCGCCTCTCGGCGCTGCTCGGCGACCTCGAGCGCTGGCACCGCGCGCGCGGCGAGCGCGCCGCCGCGCTCGAGGCGCGGCTGGAGCGCCTCGGCCACCTGCACGGCGCGCTCACCGCCGCCGAGGACCGCGCCGCGCTGCGCGCCGACCTCGACCGCTCGCTCGCCGAGTTCCGCTCCGACCCCTGGTGGGCGATGGGGCGCGCGCGCCTGGCCGCGATGTGGCGCGAAGCCGACGCGCCCGACGCCCTGGTCACCGCGCGCGAGCTGGCGCTCGGTGGCGAGCGCGCCTACCCGGGCTCGCCCGGCGCCCAGGCCTGCCGCGCCGAGCGCGAGGCGATCGAGGCGCCCGGCTTCGACCTCCAGGCGATGACCGTGGACGGCGCCGGCCGGCGCTCGGTGGCGATCGAGCACCGCAACCTGGGCCGCCTCTACCTGCGCGCCTGGCGCCTGCCCGAGGAACGCTTCGGGGACCGCCCCGTGCGTTGGGAGGGCTGGAACGACGAACGGGTCCGCCCCTGGCTCGGGCGCACGCCGGCGGCCGCCTGGGAGGAGGCGCTGCCGACCACCGCCGATTACCGCGACCACCGCAGCTTCACCACCCCGCCCCTCGAGGCGCTCGGCCGGTACCTGATCGTCGCCTCGGCCGAGCCCGACTTCCGCCCGCGCGGCAACCGGCTCTCCGCGGTCGAGCTGCGTCTCTCCGGGCTGGTCGTCCTGCGCGACACGGCCTTCGGCGCCTCGCCGGAGAGCGCGCTGGTGCGCGCCGTCGAAGGCGCCGACGGCCGACCGGTGGCGGGCGCGGAGGCGGCGCTCTGGCGCTGGCAGTGGGAGCAGAAGCCCCAGCTCGTCGAGCGCACGACGACCGACGCCGAGGGGCTGGCGCGCTTCGCGCGGGCCGCGGAGGTCGGCGACGGCCGCGGCCTGGCGGTGGTCGTCCGGCGCGGCGCGGACGAGTCGGTCTGGAGCCAGGGCTGGCACTGGGGGCGCAACGCCCGCCCCGCCGAGCCCGACTCCGGCGCGCTGCTGTTCACCGACCGCGCGATCTACCGGCCCGGCCAGAAGCTGCTCTGGAAGGCGCTGCTCTACGACGGCAGACGCTCCTCCGGGCGGTTCCGGACGGCGGCCGAGCGCGGGCTCGAGGTGCGCCTGCTCGACGCCAACGGCGAGCAGGTGGCGAGCGTCGGCGCGACCACCAACGACTTCGGCACCGCGTCGGGCGAGCTCACGATCCCGGCCGGCCGCCTGCTCGGCAACTGGTCGCTCCAGATCCCGGGCCTCGCCGGCTCGACGATCTCGGTCGAGGAGTACAAGCGGCCGACCTTCGAGGTGAAGCTCGAGGCCCCTGCCGGCGAGCCGCGCCTGAACCGTCCGGTCGAGGTCCCGGGCGAGGCGCGCTACTACTTCGGCCTGCCGGTCGCCTCCGGCCGGGTCGCCTGGCGCGTCACGCGCGAGGAGATGCGCTTCCTCGACTGGCGCTCCTGGTGGCGCCCGCCGGCGCCGCCGCGCACGGTCGCCTCGGGGACCGCCGAGCTCGACGCCGACGGCCGCTTCACCGTGCGCTTCACCCCCGAGGCCGACGAGCGCGAGCGCACCCACTGCGGCTGCTTCCGCTTCGCGGTCGAGGCCGAGGTCACCGACGAGGGCGGCGAGACGCGCGGCGGGGGCCGCTCGCTCGCGCTCGGCTGGGTCGGCGTCACGCTCGCGCTCGCCGGCGAGCCGTTCCTGGTGACGCCGGACGGCGAGCGCACCTGGACGCTCACGCGCGCCGACCTCGACGGCGCGCCGCGCGCCGGCGAGAGCCGCTGGCGCATCGTCGAGCTGGAGCAGCCGGAGCGCGCGCCGCTGCCGGCCGAGCTGCCGGTGCCGGTCGACGAGGCGGGGGCGCGTTACGCGACGCCCGGCGACCGCCTCGCGCCGCGCTGGTCGCCGGCGCCGCCCTCCGAGAGCATCGTCGCCGGCTGGGCCGAGCGCCGCGAGGTGGCGAGCGGCGCGCTCGCGCACGGCGCCGACGGCGCCGCGACGCTCGCCCTGCCCGAGCTCGCGCCCGGCGCCTACCGGCTGATCGCCGAGAGCCGCGATGCTCACGGCGAGACCGCGCGGCTCGAGCGTCCGTTCGTCGTGGCGGGCGAGCGTCCCGCGCTCGCGCTCCCCCTCGAGCTGCGCTTCGAGGCCCCGGTGGTCAAGGCGGGCGGCGTGGCCCGCCTGCTCGTCCATT
The DNA here is from genome assembly GCA_017860005.1 of Acidobacteriota bacterium. Lineage (GTDB taxonomy): Bacteria > Acidobacteriota > Thermoanaerobaculia > Multivoradales > JAGPDF01 > JACTMI01. The sequence continues at coordinate 4,141 of JAFNAE010000091.1, read as the reverse complement.
CGGGATTCCCCGGACAGACCGTCGCGCTCGAGGTCGTGCGCGGCGGCGAGGTGCGCGCGCGCCGCACGCTGGTCGCGGGCCGCGACCCGGCCTGGCTCGAGTTCCCGGTCGGTGCCGCCGACCGCGGCGGCTTCGGTGTGCGCGCCACGATCGTCTCGGACTTCCAGGCGGTCGCGCGCACCGCCGCCGTCGCCGTGCCCTGGGACGACAAGGGCCTGACCCTCGAGCTCGCGACCTTCCGCGACCGGTTGGCACCGGGCGCCACCGAGACCTACCGCGTCGTGGTCCGGGGCGCGAACGGCGAGCCGCTCGGCGCGAAGGCAGCCGAGCTGCTGGCCTCGATGTACGACCGCAGCCTCGACCTGTTCCGGCCCCACGCGCTGCCGCTCGTCTCGTCGATCTACCCGGCCTTCGGCGCTCCCGCGCCCTGGGCGACCAGCCTCGGCCAGCAGGGCGCGGTCTGGAACGGCGGCGAGAGCTGGTACGAGATCGCCCTCGGGCCCTCCTACAGCGCCGACGCCTTCGTCGCCATCGACCCTTACGGCATCGGCGGGCCCGGGCTCGGCTACTCGCGCCATCTCGCCAAGGGCGCGGTGGCGATGGAGGGGATGGCGCCCCCGGCGCCGGCGGCGATGCAGAGCGCCGAGAATCGCGCCGCCCGCAACGAGCAGGAGGCCGACGCGCTCTCCGACCTCGCCGCGCCCGGGGTCCGGGATGCCGCTCCGGCGGCGCCGCCGCCGGTCGCGGTGCGCACCGACTTCTCGGAGACCGCCTTCTTCCTGCCCCACCTGGTCACCGGCGCGGACGGCTCGGCGGCGATCGAGTTCCGGGTGCCCGAGTCGCTGACCTCGTGGAAGCTCTGGGTCACGGCCTGGACGCGCGACCTCGCCTCCGGCTACCTCGAGCGCGAGGTCACCACCGCCAAGGACCTGATGGTCCGCCCCTACCTGCCGCGCTTCCTGCGCGAGGGCGACGCGGCCGACCTGCGGGTCGAGGTCAACAACGCCTCCGCGGGTCCGCTCGCGGGCACGGCGCGCCTCGCGATCGTCGATCCCGAGACCGAGGAGGACCTCTCCGCCGCCTTCGGGTTGCCCGCGGGTGGCGCCTCGTTGCGCTTCGCCGCCGAGCCCGGGCGTTCGCAGTCGCTCTCGTTCCCGGTCGTCACCCCGCGCGGCCCGCGCCCGGTCGCCTTCCGGGTCGAGGCGCGCGCCGGCGCGCTCGCGGACGGCGAGCTGCGGCCGCTGCCGGTGCTGCCCGCCCGCATCTCGCTCGCGCAGTCGCGCTTCGCGGCGCTCAAGGGCGGCGAGCGGCGCGAGCTGGTCTTCGAGGACCTGCGCAAGGAGGATCCGACGCGCATCGACGAGCGCCTGGTGGTGACCGTGGACGGCCAGCTCTTCTACGGCATGCTCGACGCCCTGCCCTACCTCGTCGACTACCCGTACGAGTGCACCGAGCAGACGATGAACCGGTTCGTCTCGACCGGCATCCTCGGCAGCCTGTTCGACCGCTACCCGGCGGTGGCGAAGATGGCGGCCACGCTCGCCGAGCGCGAGACGCAGTGGGAGCGCTTCGATGCCGCCGACCCGAACCGGCGCATGGCGCTCGAGGAGACGCCCTGGCTGGTCGAGTCGCGCGGCGGCGAGGAGGGCGAGGCGCTCCGGCGCGTGCTCGATCCGGCGGTGGCGCGCGCGGTCCAGGCCGAGGCGTTGGCCAAGCTGCGCCAGGCGCAGCTCCCGTCCGGCGCCTTCCCCTGGTTCCCGGGCGGGCCGCCCTCGCCCTGGATCACGCTCTACCTGATGGACGGCTTCGCGCGCGCCGCCTCGTTCGGGGTCGAGGTGCCCAGGGAGATGGTGACGCGCGGCTGGGCCTACCTCGCCACCCAGATCCGGGACGACTGGTGGCAGGAGGCGATCCGCCACGACTGCTGCTGGGAGCTGCTGACCTACGCCAACTACGTCGCCTCCTCCTACCCCGACCCGTCGTGGCTGGGCGACGTGCTGCCCGAGAAGGCGCGGCGCGAGATCCTCGAATTCTCTTTCAAGCACTGGAAGCAGCATTCGCCGATGCTCAAGCTCCAGCTCGCCGCCACGCTCCACCGGTTCGAGCGCGTGAAGGACGCGCAGCTGGTCCTGGCGAGCGTGATGGACTCGTCGAAGACCGACCGCGACCTCGGCACCTACTGGGCGCCCGAGGACCGCGCCTGGCTCTGGTACAACGACACCATCGAGACCCACGCCTGGGCGCTGCGCACGCTGATGGAGGTCACCCCGGCCGACGCGCGCGCCGAGGGCCTGGTGCAGTGGCTGTTCCTGAACAAGAAGCTCGGCCACTGGAAGTCCACCCGGGCCACCGCCGAGGTGCTCTACTCGCTCGCCCGCTACCTCGAGCGCGAGAAGCTGCTGGGCACGCGCGAGGAGGTGCGGGTCCTGCTGGGCGGCCGCACGACCACCTTCGCCTTCGAGCCCGAGCGCTTCACCGGCAGGAAGAACCAGGTCGTGCTGGCGGGCGGCGAGATCGTGCCCGAGCGCGACGCGACCGTGGTCGTCGAGCAGAAGACGCCCGGCTTCGCCTTCGCCTCGGCGACCTGGCACTTCTCGACCGAGCAGCTCCCCGAGGAGGCGCGCGGCGACCTGTTCAGCGTCGAGCGGCGCTGGTTCCGGCGCGTCAAGTCCGGCCCCGAGACGACGCTCGAGCCGCTCGCCGAGGGCGCCCGGCTGGCGGTCGGCGACGAGCTCGAGGTCCAGCTCTCGATCCGGGCCAAGGCAGCGGCCGAGTACGTCCACCTGCGCGACCCGCGCGCGGCCGGCCTCGAGCCGGGCAGCGCGCTGTCGGGCTGGCGCTGGGACTCGGGCCCGGCCTACTACGAGGAGACCCGCGACAGCGGCACCAACTTCTTCTTCGAGTGGCTGCCGGCCGGCGAGGTCACCCTCCGCTACCGCGTCCGGGCGAGCGTCGCAGGCACCTTCCGAGCCGCCCCGGCCCAGCTCCAGTCGATGTACGCCCCCGAGTTCGTCGCCTACTCGGCCGGGGCGAAGCTCTCGATCGCGCCGGCCGGGAAGTAGCCCGCCCCGCCCCGGCCGCGGACACCCGGGGGCCGGGTGTCCGGTCCGGGCCTCGCACGGGGTTCCTATCCATAGGGGACTCCGCTAGACGAGCCCCCGGGCGTCGAGAGGGGCTATACTGCCCAGCAGCATTCCACCGGCAATGAGGAAGATGCCCCTCCGGTCCCCGGGCGGGGACCCGCCAGTGTCGCAGTCGGGGGCGGCCACGGCCGCCTCGTCTGGCAAACCGAAAGGAGAACGACAGAGATGCTCCGCAAGACACTCATGACCGTCGCCTGCCTCGCGCTGTTGGCCGGCGGCACAGCCCTCCGCGCCCAGGAGTCGTCCGATGGCACCGCGACCGACTTCGCCGCCATCGCCGCCTGGTCCGACGCCGGACCGACAATCGCCTCACCTTCCCGCTCCTGATCCCCGACGGCTCCGAGGTCAAGTACCTGCGCATCTACTACAACGACACCAACGCCGGCACCGACCTCACCGCCTGGCTGACTCAGTACGTTCCCGGCCAGTCCTCGACCGACCTGACGTCGCTGACCTCGACCGGCTCGGGCGGCTACGGCACCACGCTCTCTGCCGAGCTGACCGAGATCTTCGACAGCTCGATCAACTATTCGGTCATCGTCGCCACCAACACCACCGACGCAACCACGCAGATCTGCGGTGTGCGCGTCGCCTACTACGCGCCGTGAGGAGCGGGGACTGCCAGCCATGAGAGCAGCTTCGCTTGCCTTCATTCTCGGCTTCGCGGTCGCGGCAGCGGCCCTGGCCGGCGTTCCGGAGGGCCTCGCCGCCGTCCGGGGCGGAGACGGCCTGCCCGCGGCCTCGCCCGAGGTCGTCGGGGTCCGGGTCCCGTCCGGCGCGCCCGACGAGGCGGATTCGCCCCTCGCCACCTTCTCCTACTACACGGTGGTCGGCATGCAGCTCCAGCCGCGGGTGAGCGGCACCGGCTACGGCTACGACTTCAACGGCTGTCTCCACATCTCGGCCGGAACCGACAATCGCCTCACCTTCCCGCTCCTGATCCCCGACGGCTCCGAGGTCAAGTACCTGCGCATCTACTACAACGACACCAACGCCGG
>JAFNAE010000090.1 GCA_017860005.1 Acidobacteriota bacterium | reverse complement strand
GGGACATCCACCTGTGTCACCAACACGTCCGGAACGTGCAGCGTGACCCTCCGGAACATCGCGGCCACGCGCTCGAGCGTGACCCTCACGGTCAACAACCTGGCGAAGCCCGGGTATGACTACAACCCGACCGGGGACGTGCCCAACTCGATCAACATCGCCAAGACCACGATGGGAATGGGAATGGCGAGCGGTTTCTGATGCGCTCCCCGGCAGGCTTGCGCTGCGCTGCCGGGCAAGCTGGGTAGGATTCGGAGGGGACCCGGTCCAGGCCGGGTCCCCGTTGTTCTTTGCAGGGAGGGGAGAGGGCGCCGGCAGGGGCACCGGCCGGGCCCGGGAGGTAGGGTGATGGCGAGCTTGCGATACTCGTGGCGGTTTCTGATGGCGGCTCTGCTGACCGGCGCGCCTCTGTCGGCGCCGGCGCTGGCCCGGATCGAAGCGGGCGAGGGCATCGGCGGCCCCGAGGCGATCGAGATCGCGATCGTCCTCGACACCAGCGGCAGCATGGAGCCGCTGATCGACGCGGCGCGCGTCGGGCTTTGGGACATCGTCAACGACCTGGCGCGGCTCGAGCCGGCGCCGCAGTTGCGGGTCGCCCTGATCGCCTTCGGTGGCAAGGGAGACGGCAGCCGGGACGGCTGGGTCAGGCTCCAGGCCCCTCTGACGAGGGACCTCGACCTGGTTTCGGGACGCCTGTTCGAGATGGAGGCGGGCGGAGGGACGGAGTACGTCGGCCGGGCCCTCCGGATGGCGCTCGAGAGACTGGCGTGGTCGCCGCCCGGGTCGGGGGCGCTGCGTCTGGTCCTTCTCGCTGGCAACGAGCCGGCGGACCAGGACCCCGAAGTGGACTTCCTGGCGGTGGGCCACGGAGCCCGGCAGGAGGGCTTCGACGTCTTCGTCATCTACTGCGGGCGGGCAGAGGAGCCGACCGCCGCGACCTGGAAACAGCTCGCGACCGAGGCGGACGGGGCCTTCGCGAGCATGAGCCTCGAGTCGGCGGCGAGCCTCCTGGGCACGCCGTACGACCGCGAGATGATCGAGCTCGGCAAGCGGCTCAACGCCACTTACGTCTCCTGGGGCGGCGCGGGCCGGGAGGGCCGGAAGGCCCAGACCGCCCAGGACAGGAAGGTCGCCAGGCTCAGCCCCGCCGCCGCGGCGGCCCGGGCCGAGACCAAGGCCGGGGCGCTCTACGAGCCGGAGTGGGACCTCGTGGGCGCGGTGGTCTCCGGGCGGGTGGACCTCGGCACGGTCGCGCCGGAGAGCCTCCCGCACTCGCTTCGCGGCCTCACGGGCGACGAACTCGCGGCCTGGGTGCAGAGCACCTGGCTCGAGCGGCAGGAGCTGCAGAAGCGCATCCTGGCGCTCGGGGAGCAGCGGCGGCAGCACCTCGACGAGCAGGCCCGGGCCCGCGGGGCCGGGGCCGGTGGGGCGACTTTCGAGAGCATCGTTCGCGACGCCATCCGCCGGGAGCTCGAGGAGCGGGGGTTCCGGCCCGCGGCCGACTGAGCCGGCCGCGCGCCGCTCAGGGCGCGCCGGGGGGCGCAGCGAGGGTCACGCCGAGCAGCACGGGCTCGGCGCCGGGGTCGGCGGCGAGGGCGGGGAAGTTGCCGCCGGGCGCGAGCGTGACGCCGGCAGTGGCGCCGGCGTCGAGCGTGAGCGCGCGCGTCAGGCGCGGCAGCGGCGCGGCCAGGGGGAGCGTGGCCGGCGCCGCGAAGACCTCGGGATCGAACCGGATCGTGCCGTGGCGCGGGTCGGCGAGCGCGAGCTCGAGCGCGCCGCGCAGAGGGCAGTCGCCGCGCACGGCGGAGGTGCAGGCGCGCAGCGCGGTGTCGGCCGCGGTGTCGACGACCAGCTTCGGGAACGCCTGGTGCTCGAAGGCGCCGAGGTCGGGGAAGCCGGCGACGCGGCGCGGGTCGCCGTTGCCGCGCTGGTCCCAGTAGAGCGGCAGTCCGTCGAGGTCGAGCGCGTCGGCGGGGTCGCCGAGGTTGATCGCGGGGCTGTCCCCGTTCAGCGGCACCACCGGCGTCGGGCCGTTGAAGTAGCCGAGCGTGCCGAGGTTCGCATCGCCCGCGACGAACGACTCGCCGCAGCCCTCCGAGGAGCCGATCAGGTTGCGGGCCGGCGGCATCGCGGCCCCCGGCTCGGCGACGCAGTCGGACCCCGGCGCGTTGTCGGCGAGGATGCTGTTGGCGAGGCGGAGGCTCCCGGCCGCGTAGAGTCCGCCGCCGCGCGCTGCTCCGTTGGCCGCGAACGTGCCGTGGACGAACGCGGCGTCGTCGGCGAGCGCGGCAACGGCACCGCCGCGCGCCCCGGCGCGGTTGCGGGCGAAGGTCGCGTTGACCACCGCGAGCCGGCCGTCGAGGTGCGCGATCGCCCCGCCGTCGCACTCCGCGGTGTTGTCGCGGAAGGTGACCCCCTCGGCCCGCAGCTCGCCGCGGTTGAGCGCGCCGCCGCCGCTCCCGGCGGCGCCGTGCGCGACGGTGAGCGCGCGCAGGGTGAGCCGGCCGCCCGGGGCGACCTCGAAGACGCGCCAGCGGTCGCCGCCCGAGATCGTCACGCCGACCGCGCGCCAGAGCCGGTCGGGCACCGAGCCGTCGAGCGTCACGTCGGTGGTGACCGGTGGCAGTGCGCGGGCGAGCACGATCGTCCGCGGCTCGCCGATCAGCTCGGGATCGAAGGTGATGAGGTCCGGCCCCTCCCGGCGCTCGGCGGCGTCGAGCATGGCGCGCAGCGTGCCTTCGCCGGTGTCGGCGAGAGAGCGCACGACGAGCCGCGGCCACTCGGCGGCCGGCGGATCGGCGGCGGGTGCGGCGGCCGCGCACGCGAGGGCGAGCGCGGCACCGAGCCGGAGCGCGCGGCGGGAGTCGGGTGGCGGCATCGGGGAGTCGCGGCAGCGCGCGCGGCCAGGCACGGCGCCGCGCTCGGGTTGATGCCGCGACTCTAGCAGTGGCGCGCCAGCCAGGCGCGCGCCGACTCGAGCTCCTGGGGCTCGAGGGCGTGCGCGCCGTCGCTCCAGGCGAGCTCGACCTCGGCGCCGGCCGCGCGCAGCCGCTCGGCGAGCGCCGCGACGCTCGCCGGCGAGGCGTACGGGTCGCGCCGGCCCGCGGCGATGAGCACGCCCTTGCCGGCCAGGTCCGGCAGCCGCTCGGCCTCGAACGGCAGCATCGGGCGCAGCAGCACGGCGCCGCCCAGCGCCGTGCCGTCGGTGAGCAGCAGCGAGGCGCCGATGTTGGCGCCGTTCGAGTAGCCGAGCGCGATCAGGCGGGCGGGATCGAAGCCGTAGCGCGCGGCGGCCGACCGGGCGAAGCGGCCGAGCTCCTCGGTGCGGCGCGCGAGATCCTCGAGGTCGAAGACGCCGACGCCCAGACGCCGGAAGAAGCGCGGCATGCCGTGCTCGAGCACCGGACCCCGCGGCGAGAGCAGGTTGGCGCCGGGCGCGAGCTCGCGCGCGAGCGGCAGCAGGTCGTTCTCGTCGCCGCCGGTGCCGTGGAGCACGAGCAGCGTCGATCCGGCGCCGGGGCCGTCGCCGCCCGGCACGAAGCGGTGGATGTCGCCGACGGCGCTCAGGGCGCGACCTCGGCCGGAGCCGGCGCGGCGAGGGGCGGCAGGGCGCGCTCGATCGCGGCGCGCTGGCCTTCGAGCCAGGGCGGCAGGACCAGCGACTCGCCCAGGCGCGCGGGCGCCTCGTCCACGGCGAAGCCGGGTCCGTCGGTGGCGAGCTCGAACAGGACGCCGCCCGGCTCCTTGAAGTAGACCGAGCGGAACCAGAAGCGGTCGATGACCGGGGTCGGATGGGCGAGCGCCTCGACCCGGGCGCGCACCTCGAGCTGATGCGCCGGGTCGTCGACGCGCCAGGCGAGGTGGTGGATGGCGCCCACGCCCCAGGCGCCGCGCGGCTCGCCGGGCGCCTCAGCGACGTCGAGCCAGGTGCCGGAGCCGCCGTCGCCGACCGCCCAGCGCTGCCAGGCCCCGTCGCTGGCGAGGAGCCGGAAGCCGAGCGCCTCGGCGAGCAGGCGGGTGGACGCCGCGAGCTCGCGCTCGCGCACGCGGGCGCCGTGGAGGCCGCGCACCTGGCGCTCGACCGGCACCGGGCTCGCGTCCCAGGGCTCGAACGTGCGCGTCGTCGCGCCTGCGCTCTCGACCAGGGCGAGGCCGAGGCCGTGCGGATCGCGCAGGGGGAGCGTGCGCTCGCCGAAGCGGACGGCGATCGAGCCGAGCTCGGCGCCGTAGCGCGCGAGCCGGGGTCCCCAGTAGTCGAGCGCGCCGGGCGGCACCGCGAGCGAGACCTCCGAGGCGAGCCCGTGTCCGGGTCGCGGCGGCGCCAGGTGCGCCCAGGGGAAGAAGGTCAGGTCGGTGCCCGGGCTGCCCGCGGCGTCGGCGTAGAAGAGGTGATAGGTGCCCGGGTCGTCCTGGTTGACGCTCCGCTTGACCAGCCGCATGCCGAGCACGCCGGCGTAGAAGTCGAGGTTCTCCTGGGCGGGGCCCGAGATGGCGGTGACGTGGTGCAGCCCGGTGACGCTCCTCATGGCGGATCTCCGGCCGGGGGTGGTGTCCGGCGGGAGGATTGTCGCGGATAGCACTATGTTTTGTCAAGTGCTTGTCAAAGCGTAGTGCCTCGGCTAGTCTCGGCCCGGATGCCCGACCGCGCCGCCCCGCCGACCGAGCTGTGCGCCGTGCACGACGCGATCCGCGTGCTGCAGGGCAAGTGGACGCTCCAGATCGTGCGCGCCCTGCTCGGCGGCGCGTGCGGCTTCAACGAGCTGGCGCGCGCGATCGGCGGCTGCAACCCGGCGACCCTGTCGAAGCGGCTCGAGGCGCTGGCCGGGCTCGGCCTGGTCACCAAGCGCATCGAGTCCACCATGCCGCCGCGCACCCACTACTCGCTGACCCGTGCCGGGCGCGCGCTCGAGGGCGTGGTCGCCGCGATCGAGAGCTGGGGCGAGCGCTACCTGCCGAAGCCGGCGCGCCGCAAGACTTCGGCCTGAGCCGGGGCGCCCGGTGCCGCCTCCGGCCCTTGCGGCCGGAGAGGACTATGCTTGGGCCTCGCTGGATCACTCGGGGAGTCGTCGTCGGAATCCGGGACGGCCCGCCGGCCCCAGAGGTGCGCCCGCCCGGACCTGCCGATCCCCCGGATTGGAGGTGCGTATGCGCAGGATCCCGTTTCTCCTCGTCGTCCTCGTTCTCGTGCTGGCGACGTCCGCACGGGCGCAGCCCACGGCGGTCTGTGACGTCACGCGCGGCGTCTGGTCGGCGCAGGCCTCCATCCCGACGCCGATCGTGCGCGCCTGGGGCGCCTACTTCCCCGACAACGGCAGGTTCTACGCGCTGGGCGGACGCACGTCGGACCTCGCCGGCAGCGACCTGCTGAATCCGCGCGAATACGACCCGGCGACCGGCCTCTGGGCGACCAAGACGGCGTCGTTCGCGAACAACCAGGTCAACAACATGGTGGGCGGCGTGCTCGACCTCGTCGGCAACCGCGTCATCGTCCTGGTCGGCGGATCGGCCGCCGGCGCCACGTCGGCCACCGCCGAAGTGCGCTACTACGACCCGATCGCGGACACGATGCTCACGATCACGACCGACCCCTGGCCGGGCATCGGCGCCGGCAACGTGCTGCCCGGCGGCGCCGCGGTCCACGGCAACAAGCTCTACGTCCTGGGCGGGTTCCAGATCAGCACGGGCATGGAGGACGCGATCTGGGAGTACGATCCGGCGGCGGCGGCCGGCAGCCGGTGGACGCTCCTCCCCGAGGGACTCGCCACACCGCTCGGCTACATTCCGGCGGCGAGCGTCGGCAACTTCGTCTATGCCCTGGGCGGCTCGAGCTGGGACGGCACGACGCTCGTCGATTCGACCGTCGCGGCGCGCATCGATCCGGTCGTTGGCACCGTCACGCCCGTCACCTCGCTCCCGCGCGCGACCGCGGAGACGCGGGCCGTGGCCCAGACCGACGGCACGATCTGGGTGCTGGGCGGCGGAACCGGCGCAACCTCGCCGCCGATGTCGATCCCGCGACCGGCGACGTCTTCGCCGCCGGCGGCTACGACAGCTCGGGTGTGACACCGCTCGCCGTCTTCGAAGTGCTGACCTGCGTGATCTTCGTGGACGGCTTCGAGAGCTCCGACACCACGGCCTGGACGCTCACCGTGCCCTGAGCCGGGAGCTCGAGGGCTCGGCGGGCAGGCCCTGAAAGCCTGCCCGGGTCCGAGCCCGAGGGATGGAGCAAGACCGCTGGCAGCGGCTGTGGAGCGTCTTCCACGGCGCCCTCGAGCGCCCGGAAGGGCGCGAGCGCGCCGGATTCCTGACCGAGTCGTGCGGGTCGAACGCGGCTCTGCGCGCCGAGGTCGACGCCCTGCTCGCGGCGCACGAGGCGACCGAGGGGCCCTTCCCGCACCCCGGAGTGGCCGACGCGCCCGATACGGAGGCGGAGATCGGCGGCCGGATCGGGCCCTACCGGCTCGTGCGCCGCATCGGCGAAGGCGGCATGGGCGTCGTCTACGAGGCCCTCCAGGAGGAGCCGATCCGGCGCCGCGTCGCGCTCAAGCTGATCAAGCTGGGCATCAACAGCCGCGAGGTGGTGCGGCGCTTCGAGGCCGAGCGGCAGGCGCTGGCGCGCGCAGCGTCGTCCGCCGGCATCGCGCCGCGAACGGTGGCAGGGACCCGCTCGTCGAGCGTCACGCGCCAGCGGCCGGCGCCGTGCTTCTCGCGGCCGTAGCGCCGAACGCGCTCAATCAGGATGCGGCGCATCGCCTCCGCCGCGGCGCCGAAGAGGTGCGCCCGGCCGGGAGCTGGGAGGCCTGCATCATGCCGCCTCGCGATCCGGAGTCCGGGTTCGCGCGCCACGCCACCGCCGCGCCGGATGCGGAGCGCTCCCGCCGGATGCGCTCGGTGCGCGCGCCGGGAACCAGATCCCGGACCCGAGGTCGATCGGATCACGTCTCCGTCCCACCCCCGCGGGTGGGAGGTGCGGCCCGGCGGCCGGCGCGCGCGAGCGCGGCAACGCGCGACCGGCGCGCATCCGCTCCGTGTCGCACTTGCGCCGCAGCGCGGCATGCCGCGCTCCCACCCGCCGTGACGGGGTTTCGAGCGCGACGCCGGTGGTACCTTGCCAGCACGCGCGCGCAGTACGACGTTGCGCGCGCCGGCTGCGGTCTTCCGAGGTGATCGGTGATCGGCGCCACGCAGGTCGAAGCAGGTCGAGGTCTCGGGGCCCTCCGGAATCCGGACGCGCTGCCTCGGGAGCTCCTGCCCTCTCACGCAGCGACGTTCCCCGGATCGAGGCGGGCATGGTGAGAGGCATCACCCCGGCCGCGCTCGCGGAGCTGGCCAGGACCCTGACCGCGACCCACGACGTTTTCGCGCCGCGCCGGTGCGGAGATCGACTCGTCCTCGATCGGCTGGCCTCGGCCGGGGCCGGCGAGCTGCCGTGGAACGCCTACCGGCTGCCGGAGCCGCTCAAGGCCATCTGGTTCCAGCCCGGGCGCATCCTGGCGCGCTGGCCGCGCCGCGACGGCGAGACCGCGCCGCGCCCGCGCGTCCTGTTCGGCGCCAAGGCGTGCGACCTCAAGGCCGTGGCCTGCCTCGACCGGGTGCTGCGCGACCACGAGTTCAAGGACCCGGGCTGGTGTGCCGCGCGCGAGAGCACGCTGGTCGTGGCGGGGGACTGCACGGACTGCGCGGAGAGCTGCTTCTGCTCGATGCTGGGCGACCTGCCGTACCCGACCGGGCTGTTCGACCTCTGCCTGAGCCCGGCGGAGGGCGGCTACCTGGTCGAGACCGGATCGGAGCGAGGCGAGCGCCTGGTGGCCGATCACGCCGGCCTCTTCTCGGACGCCGCGCCCGAGAGCGTCGAGCGGCGGGCAGACGCGCGCGCCGAGCTCGCCGCGCGCGTCCGGCGCCAGAACGAGCGCTTCCCGGTCCGGGACCCGTTCGAGAAGAGCGTCAGCAAGCACGACCGGACGCGCATCTGGGCCGAGCTCGCCGCCACCTGCGTCGAGTGCAACGCGTGCAACATGGTCTGCCCGACCTGTCACTGCTTCCTCCTGCACGACGTGCGGGCGGGAGACGCAGCCCTGCGCCTCGGTCTCTGGGACTCCTGCTTCAGCGCGGGCCACGCGCGCATGGCCGGCGGTCTCACCCCCCGCCTGCAGCTCACCGAGCGATTCCGCAACCACTACCAGCACAAGTTCGTCGCCTTCCCGCGTAACTGGGGCATCACGGCCTGCTCGGGTTGCGGCCGCTGCATCGAAGCCTGCATGGGGCGCATCGACAAGCGGGAGTGCCTCCACAAGCTCGAGACGCGGTGGATTCCGAGCGAGGTCGCGCAGGAGATCGACTGACGTGCGCAACGACTTCCTGCCGATGCCGGCGCTGGTCGAGGACGTGATCGTCGAGACGCCCACGATCAGGACCTTCGTGCTGCAGCTGGCCGAGCCGATGCCGTTCCGGGCGGGTCAGTTCGTCCAGCTCTTCCTGCCCGGAGTGGGCGAGGCGCCGTTCACGCCGTCGTCGTCGCCGTCGGAGCCCGGCCGGATCGAAGTGACCGTGCTCGCCGCCGGGCGGGTGACGGCCGCGCTCCACGAGCTCGCGGCCGGGGCCGAGGTCGGCGTGCGCGGTCCGTTCGGCAGGGGTTACCCGCTCCACGAGCTCGAGGGGCACGAAGTCGTGGTGGTGGGCGGCGGCGTGGGCCTGGCGCCGTTGCGGTCGCTGCTCTACACCCTGTTCGAGCGCCCCGGCTTCGCGCGCCGCGTGTCGATCAAGTACGGCGCGCGCGCCCCTCAGGAGCTCTGCTTCCGGAGCCAGTACGCAGACTGGGCGGCGCGCCCGGACGTGGACGTGACCACGACCATCGATCGGCCGTCTGCGGGCTGGAACGGGCGCGTGGGACTGGTGACCACGCTCCTCGACGGCGTCGACGTGGACGTCCGGGACGCCTGCGCGGTCTCCTGCGGTCCCGAGATCATGCTCAAGTTCGTGGCGCGCAAGCTGGTCGACGTCGGTTTTCGCGCCGAGCACGTCTTCCTCTCCATGAACCGGAACATGTCGTGCGGGATGGGGATCTGCGGGCGCTGCAACGTCGGCTCCCGCTACTTGTGCAAGGACGGGCCCGACCTCAGCTACGCCGAGGTGCAGGCCGTTCCGTACGCGTTGGGATAGCGGCCGATGACGAGCCCCGGCCGTTCGATCTGCCCGTTCTGCTCGATGGGGTGCACCTGGCGCCTCGCGCGCGGCTCGAGCTCTCCCTATCTCGGTGAGCCCGGCGTCGCAACGCTCGACTACGACGCCGAGGGCGGCCCCAACCGCGGCTCCCTGTGCGCGAAGGGCAACGTCGCGCTCGAGCTGATGACCCACCCGCGGCGCCTCGAGGAGCCGCTCGTCCGGGAGGCGGGGCGGGCGCGCACGGTGGGCTGGGACGAAGCGCTCGCGTACGTTGCCCGCGGCCTCGAGGGCCTTCGCGCCGCCCACGGCGGTGGCGCGATCGGACTGCTGCTGGGGCCGCACCTGACCGACGAGGAGGCCGCCGCCGCCGTGCGGCTCGCGCGCGGCATCGGCACGCCGCACGTGGACCTGTGCGAGCCCGAGGACCACGCCGTGTTGAGCGGCATCGAGTTCGCCGCCGCCCGGCCCGCGCGGGTCGAGCGCGTGGAGCAGATCGATGCGATGAACGCGCTGCTCGTGGTCGGCGATCTGCTCACCCTGGCGCCCTGCATGGCCAAGCCGGTGCTCAACGCCCGCTATCGGGACCGCCGCCACCTCCTCGCGGTCCTGAGCCCGACCCGGACGCGCACGGCGTGGTTCGGGCGCCCGGCGCTGCGCTGCGATCCCAACGCCGAGGCGGCGGCCCTCGCGCTGATGCTGGCGCTCGCCCTCGACGCCGGCGGCAGCGCGGTGCCGGCGTGGGGAGAGGACGCGCGCCGGGCGCTCTCGGCGTGGACCGTGACGGAGCTCGAGCGGCGGTCGGGGCTCGCGGTCGAGCGCGCGACGGCGGTGGTGGCGGCGCTGCGCGCCGGGCCGTCCGCCGGGGTCTTGCTCGCCAGCGAGTTCGGCGGCACGGCGCGCATGGACCTGGTGGCAGGGCTCGCGGCGCTCCTCGCCGAGGCGGTCGGCGCGCGCTTCCTCGCCCTGCTCGAGGGCGCCAACTCGGGCGGCATCCGCGATCTCCTCCTCGCCGAGGGCTTCGCCGGATCGGCGGGACACACGACGCCCGAGCTGCTCGAAGCGGCAGTCACGGGCGACGTGAAGGCGCTGCTCGTCTTCGGCGCCGATCCGGTCGCGGCCTTCCCCGGGACGATCGCGTCGCAGGCGATGCGCACCGCCTCGTTGACGGTGGTCACGGCGCACCTGCCGGGGGTGTCGGCGGAGGCGGCGCACGTCGTGCTGCCCGCCGCGGTCTTCGGCGAGAAGGCCGGCACGATCCGCGGCGCCTTCGGCTCGCCCGTCCTGCTCGCGCCGGCGATGGCGCCCCCGGGCCGTGCCCGCCCCGACCTCACGATCCTCGAGGCGCTCGGCGCGGGCCTGCCGGAGCGGTCCGCGCCGGCGGCGGCAGACCGGCCGGCGCGGACCGGCGCGGCGCGCGGCTTCCTGGCGGAGCTCGACCTCTTCCTGCACGCGCAGGGCCGGGAGGCGGCCGCGCGCGAGCCCGGCACCCATCTGCTCCTCGCCGAGGCCTCGGCGACCAACGCCGCCGAGGGTTCGCTCACCGGCCAGCTGTCGTGGGCCCGCTATGCCTACCCGGAGCCGCTGCTCGGCCTCTCGACGGCGCACGCCGCCGCGCTCGGCGTGCGCGCTGGAGACCGCGTGCGGGTGCGGAGCAACTGGGGACAGACGGACCTCCGGGTGCGCGTCGACGCGGGCCTGCCCGAAGGAGTCGTGACGGCGCCCCACCGCGACCCGGCCGTGCGCGCCTTGCTGCGCTGGCGGCGCGAGCCGACCGTGCGCAGCCTCGATCTGCGCCCGGATCGCGTCTCGCTGGAACGCTTGGCGGAGGACGACCGTGCCTGACCCGAGCGCGCGCGCAGTCACCCGCCGGATCGTGCTCGACCTGGATCGCTGCACGGGCTGCCGCGCCTGCGGCGCCGCCTGCCACGTCGGCCACAACGACCAGACCAACCTGGTGCCCGGGGCGGTGGCCGACGTGGCGGTCCTGCCGGTGCACTGCCGGCACTGCGAGCAGCCCGCCTGCGCCGCGGCCTGTCCGCGTGGCGCGCTCTACCAGGACGCGTTCGGATTCGTGCGCCGCTCGGAGCTGCTCTGCGTCGGCTGCCACACGTGTTCGATCGCGTGCCCGTTCGGGGTCATTCCCGACGAGCTCAAGCGGCACGTCGCGCCCAAGTGCGACCTGTGCGTGGACCGGGTGGTGGCGGGCGGGATCCCGCGCTGCGTGGCGACCTGCACCTCGGGCGCGCTCTCTTTCGTCGAGCTGCAGGTGAGCGCGGGGGCGCCGGAGTACGTCGGCGGCCGCATCCAGTCCCGCGCGATCGTAAGGAGGGCCTGACCATGAGCGGCGAGATCACGAGCAAGTTCCGGGAGCTGGTCGAGCGCGCCGGCACGCTCGAGCGCGCCGGCCACGTGCGCGAGGCGATCGGCGTCTACGAGGAGGCGCTCCGCCTCGAGGAGCGCGCGGAGATCCTGCTCCACGTCGGCAACCTCTACAACGACGTCGGGCGCCTCGACGAGGCGATCCGCGTCCACCGCCACGTGCTCGAGCGCAGCCCCGACCTGCCCGGGGGCCACTATGGCCTCGGGCTCGCGTACTACCGCTCGGCGCGCATCCAGGAGGCGATCCGCTGCTTCGAGCGGGTGGTCGCGCTCGATCCGGGCTGGATCACCGCCCGCTACTGGCTGGGCCTGGCCCACTACCATCGGGGCGACCTCGACGAGGCGATCGCGGCCTTCCGCGCGCTGCTCGAGGTGAGCCCGGGCTTCACCATCGCCTGGCACCACCTGGGCACGGCGGCGGCGCAGAAGTGCGACAGCGATCTGACGCTGCTCGCGTTCGGCAAAGTCCTGGAGGGCAATCCGCAGTCGCACGGGGCCCAGTACCACAGCGGCGTTGCCCACTTCAGGAAGGGCAACCTCGACGAGGCCCTGGCCTCGTTCCGCGCCGCGGTCGAGATCAACCCGGAGGACCGGAAGTCGGCCGAGAACCTGCGCGCCCTGGAGGAGATGCGAATGCGATTCTCGTGACGTCCCGGGGCGGGACGGACGGAGACGGAAATGGACCGGCTCGGCGAGTGGCTCTTCTTCTACCTGGTGTTCCCCGGCGCGACCTTCGCGGTGGCGCTCGGACTGGCGATGTCGTGGCTGGACCGCAAGGTCACCGCGCTCGTGCAGTGGCGCACGGGACCCGCTCCGGGCCAGCCGTTCTGGGACGTGGTCAAGCTGCTCGGCAAGGAGGTGGTGGTCCCGGAGCAGTCCTGGGCGGCGGGATTCCTTGCGCTCCCCTTCGTCGGCTTCGCCGCCGCGACGCTCGCCGGCACGCTCACCTGGCACGCGGCGCTCGGCCTGCCCGGCGGCGCGCTCGGCGATCTCGTCCTGGTGCTCTACCTGCTCGCGGTCCCGAGCCTCGCGCTGATCCTCGGCGCCGCCGCATCGGGCAGTCCGCTCGGGGCGGTGGGCTCGTCGCGCGACATGAAGCTCGTCCTGGGCTACGAGCTGCCCCTGGTCATCGCCCTGCTCGTCGCCGTCTTCCAGCGCCGCACGGTGGACGGCCAGGTGATGGCGGCGGCCACCTCCTCGCTCGAGGGGCTGGTTCGGTTCCAGGACGCGGCGGGCGCGGTGCTCTACCGCCCCTCCGGCGTCCTCGCCCTGCTCGTCGCGGTGGTCTGCTGCCACGCCAAGCTCGGGTTCGTGCCCTTCGACCAGGCGGAGGCGGACACCGAGATCGCCGAGGGCGCGCTCATCGAGTACAGCGGCCCGCCGCTGGCCCTGCTCAAGCTGACCCAGGCCGTGCAGCTGGCGACCCTGCCGGTGCTGCTGGTGACCGTGTTCTGGGGCGGGGTCGAGACCACGCCCGTCGGGCTCGCGGCCTTCGCCGCGAAGGTGCTGCTGGTGCTGGTGACCTTCGTGCTGGTCAAGAACACCAACCCGCGCGTGCGCATCGACCAGGCGCTGCGCTTCTTCTGGGGGCCGGTCACGGGCATCGCGGTCGTGGCGCTGGTCCTGGCGCGGATGGGATGGTGACCATGGCCTCGACGTCCCTGTTCGGCCGCGCCCTGCGCCGGAGCCCGTGGGTCTTCCACCTCGGCACGTCGGGATGCAACAACTGCGA
The DNA here is from genome assembly GCA_017860005.1 of Acidobacteriota bacterium. GTDB lineage: Bacteria > Acidobacteriota > Thermoanaerobaculia > Multivoradales > JAGPDF01 > JACTMI01. Next base: position 4,072 of record JAFNAE010000090.1, on the reverse strand, counting down.
CATCGAGATCGCCGACTGCCTCACCCCGCGCTTCGACGTCGAGCGCTTCGGCGTGCGCCTGGTGGGCAGCCCACGGCATGCGGACGTGCTGCTGATCTCCGGCCCGGTCTCGATCGCCTGCCGCAAGCCGCTGCAGGAGGCGTGGCTCGAGATGCCGCGCCCCCGCGCCGCGCTCATGGTCGGCGTCTGCGCCTGCAGCATGGGCGGGTATCGCGACGCGTACAGCGTGGCGGGACCGGCCGACAAGGTGATCCGCGAGGTCGATCCCGACGCGAGGTTCGTCTACGTGCCGGGCTGCCCGCCCAAGCCGGAGACGATCATCGCCGGACTGATCAAGCTGCTGGGAGAGCTCTGATGGACGCCACCGCGATCGAGTCGAGGCTGAGAGAGGAGTTCGGAGCGCGCGTCGGGGTGGCGGTGCGCTCCGCCAAGCGGCTCTACGCCAGCGTGGATGCCGCGGACCTGCCCGAGGTCGTGCGCTGGCTGCGCGCGAGCCTCCCGGGATGCCGGCTCGCCACCAGCACGGGGATCGACCTGCGCGAGGGGATCGGGCTCTACCACCACTTCGTGGTCAACGGCTCGCCGCTGGTGATCACGCTCAAGGCGCTGCTCGCGAAGCCCGAACCCCACGCGCCGACGCTCGCCACCGAGACCGCCGCCGCGGACTGGATCGAGCGGGAGATCCACGACCTGCTCGGGGTGCGGTTCGACGGCCACCCCGACGAGCGGCGGCTGCTCAAGGACGCGTCGATGGCGGGCGAGCTGCCCCTGCGACGCGATTTCGACCCCGTCCAGTTCAAGGAGCGCATCGGTGAGCGACCCGAGTTCTAGGCACGTCGTCCAGATCGGGCCGTTCCACCCGCTGCTCGAGGAGCCGGTCGGGTTCTCGCTGACGGTGGAGGGCGAGCGCGTGGTCGCGATCGACGCGCGCATGGACTACATCCACAAGGGTCTCGAGCGGCTCGCCCAGGAGCGCACCTACGACATGGTGCCGATCCTGCTCGAGCGCATCTGCGGCATCTGCTCGGTGACTCACAGCGTCTGCTTCTGCAACGCCGTCGAGGACCTGCTCGGCGTCGAGATTCCGCCGCGCGCCGCCTACATCCGCACCATCATCGGCGAGCTCGAGCGCCTGCACAGCCACCTGCTCTGGGTCGGGCTCGCGGGCCACTTCATCGGCTACAACACGGTCTTCATGTGGGCGTGGAAGTACCGGGAGCCGGTGTGCGACGCCTTCGAGATGCTGACCGGACACCGCCAGAACTCGGCTCTGCCCCTGGTCGGCGGCGTGCGGCGCGATCTGCCCGTCGAGTACTTCCCGGTCGTGCGCAAGACGCTCGACGAGCTCGAGGGCCAGACCGAGCGCCTGACTGCGGCCGTGCTCGACGACCCGGTGCTCGCGGCGAGGCTCAAGGGCGTCGGCGTGCTCAGCGCCGAGGCGGCGCTCGACTACGGCGTCGTCGGCCCGACGGCGCGGGCCTCGGGCCTCGCCACCGACGTGAGACGGGACGAGCCCTACGCGGCCTACGCCGAGCTCGACTGGAAAGTCGTCACCCAGGACGGCGGCGACGTCTTCTCGAAGGCCGTCGTCCGCCTGCTCGAGATCCTCGAGTCGATCCGGATCCTGCGCCAGTGCCTGGACCGGCTGCCAGCGGGGGCGATCAACCTGGGCACGCTGCACGTGCCGCGCGGGGAGGGCATCGGACGCTACGAGGCCCCGCGCGGCGAGGACATCCACTACGTGCGCAGCAACGGCACGAACATGCCGGAGCGGCTCAAGGTGCGCGCCCCGTCCTACGTGAACATCCCCTCCTTCCGGTCCTCGTGCCTCGGCGCTCCGATGGCGGACGTGATGATCACGCTCGCCGCGTGCGACCCCTGCTATTCGTGCACGGAGCGGTCGCTGGTGCTCCGCGACGCGGCGGGCGCGCGCCTGCTCGCGACGCCCGGGCTGATCGAGGCGTCGCGGCAGAAGACCTTCGAGCTCGCGCGCGCCCTCGGCCACGCGCCCGACCTCGAGCTGGATCCGGCATGAGACTCCTGCTCCTGCCCATCCTCGTGCCCGCCGCGCTCGGCCTCCTCGGCCTGTTCGTGCCCGGGCGGCGGCACGGCACGAGCTCGACCCTGGGGGTGCTCGGCGCCTTCGGCCTGCTCGCCTCGGGTCTCGCGATCCTGGACCTGCGCGGCGGTTTCTCCCGCCCGTGGCTGACGCTCGGTCCGATCGACATCGACTTCGCCCTGCGCATCGACGGCTTCTCGTCGTGGGCGGTGGTGTTCGTCGGTCTGCTCACGGTGGTCGCGGCGCTCTACTCGGCGGGATGGTGGCGGGAGCGCGGCGGCGCTCCGGGACGCCACGCCGCGCTCGTCCTGCTCGCCGGCGCGGGCGGAGCGGCGACGCTGCTCGCGGACGATCTGCTCACGCTGATCTTCGGCTGGGAGATCGTGACGCTCGCGCTGTTCCTGCTCGCCGTTTCGGGGCGCGACGACGCCGGAGCCGGCGCCGCGAAGGCCTACACGCTGCTCGGCGTCGGCGACCTGGCGCTGATCGTGGGCGGCGTGCTGCTCGGCATCGAGCGCGCCGCCGCGGGCGTCGCGCATCCGTGGTCGCTCTCCGGGCTCGCGGACGACCCGCTCCCGACCGCCGGCGGCGCGCCGACCGCCGTCTACGTCCTGTTCCTGCTGGCGGCCATGGCCAAGGCCGGCGCGATGCCGATGCACTCCTGGATCCCGACCCTGTCCACCACCACGCACGCGTCGGTGATGGCGTACCTCCCCGGATCGCTCGACAAGGTGCTCGGCGTCTACCTGCTGGTGCGCGCGAGCGTGGACTGGTTCCTGCCGTCGGCGGGACTTCGCCTGGTAGTGATGGCGATTGGCGTCGTCACCATCCTGTGCGGTGTGGTGATGGCGCTCGTCCAGCACGACCTGCGTCGTCTGCTCTCCTTCCACGCGGTCAGCCAGGTCGGCTACATGTTGCTCGGCATCGGCACGGGCACGGTGGTCGGCGCGATGGGTGCGGTCTTCCACATGGCGAACCATGCCCTCTACAAGTCGTGCCTCTTCCTCGGGGCGGGAACCGTGGAGCGCGAGACGGGGACCCTGGAGCTCGACCGGCTCGGCGGGCTCGGGCGCACCATGCCGGTGACTTTCGGCTGCATGCTGGTCGCCGCGCTCTCCATCTCCGGCATCCCGCCGCTCAACGGCTTTGCGTCGAAGTGGCTGATCTACCAGGGGTGCGTGGCGGCGGGCGAGCCCGTGATGCTGATCGCCGCGCTGTTCGGCTCGGTGCTGACGCTCGCCTCCTTCGTCAAGGTGCTGCATTCGGTCTTCTGGGGCGCACGCCCGGCGCGGCACGACGCGGTGCGGGAGCAGGGTGGCATCGGCATCCCGGCCGCCATGCTGGCGCTGGCGGCGCTCTGCGTCGGGCTCGGCGTCTTCGCGGCCTGGCCGCTCGAGCGCTTCGTGGGCCCGGCGATCGGAGTGGAGAGCGGCGGGGCCGCGGTGCTCGACGGCTCTCGCTCCACCTGGGGGCCGGTCCACGGCCTCGCCGCGCGGCCGGCGCTCGACGGCGGCGAGGTCTTCGACCGCGAGCTCCACCGCTTCCCCGGCACGGAGTTCTACCGCACGGTGCGCGAGGTCCGCGGTCTCGGCTGGGCGATCGAGCTCGGGGAATCCGGCCGCCTCGATGTCCACGAGATCTTCCGCCGCGCCGGGGCCCCGGCGGTCGACCTTCTCCGGCGCCTCCACAGCGGCCTGCTCCAGGACTACGTCGCCTGGTGCCTGCTCGGCACGGCCGCCGTGCTCGCCTTTCTGCTCTGGAGCTGACCTTGGACGCGATCCTCATCGGTCTCGCCGCCTTCCTCCTGCTCGGATCGGTGGCCGCCCTCGAGATGAAGAACCTGCTCTCGGCGGTGATCACCGTAGGCGTCGTGGGCATGGGTCTCTCGATCCTCTTCCTCCTGCTCGGCGCGCCCGACATCGCGATCACCCAGGTCGTGGTCGAAGTCATCGTGGTGACCGTGATGATCCGCGCCACGACGCGCACGGCGGACGAGGAGAGCGGGCGGCCGCG
>JAFNAE010000223.1 GCA_017860005.1 Acidobacteriota bacterium | reverse complement strand
GCCGGCGACAGCGCGTTGGCGCGCTCCGGGTCGGCGAGCGTCAGGCGCAGCAGGTCGCCCTGCCGCTCGACCGCGAGCGGCGCGCTCAGGGCAGCAACTCCTCGGGCACCTCGATCTCCAGCCGCAGCAGCCCCTGGCCGTGGGTCTTGCCTTGGGCGTCGGTGAGCAGCGAGGCGGTGCCGCCGCCGCCCAGGGCGTCGTGGAGCAGGAAGTTGAGCGCCAGCAGGTTGGGAACCTCGAAGCGCTCGACCTCGCCCCGGCAGATCTCGCGGAAGTGCTCGCGTACGCGCTCGGCGGTGACCTCGCGCCGGATCACCTCGAAGAGCGCTGGCGAGTCGGCGAGCAGGCCGACGTTGGAGGCGTCGCCCTTGTCGCCCGAGCGCGCGTGCGCGACCCGGCCCAGCTCGACCCTCACCCCCCCACCCCCTCGACCGTCACCTCCAAGCGCGGCTCGACCTGCTCGCGCGCGATCAGCGCCGGCCAGTAGGCGACCACCTCCTGCGCGCGCGGCCGCCCGCCGGCGAAGCCGGTCACGCCCGGCGGCCCGGAGGTGACCAGCGGCGCGATCTCCTTGCCGAAGCGCTCGACCTTGGCGCGATCGGGGTCGCGAACCGCGAGGCGCAGCACGACCTCGGGTGGCGCATCGGGCCCGGGCAGGATGCCCGGCAGGCAGCCCGAGACGCCGAGCAGCTCCTCGCGCCGGTCGCCGGCGCCGAACTCGACGCCCGCGCGCGCCAGCCGGCGCCAGACGATCTCCGCCGCGAGCCGGGCCTTCTCGACCGCGCGCGGCCCCGAGACCGTGACCTGTCCGGCGGCCTTCCAGCCGTCGAGATAGGAGGCGGAGAGCTTGAGGAAGGGCGTGTTCGGACGGCCGCGCACGCCCGAGACGCGCACGCGGTCGGGTCCGGCCGGGTCGAGCCGGATCGAGGTGAAGTCGGCGGTGACGTCGGGCGTGACGTAGCTCGCCGGATCGCCCATCTCGTAGACCAGCTGCTCGGCGACGGTGTCGACCGTCACCAGGCCGCCCGTGCCGGGGTGCTTGGTGACCACGAAGCTGCCGTCCGCGGCGACCTCGGCGATCGGGTAGCCGACGTTCCACAGCTCCGGCACCTCCCAGAAGCGCGAGAAGTTGCCGCCCGTGGCCTGGGCTCCGCACTCGAGGATGTGGCCGGCGATGGTCCCGGCCGCCAGCCGGTCCCAGTCGTCGGCGGCCCAGCCGTGCTCGTGGACGAGCGGTCCCAGCGCGAGCGCGGTGTCGGTGACGCGCCCGCACAGGACGATCTGCGCGCCGGCGGCGAGCGCCTCGGCCACCGGACGGGCGCCCAGGTAGGCGTTGGCCGAGACGACGCGGTCGAGCACGCTCGCCAACGGCTCGCCGGTGTCCATGTTGCGCATCGGGTGGCCCGCGGCGGCGAGCTCGGGCAGCCGGGCGAGCAAGTCGTCACCCTCCACCACGCCGACGCGCAGGCCCTCGAAACCGAGCTCGTGGGCGGCCTCGAGCACCCTCGCCCGGCAGGCCCGGGGATTGAGCCCGCCGGCGTTCGTGACCACGCGCACGCCGCCCTCGACCAGGCGCGGCAGCGCGCGCCGCACGAATTCGACGAAGTCGGTGGCATAGCCCGCAGCGGGGTCCTTGAGCTTCTGGCGCATCATGATCGACAGCGTCACCTCGGCGAGGTAGTCGAGGCCCAGGTAGTCGATCGGGCCGCCCTCGAGCAGCGCGAGCGGGGCATCGACGCTGTCCCCCCAGAAGCCCTGGCCGTTGGCGACGCGGACGGTCTTCACGCGATCGGGGAGCCTAGCACCGCGGGCGCAGGCCGGCCCGCGACCGTTCCGCGCGGGCGCCCCGGCCGGCCCGGCTCACACGCGCGGCTGGGCGAGCGGCAGCAACACGGTGAACGCGGCGCCGCGGCCCGGCTCGCTGTCCACCTCGATCGCGCCACGGTGGGCACGCACGATGCCCAGCACCGCCGCGAGGCCGAGCCCCCGGCCGGTGAACTTGGTGGTGAAGAACGGATCGAAGACCCGCTCCCGCACGCCCGCCGGCATGCCGACGCCATCGTCGATCACCCGCACGTAGGCGTAGCGCCCTTCGGGCAGCTCGACGCCGAGGACGCTGGCCGCCAGGCGCTCCGACTCGCAGTAGACCTCGCCGGTCTCGATCCTGATCGCCCCGTTCTCGTCCGCGATCGCCTCGGAGGCGTTGAGCAGCAGGTTGAGGACGACCTGGCGCATCTGCGTGGCGTCGGCCTCGAGCCCTGGCGCCGGGTGCGCGAGCGCGAGCTCCACCCGCCGTCCCGACGGCAGCGCCGGGCGCGCGAGCTCGACCATCTCCTGGACCACTTCGTTGAGGGAGATCCAGGCGAAGGTGAGCGGCCCGCCACCGGCGAAGGCGAGCATCTTCTGGGTCAGGTCCGCCGCGCGTTGCGCCGCGGCCGCGATCTCGCGCACCGGCGCCGTTGCCTCCGCTCCCGCGGGCAGCCGCCGCAGGGCCACCTCCGCGTAGCCGAGGATGCCGGTCAGCAGGTTGTTGAAATCGTGCGCGACACCCCCCGCCAGGAGCCCAAGGCTCTCCAGCCTCTGCCCGCGGTGGAACTCGAGCTCCAGGCGCCGGCGCTCCTCCTCGGCACTGCGCTTCTCGGTCACGTCCCGCGCCCAGATCGCGACGCCGTGCTCGAGCGGCACCACCTGCTGGCGCAACCAGCGCCGGCGCAGGCCCTTCTCGCGGATCTCGAACTCGTCCTCCCAGGGCTGCGCCGACTCGAACGCCGCCCGGTACCGCTCGAACAGCGGGGCGGGGGGCCGGTGCACCGGGCAGCGGCCGAGCAGGCTGCCGCCGAGCACCTCGTCGCGCCGCCGCCCGATCATGCGTTCCGCGACCTGGTTGATCTCGGCCAGACGGAAGTCCACCACCTGACCGCGCTCGTCGCGCACCGCGTCGAGCAGCATGAAGGCGTCGAGGCTTCCCTCCGTGGCGGCGCGCAGGCGCGCCTCGCTCTCGCCCAGAGCGGTCTGGGCCCGGTTGAGGTCGGTCACGTCCTCGGCGAGCACCAGCAGGCAGGCCTCGCCTTCGAGCTCGAGCGTGATGCCCGAGATGCGGGCATCCCGGAGCTCGCCGTCGGCGCGCCGGACGCGCGCCGGGACGCGGCTCGCGCTGCCGTGCTCGACGAAGGGCGAGAAGGTGCGTTGCCGGTCCTCGGCGCTCGGCCACAGCCCGACCTCGAGCGCGGTGCGCCCGAGCAGGTCCTCGCGCCGCAGGCCGACGATCTCCGCGAAGGCCTGGTTGACGTCGATGAAGCGGCCGTCCGCGACCCGCGACAGCGCGAGCGGGCCCGGATTGGCGTGGAACAGGAGCGCGAAGCGCCTCTCCTTCTCGGTCAGCTCGCGCTGCGCGCGCTCGAGCTCGGTGACGTTCTCGCCCGACATCAGCAGGCAGGGCCGGCCGCCGACCACGATGCGCCGCGCCGAGAGGCGCAGCTCGAGCCGCTCGCCGTGCTGCTTGAGGAGCCGATAGCGGAAGTCGGGCACGAGACCTTCCCGGTCGAGCCTCTCGACCAGCCTCCGGCGCGTCTCCGGGTCCGGCCAGAGGCCGAGCTCGGTCGAGGTCCGGCCCTCGACCTCCTCGCGCGTCCTGCCGGTCCACTCGAGGAAGGTGTCGTTGACCGCCTCGAAGCGCCCGTCCTCGAGCGAGGAGATCGAGATCCCGGACGGACTGTCCTGGAACGCCGCGGCGAACAGCCGCTCGCTCTCGTTGAGGCGCTCGACCACGGCGCGCTCGGCGGTGACCTCGCGGCGGATGCCCCAGGCGGCGACCAGCCGTCCCTCCTCGATCGTCCCGATCGCGGTGTCGACGAAGACGCGGCGCTGACCCTCCCGGTCGCGCTCGACGCGCTCGACGTCTCGGTAGCGGCAGCCGCCGGTGAAGAAGGACTCGAGCGAGGCGCGCGTGGCCGGGTCGTCGGCGACCAGCATCTCGGTCACCGCCCGGCCCACCAGCTGCTCGCCGGTCTCCCGACCGTGCATGCGCGCCATGGCGTCGTTGGCGGCGCCGATGCGCCCGCGCGCCAGGAGCGCATCGACGCGCTCGCCGAGCGGGAGGTCGAGCGCCACCGGCGGCGCGAAGTCGAGCCGATAGATGCCCTCGCTGGCGTTGGACACCAGCTCGCGGAAGAGCCGCAGCTCCCGCTCGAGTTCGTCCGGAGGCCTCACGGCCCGAGGCGCATCGTCCAGTGTCGATTCCCTCGAGTTCGAGCCGAAGTCTCCACCGCGGCTCCGTCCGCGTCAACCGCGGCGCCCGGACGAGCCGCTGCCG
>JAFNAE010000222.1 GCA_017860005.1 Acidobacteriota bacterium | reverse complement strand
TGCTCCTGCCCGCCGGCGTCGACGAGATCGAGCGGCGCCTGCCCGCCAACGGCGCCCTGCGCGGCCTGTTCCGCAAGCTCAAGGGCTGAGGCTCCGGCGCGCTACGTGGCATCCGGGCGCAGGCGCTGCCCCGACCAGTCGACGGCGCGGGTCCTCCACATGAGAGCTCCGAGCGCCGCGAAGAGCAGCACCGAGCCGATCAGCAGCGCGAGCTCTTCCGCCCCGATGAGGGCATACAGACCCGCGTAGAGGAGAACCAGCGCCGCCCCGAGGACGAGGGCGCGCTTCCGCGCGCCCAGGATGGCCCGCGCGTAGAGCGTGATCTGGATCGTCGACGCGGTTGCCGCGGCGGAGTAGGCGATGCCGACGCCGTACTGCTCGCACAGCGAGAGCAGCAGCAGGTAGAAGACGCAGAGCGCGCCGCCGACCAGTCCGTACTGCACCGGGTGGAGGCGAGCTTCGCCACCGAGCTCGAACAGGTAGAAGACGAGGAACGTGAGCAGCACGAACAGGAATCCGTGCTTGAGCGAGCGCTCGACCATCAGATAGCCGTCGGCGGCCACGAACCAGGTGACACCGAAGGACCAGCCATCGAGGGCGGGCGGTGGCTCGCAGGTCGAGACGGCGGGCACCGGTCGAGCCAGCGAGGAGACCGTCCAGGCGGCATGGAATCCCGACGCGCCGACCTCGCGTTGCCTGGGCAGGAAGGCACCGTCGAAGCTCGGTGAAGGCCAATCCCCGGTGAGCTCGAAGTTCGTGGTGCCCGCCGCGGGCGCCATCGAGAGGCGGTCCGAGCCGCGCAGGTCGAGCTCGAACGAGAACCGAGCGCGAGCCGTGATCAGGCTCGCGAGCTGCTCGCGGGGAAGGCGGGCCGAGACTCCGGACGACCAGCTTCCATCGAGGCCGGTTCCGCTCTGCCACGGCAGTGCCGTGCCGGCCCAGTCGACCTGATCGAGGCGCTCGATCCCGCGTGGATCCGAGAGCGCGAGCGCGAGATCGGCCTGGAGCAGCGTGGCGTCGGGGCAGTCGACGACGAGATCGGGGAGCGGCTTCGGCGTGAACTCGCCCGCGACTTCGAACTCCGACTGGTACACCGGGACCGCGTGGATCCCCCTCCTGCGGAGCTCGGACGTCGCCCGGGCGCGCACGTCGAGCCGATCGGGAAGGACCATGGTGGTGCGGCGCCAGGTGCGTGGCCTGCCCTTCTCGTCGAAGCCGGCGCAGGCGAATCGCAGGACGAGCGCGGGTCCCGTGAGCGTCTGCCGGCCCGCCCAACCCGAAGCGATCGACGCCGCCGCGACGGCGCGCAGCTGACGTCGCTCGGACAGGAGCCCGCGCACCATCGCCAGCGGGAGCAGCAGGACGATCGACAACAGGCCGATCATCAGCAGGCGGAGAGTGGCGGAATTGCGGATGCCGTCGAGACTCGGGCGCGTGGATACGGTGGGTTCCATCTCGGTCACCTCCTCGGTGACCGGAATCCAACCAACCCGGGACGGCGAGGTCGGGGCAGGGCCTGGCGGATTCGGGCGAATCGTGGCCGAACGAGGGCGGCGCAGTTGCTGCAGTAGAGTCGCCGCGTGCCACCGCTCCCGGGTCCGCGCGTCGCAGTGGTCGACGACGAGCCAGCCCTGCGCGAAACGGTCGGCTTGGCGCTCCGCCGGGAAGGCTACGTGGTCGATGTCTACGGCGACGGCGCCGCGGCCTGGTCGGCGTTCGAGCGCGTCCTGCCGGACCTGGCGATTCTCGACGTCCTGATGCCCCGCCTCGACGGGCTCGAGCTGCTGCGGCGCCTGCGGGCGCGCAGCGCGGCGCTGCCCGTGCTGATCCTCAGCTCGAAAGGCGAGGAGTTCGATCGCGTCCTGGGGCTCGAGATGGGCGCCGACGACTATCTCGCCAAGCCCTTCTCGCTTCGTGAGCTGGTGGCCCGGTGTCGAGTCCTCCTGCGCCGGGCGGCGCTCGCGGCCGAGGGCCGCGTGAGTCCCCCGGACCGGAGGCTGTCGCTCGGCCCGTTGGCGCTCGATCTGGACCGGTTCACGGCCACGGTGGACGGCCGCGACGCCGGGCTCACCGTCTCGGAGTTCCTGCTGCTGGCGGCGCTCGCGCGCCGGCCCGGCCATGTGCGGAGCCGGTCCCAGCTGCTCGACGAAGTCCATGCCGACGACGACTCGATCGCGGAGCGGACGATCGACAGTCACGTCAAGCGGTTGCGTCGCAAGCTCGAGGCGTCGCGGCCCGGATTCGACCCGGTCGAGGCCGTCTATGGACGCGGTTACCGCCTCAAGGAGGGGTGAGTGCGGCGTCCGTCTCCGCTCGCGCTGCGCCTGCTGGCGGTTCACGTCCTGGTGCTCTTCCTGCCCGTGACGGGGATCTGGTCGCTGGCGGCCTTCGAGAAGTCCATGCTCGCCGCCGAGGAGCGCGGGATGATCGCGCAGGCGCGCGCTCTCGCGGCCGGGCTCGAGCGGACGGGTCCGCTCGACGGCACCTCGGCCCGGGCGCTGCTCGCGGCGGTGCAGCGGCCGCTCGGGAGCCGGGTGCGGGTCGTCGATCGCGAGGGCGGGACGCTCGCCGACTCGGCTTCTGTCGAGGGCACGCGCCGGGCAGGAGAACCGGAGCTGTCGCCGACCCGACGCAGCTGGTTGTACCGGCTCGGCGCCGGCCTGGTCGACCTGGGACGACGCACGGGTCTCGTGCGCCGCGCCGGCGGGGGCGCCGACCGGGTCGCAACTGGCGGCATCGAGCCGGAGATCCGCGCGGCGTTGGCCGGCAGGTACGGTGCGGCGGCGCGAACGAGCGAGGACGGCGCCGCGCTCGTGCTGTCGAGCGCGGTGCCGGTGCGAGCGGGTGATCGGGTGGAGGGCGCGGTGATCGTGTCGCGCACCACCGCCGGCGTCCTCGCTGCGCTCGACGAAGTTCGCGTGGATCTCTTCCGCATCGTGCTCGTGTCGCTGGCCGCCGCTTCACTCCTCGCCTTTCTTCTCGCCCGCAACCTCGTCACTCCCCTGGCGCGCCTCAGCGCCGCGGCGACGACGCCCCGGGATGGCCGGTCGGGGGCGGCGACGCCCTTTCCGGGAATGGAGCGCCGCGACGAGATCGGGGAGCTCGCACGCTCGTTGACGCGGATGCGGAATCGCCTCGACGCGCGAATGTCGCAGCTCGAGTCGTTCGCCGCCGAGGTGTCTCACGAGCTCGCCAATCCGCTCGCCGGGGTGAGGTCGGCGGGGGAGCTGCTCGGCGAGGTCGAAGACGAAGGTCAGCGCGAGCGCCTCGCGGGCATCGTGGCGCGAGAGGTGAAGCGGATGGAGGCGATCGTCTCCGGCCTTCACGACCTGGCCGCAGCCGACGCCGAGCCCAGGGCGCCGGATGCCCGGTGGACGGACCTGGCGGAGATCGCGAGAGGAGTCGCGGAAGGCGTCGAGGTGCGGGGGGCGAAGCCGGTCGAGATCCAGGTGGCGGTCGAAGGGGACGGTCCCAAGGTGCTCGTGCCTCCGGAGCGGGTGGCGCAGGTGATCGGGAATCTCGTCGACAACGCGGTCGACTTCTCGCCTCCGGGCGGCAGGGTCGAGGTCCGGGTCGGTCGAGAGGGCGGGCGCGCGGTCCTCGAGGTCCTCGATGCGGGCAGGGGGATTCCGGAGGCGAACCGGGAACGGATCTTCGAACGGTTCTTCTCGGATCGCCCCGAGACCACCGGCGATCGTCATCTCGGCCTCGGGCTCAATCTCGTGCGCACGATCGCGGAGCGCTACGGCGGCCGGGTGGAGTTCACGAACCGGGCCGCAGGCGGCGCCCGCTTCCGGGTCGAATGGCCGTTGGCCGGTCGAGCCGGGGATCGAGGCTGAGGCGTCGCCCGTGGACTCGACTTCGGTGATCGGAACCCACGGTGGCGAGGCGGGGCAGGCTCGACCGCGGGGGGCCCGGCTGCTGCGACCCGGGTCGGGGCCGGTGGCATGATGCAGCCGCTCGGATCGGTCGAAGCCGGGAGACCCCCGGGAGCGGCGTGGTTTCCCGAACGCTTCGGCGATGACGAACGGGGCCGGGAGGAATGACCGAGACCGCGCTGGACAAGGCGCTCCAGCTCGTCGCCAGGCGGCCGCACTTCCGCGCCGAGCTCCGGCGCAAGCTCGTGGCGCGCGGCTTCGACGAGGACGAGGTCGCAGCGGCGCTCGGGCGCTTGACCGAGCTCGGCTACCTCGATGACGCGGAGCTGGCGGCGCGGGAAGGCGAGCGGCTGCGCGAGCGGCGGGGACTCGGACGCGCGGGGATCGCGGCGGAGCTCGCGCGCAAGGGCGCCGGGCCCGCGGAGGTGGACGGAGCTCTCGC
>JAFNAE010000089.1 GCA_017860005.1 Acidobacteriota bacterium | reverse complement strand
AGCCGCTACAGCGCGCTCGACACCCTGCTCGGAATCGCCGCGCACGATCTCTACCACGCGGGCCAGATCCAGCTCCTGAAGCGCCTGGCGCGCAGCTGACGCGCGCCGCGCGCCTGCCGCTGCGCTCCGTCCGCCGATGCTCTCGGCCGGGGGTGCGCCACCGCAGGCCGGGTGGGCAACCTAGTGAGAAGAAACAGCTAGGCCGCGCCTTCGCCGGGGGCCAGCGGGCGCTCGTTCGACTCGCGCTGGAGGCGCTCGTCCTCGATCGACTTGCGATAGTGCGCGGAGAAGGTCAGGCCGTCCTTGCTGGTGCCGAGCCCGTCCAGCCACGCCAGCCAGCGCGGCGGATCGGGCGAGGGCTCCTTGTCCGGAAGCAGGCCGCCGAGGTCGAGCAGCGTCTTGAGCCCGACGAAGACGCCGAAGAGCGCCGCCGGCGCGCTCCACACCGCCATCGCGGCCATGCCGAAGATGATCGTCAGGTGGGTCACGAACATGCGCCCCTGGGCGCGTCCGGCGACGCGCTCCAGCCAGCGGAACGGACGCTCGCGCAGGCCCACCAGGTCGAGCAGCAGACCGAGAGCGAGAAAGCCTCCCATCGCGACGGTCCCGTCCCTGAGGTCGTCGAGCGAGATCCCCTGCGGCGCCTGGGCGTGCTCGGGCAGGACGAGGAAGACCAGGAGCCCGAGGAAGAGCCCGTGCGCCGCGGTGAAGGGGATCATGACGGCGAGGAAGGAGACCAGGAAGGTCGTCTTGCCGTGACGCACCGTCGTCCGGCCCGCGACCTTCGTGCGCGTCTCGAGCCCGACGTTCCAGTGGCCGGCTCTCCGGGTCAGGCGCCGATGGAGCACGATGCGCAGCGAGATCAGCACGATCACCGCCACCGTCTCCAGCCAGTAGAGGGCGAGGGTGGTGCCGACCGACCAGCCCTCTCCGAAATACCCGGCCGCCGGCACCGAGTTGACCCCCAGCGCCTGGAGCAGCCGGCCGAGCCCGGGCAGGCGCGAGATCGCGGAGCTCATCGGCGGTGCGCGGGAAGGCCCGCCATCAGGGGATCCCCAGCCGCCGACGTTTCTCCCACAGGCCCTTGCGGCTGATGCCCAGCAGCTCCGCCGCCCGGCCCTGCCGGCCTCGGCTCCAGGCGAGCGCGGCGAGGATCGCCTCCCGCTCCGCCTGCTCGAGCGACCTCGGGGCGGTCTCGCCCGCCGCTCGCGGCGGCTCCGGATCGAGGCGCCCGGAACCCGAGCTCAGGAGCTCGCGCTCGAGCAGGTTGCGCAGCTGGCGGAGGTTGCCCGGCCAGTCGTGCCGCGGCAGCCATTCGCGGGCCCGCTCCGACAGCGCTGCCGGCCGCCCGAAGCGCTCCGCGAGATCGGCCAGCAGCGCGTCGGCCAGGGGCAGCACGTCGGCGCGCCGCTCGCGCAGGGGCGGCAGCCGGAAGGTGAGCACCTCGAGCCGCCAGTAGAGATCGGCGCGGAACGCTCCGCGCTCGACCCGCGCCGGCAGGTCCTCGCCGGCGATCGCCGCGAAGCGCACGTCGGCGGGCGTGTCGGCGCCGCCGAGCGGCGAGTAGCGGCGCTCGGCGAGCAGGCGCAGCAGCTTCGGCTGGCTGGCGAGCGGGAGCTCCTCGAGGTGGTCGAGGAGCAGCGTGCCGCCCTCGGCGCGCGCGACGCGCCCGGGCTGGGCGCGGTCGGCCCCGGTGAACGCGCCGGCGCGGTGGCCGAACAGCTCGCTCTCGAACAGGCTCGCCGGCAGCGCCCCGGGATCGAGCTCGATCAGCGGCCCCGACGCGCGCGGCCCCGCGGCGTGGAGCGCGCGCACCAGGGCCGAGCGGCCGGTGCCCGGCTCGCCCAGGACCAGGACCGGTGCCTCGCTGGCGGCGGCGCGCTCGAGCGCGGCGAGCTGGCGGGCCAGGGAAGGCGACGAAGCAGCGAGCGCGGCGAGCGCGCCGCCGCTCACGACAGGTAGTCCGGGGTGACGTCGGGCGCGTCGGCCCACAGCCGCTCGAGCCCGTAGTGGCGGCGGCGATCGTCGAGGAAGACGTGCGCGATGAGATCCCCGTAGTCGAGCAGCACCCACTGGCCGGCGGCGTGACCCTCGACGTGCAGGGGACGCACGCCGCGCTCCCGCAGTCGCTCCTCGATGCGATCCGCGATCGCCTGCACCTGGCGCTCCGAGGCGCCGCTGGCGATCACGAAGTAGTCCGCGAAGTCGGCGATGCGCTCGAGGTGCCGCACGCGCACGTCCTCGGCCTTGGTGTCGAGGGCGGCGTGCACGATCGTGCGCAGGCGTTCGGGGGCGGGGAGGTCGGCCGGCGCGTTCGGTGCGGTCATCGATAGAGGCGGTACTTGTGGACGAATGTTAGCACCCGCGGGTCGAGCCAGCCCTCGGGAACCGGCTCGCCGGCGGCGAGACGGCGCCGGATCTCGCTCGCCGAGGCCGGATGCGGGGCGCCGGTCACCCACTCGACCCGCGCGCGCGCGAGCCGCGCGGCCAGCTCGGCGCCCAGGCCCGCGAGCACCTGCTCGCGCGCGGCGCCCGGGCGCTCGACGATCGCCAGGGGCGTGCGCTCCAGGATCTCGGTCCAGCGCCGCCAGGTGTCGAGCGCGCCCAGCGAGTCCGAGCCCAGGATCAGGACGGCCTCGTCGCCGGGCCGCTCGCTGGCGAAGCGCTCCAGGGTCTCGATCGTGTACGACGGCCGGCCGGCCGCGAGCTCGACGTCCCAGACCGCGAGCTCGGGGCAATCGAGCAGCGCGAGCTCCACCATCGCGTAGCGCGCCAGGGCGGACGCCAGGCGCCGTCCCGCCTTGTGGGGCGGCTGCGCGGTGGGTACGAACAGGACGCGCTCGAGTCCGAGCCGCTCGCGCACCGCGAGCGCCCCCGCCACGTGGCCCCGGTGCACGGGATCGAAGCTGCCGCCGAGCAGGCCGATCCTCATGCCGCGCGCTCCAGGCGGCGGGCGAGCTCGCCCAGCAGCGCGTCGAGGCCGGCACCGGTCGCCGAGCTGATCTCGAGATAGGGCAGGCCGCGCTCGGCGGCCGCGCGCGCGAGCTCGCGACGCCGCTCCTCGCGTGCCGAGTCGAGCTTGCTGCCGACCAGGATCCGCGGCCGGGCCAGCAGCTCGGGCTTGAACGACTCGAGCTCGTGCTCGACCGTCGCCAGGTCCGCGGCCGCGGAGCCCTCGAACGAGGAGAGGTCGACCAGCTGCACGAGCACGCGGCAGCGCTCGACGTGGCGCAGGAACTGGAATCCGAGGCCGGCGCCCTGAGCGGCGCCCGCGATCAGGCCGGGCAGGTCCGCGATCACGAAGGGCACCTCCACCGGGCCGCGCGCCACCACGCCGAGCTGGGGCACCAGCGTGGTGAACGGATAGTCCGCGATCTTCGGCTTCGCCGCCGAGACGACCGAGATCAGGGTGGACTTGCCGGCGTTGGGCAGGCCGACCACGCCCACGTCGGCGAGCAGCTTGAGCTCCAGACGGAGCCGTCGCTCCTCGCCCTCGAGACCCGGATGGGCGAAGCGCGGAGCCTGGCGCGTCGGGTTGGCGAAATGCTGGTTGCCCCAGCCGCCCCGGCCGCCCTTGGCCACCACCAGGCGCTGGCCCTCCTCGAGGATCTCGCCGAGCGTCTCGCCGCTCCCGGACTCGCGCACCACGGTGCCGAGCGGCACCCGGACTTCGAGATCCGCGCCCGACTTGCCGGTGCGGTTGGCGCCCAGGCCGTGCTGGCCGCGCTCGGCCGGGTAGATGGAGTGGAACTGGAGGTGGTAGAGGGTGTTCAGGCGCGCGTCGCCGACCAGCGCCACGGACCCGCCGTGGCCGCCGTCTCCGCCCGAGGGTCCTCCCCGGGGCACGAACTTCTCACGCCGGAAGGCGATGCAGCCGTTTCCCCCACGCCCGCCGCGGACGTGGAGGACGGCTTCGTCGAGGAACACCAAGGGGGGACTCCGGCTCTGGAGCCGGCAGGATGGCCTACTCGGCCGGAACGATGTGGACGAACGTGCCGCGGCGGCCGCGGTTCTGGAACGTGACCACGCCCTCGATCTTGGCGAACAGCGTGTCGTCCTTGCCGAGCCCCACGTTGCGCCCGGGGTTGATGCGCGTGCCGCGCTGGCGAACGATGATCGAGCCGCCGTTCACGCGCTCGCCGCCGAACGCCTTGACGCCGAGCCGTTGCGCGTTCGAATCGCGCCCGTTGCGGCTGGAGCCCTGACCTTTCTTGTGTGCCATGGCGAGAGAACTCCTCGAAACAGGTTCAGACGACGATCGACTCGACGCGGACCCGCAGCAGATCCTGCCGGTGGCCGGCCCGACGACGCTCGTTCTTCCGGCGCTTGTGCTTGAGGATGCGAACCTTGGGACCCCGGACGGCATCGACCAGCGTGGCCTCGACCCGGGCGCCGGGGATGACCGGGTTGCCCACCCGCGTCCCGCCTTCGCCGAAGACCATCAGGACGCGCTCGAAGGCGATCTTGCCGCCGGCCTCCGCCGCGATCGGGAGGAGCTCGACGTCCAGGACGTCACCTTTCTCCACCCGGTACTGCTTGCCTCCGGTCTCGATCACTGCGAACATGACGACACACCTTTCTCTGCCCCCCGGACGGGGAACGGTAAAGCTACCATCCGCCTCCGGAGGGCGTCAAGGCGCGCTCCCCCGCCGCCGGACCGCGATGCTAGCGTGCGCGCGTGTTCGCGCGCATGTTCGCGGCCGCCACCGCGGCCGGGCATCGGGCCCTGGGGCTCCGGCCCGAGACGCTGGCGGTCGGGCCCTGGCAACTCCGGGTCTACCGGGGAGGGCGGCCGGGCGGCGAGCCCTGGCTCCTGCTGCACGGGCTGGGAGCGACCTCCGGCACCTTCCTGCCGCTCCTCCACGGCCTCCTGCCCGAGGTCGAGGTGGCGCTGCCCGAGCTCTCCGAGCTCGGCGGCACCCGCGGACCCCGGCCGGCGCCGAGCGTCTCGGAAGCGGCCGACCTGGTGGCGGCCTGCGCCAGCCACTGCTTCCCGGCGCAACCGCCCACCCTGGGCGGCATCAGCCTCGGCGGCTGGATCGCGCTGCGCGCGCTGCTCGCCCATCCCGGCCTCGCCTCGCGCCTGCTGCTCGTGGTGCCCGGGGGCTGGCGCGACCAGGACTGGCAGCGCATCTCGGTCATGGTACGGCCGGAGACGCTCGCCGAGGCGCGCTCGCTCTGGCGCGCGCTCTTCTTCGACCCGCCCTGGTGGATGCGCCCGGCCCGCTACGGGCTCTTCCTCGCCTACCGCTCGCGCGCCGTGCGCGCGATCCTCGCCACCGTGCGCGAGGACGACGCCTTCGGCGCGGACGATCTCGCCCGGCTCGACCTGCCCGTCGGCCTGATCTGGGGCCGCGAGGACAGGTTGTTCCGGGCCGAGGTCGGTGAGGCCATGCGCCGAGCGCTGCCGCGCGCGTGGCTCGAGTCGATCCCGGCCGCGGCGCACGGCGTGCAGTGGGAGCGGCCGCGCGAGTTCGTCGCGGCGGTGGACCGCTTCCGTGCCGCCTTCCCCTTGCCCGGCGGGGGCGGCCGGGCGCAAGATCCGGGACGAAGCGAGTCCGGCTGACCCGACCGGGGAGGAGGTGGCCGATGTCCGCGCCCGACTACCTGATCTGCCTCAACTGCGAGAGCCCCTGCTACAACTTCGAATGGGGCGAGAGCGGGCCGGTCGAGGCGCTGTGCGAGGCGTGCGGCAACGACGAGCCGGACCAGTTCGTCACCGAGGAGGACTTCGACGCCATCGTCGACGAGCCCCGGGAGTAGCGCTCAGCCGTCGTCGCCGAAGCCGACGCCGATCGAGCGCGCGGTGGCGACCAGGGCCCCCTCCGGATCGACCCGCTTGGCGCGCGACACCGCCTCCGCGAGCTCGACGTCGGTGATGCGGCCCTCGTGCAGGCAGACCATGAGGCCGAAGCGCGCCGCGGCGGCGAGCGCGGCGGCGTGCTCCCCGAAGCGCGTGGCGAGGATGCGGTCGAACGGCACCGGCGAGCCGCCGCGCTGCAGGTGCCCGAGCACGGTGACCCGGATCTCGTGCTCGATCCGGGGCGCAAGCTCGCGCGCCAGCCGCTCTCCGGCCCCACCCAGGCGCGGATGGCCGTCGCCCGCGTCGGCGACCCGCACCGAGGCCTCGCCGCCCACCGGCACGGCACCTTCGGCCACGACCACCAGCGAGAAGGCCTGTCCGCCCGTGGCACGCGCCTCGATGTGCCGCTCGACCGCCGCCACCCGGTAGGGGATCTCGGGGATGAGGATCACGTCCGCGCCGCCGGCGATGCCGGCGTGCAGCGCGATCCATCCCGTGTCACGCCCCATCACCTCGAGGATCATCACGCGGTGGTGGCTCTCGGCGGTGTCGCGCAGCCGGTCGAGGGCGTCGGTGGCGGTCTCGATCGCGGTCCAGAAGCCGAACGTGTAGTCGGTGGCGGCGAGGTCGTTGTCGATCGTCTTCGGCACGCCGATCACGGGCAGACCGAGCTCCCCCAGCTCGCGCGCGATGTGCAGCGTGCCGTCGCCGCCGATCACGATGAGCGCGTCGATCTGCGCGCGGCGCGCGTTGTCGATCACCTCCGCCGAACGGTCGGCGAGCGTGCCGTCCGCGCGGCGGCAGGCGAAGGGGTTGGTGCGGTTGGTCGTGCCCAGGATCGTGCCGCCCTTGCGCAGGAGGTCCCGTACGTGGGCGCTGGTCAGCACCCGGTAGCGCTGCTCGAGCAGGCCCTCGAAGCCGTCGAGCACCCCCACCGTCTCGAATCCCGGACGGCGCTCGAGCGTGCGCACGACCGCGCGCAGCACGGCATTGAGGCCGGGCGCGTCGCCGCCGCCGGTCAGGACCCCGATGCGCGTCGTCTTCATCGGCCCGATTCTAGTCGTCCTAGGATTCCGCCATGAGCCCGGGTCCCGGATCGCCGCCCCATCTCGTCGAGCTCGACGTGCGCTTCCGCGAAGTGGACGCCTACGGCGTGGTCTGGCACGGCCACTTCCTCGACTGGCTGGAGGTCGCGCGCGGGCGCTTCGCGGCCCATTTCGGATTCGACACGCTGGCCACGCTCGAGCGCGGCTACCGGCTGCCCGTGGTCGAGCTGACGATCGAGTACCGGCGCCCCGCCCGCTGCGGGGACCGCGTGGCGATCGAGGTCGAGCTCGAGGACGATCCGCGCAAGGTGCTCGCCTTCCGCTATCGGGTCCGGCGCGCCGGCGAGCGGGAGCTGCTGGCCACGGCGCGCACCGTGCAGGTGCTGCAGGGCGCCGACGGGGCCCTCCGCCTCGGCTGGCCGGCGGATCTGGTGGCGCTGCGCGAGGGGATGCGGCGCTACAGCGCGGCGCGTGCGGGCGAGGCCTCGGAGCCGGCCAGCGGCAGCGAGATCCAGAAGCGGGCGCCGTAGCCCTCCTCGGTCTCGAAGGCGAGGGTGCCGCCGTGCGCGAGCGCGATGCGGTCCGCGATCGCCAGCCCGAGCCCCGTGCCCCCCTTGCGGGTCGAGAAGAAGATCTCGAAGATGCGCGCCTTGTCCGTGTCCGGGATGCCGCGACCGTTGTCGCGCACCGAGAGCTCGACCCGGTCCTCGTCGGCGCGCGCCGAGAGCACGATCTCCGGGCGCCTGCCGGCGCCCTCGGTGGCGGTCAGGGCGTTCTGGATCAGGTTGAGCAGCAGCTGCTGGATCTGCTCGGGATCCACGTTCACGCGCGCGCCGCCCGACTCGTCGTCGATGCGTACCTCCGCGCCGCGCGCGGCGGCCTGGGCGGCGGTCACTTCGCGCGCCGCGCGCAGCAGGTCGATCGCGGGCACCTCCTCGAGCTTGAGCGCGCGCGGCCGGGCGTAGGCGAGGAAGTCGGTGACCAGCCGCTCCAGGCGGCCGATCTCCGAGCTCGTGATCGCGAGCAGGCGGCGCCCGGTGGTCTCCGCGGCCGGGTTGCCGAGGTCCTCCGAGAGCATCTGCATGTTGAGGTTCAGCGAGTTGAGCGGGTTGCGGATCTCGTGCGCCAGGCCCGCCGCGAGGGTGCCCAGATAGGCGAGACGCTCGGCCTCTGCGGCCTGGGTCTCGAGGCGCTCGCCGCGCCGGATCAGCACCGAGATGAGGGCGAAGGCGACGCCCACGATGCCGAGCGTCAGCCCGCCGATCACCGTCGTCTGGCGCAGAAGCTCCCCGCGCAGGATCGCGATGCGCTGCTCCATCTCCGACTGACTGATGCCGATGCGCAGTGATCCGAACTCGCCGATCGGCACCGTGACGTCGATCGTCCCGAGCCCTCCGGGGGGCAGCTCGAGGTCGTTCGTCTGCTTGCGCTCGACGGTGCGCGTCTCGACGCGCGGCGTTCCGGGGGAGAGCTCCGCGCTCGGCTGGATGTCGGGCGCGGGCACCGAGATCTCGGCCTCGCGCCGCTCCTTCATCACCAGCACTCCGTTGCGGTCCCGGATCTCGACCGTCTGCACGATGCGCCGCTGGCGCAGCACCGAGTCGATGTAGGTCTGGGTCTCCTGGGCGAGCGCGACGGCCGTGAACAGGTCGCCACCGGTGCGCTCGGCGCTGCGCGTCAACCGGCCGGCGAGGTTCTGCGCCTCGGCGCGCGTCTCGAGCAGGGTGCGGTCGAGCTCGCGCTGCGAGAGCGAGCGGAAGATCAGCCAGGCGAACAGCCCCAGGTCGAAGGCCAGGAAGAGGCCGACGAGCCCGGCAGCCATCCAGAATCGGCGGGTCGACCGGCGAGGCGGGAGACGCGACACGTTCGGCACGATACCACTTCCCGCCCACCCCTGAAGCACAAACCATTCCAGATACGAGACTTAAGAGTATTGATATACTGACACTAAGATTTCTTGATCTGGTCGGAATAATCGGTAAAATCTGCATGTTGAAGGACTATGCGAGGCACCCCCGGGATGTCCCCGGGGAGTGACCGAAGGCCAAGGAAAGGAGATCGCCACCATGACCACCGGACTGATGCGCTGGAACCCGGAGACCGACCTCCTGCGCGGACGCATGGACCGGCTCTTCAACGAGATGCTCGGCGACATCTGGGGCGGCCGGGCCTCGGCCGAGGGGGTCGCGATGCGTACCTGGGCGCCGCCGGTCGACATCCGCGAGACCGAGGACGCGCTCGTCCTCACCGCCGAGCTGCCGGGCATGAGCAAGGAGGAGGTCGAGATCACGCTCGAGAACAACGTCCTCACGCTCGCCGGCGAGCGCAAGTTCGAGAAGGAGGTCAAGGGCGAGACCTGGCACCGGGTCGAGCGCTCCTACGGCTCCTTCAGCCGTTCCTTCACCCTGCCGGCGACGGTCCGGATCGAGCGGGTCGAGGCCAGCTTCACCGACGGCGTGCTCGCGATCAAGTTGCCCAAGGTCGAGGAGTCCAAGCCGCGGAAGATCGCCATCCGCTGACGACGCCGCGCGCCCGCGCGAGCTCGACGAGCCGAAGCGGAAGCCCCGAACGGGGCTTCCGCTTTCGTTTTCTCCCCGGCTTCTCTAGCATGGGGCAATCGTCATGGCGCTTCGTCCCGGCCGGTTCGTCGCCACGCTCGGCGCGGCTCTCCTGGCCGCGGGCTGTGGCGACGCCGGCAGCGGACCCGAGCCGGCGCGCGAGGCGGCGCCGGCGGTGGCGACGGTCGGCACCACGGTGGACCTGGCCGGCGTCAACGAGCTGGTCTCGGGCGGCGTCCGTTTCACCAACGAGATCCTCGACCAGCTCTTCCTCTCCCTGCTCGCCGAGCAGCCGGACTGGGCCGAGCACCCGCCCACGCTCGCCCCCTCGCTCGCCGAGAGCCGGGAGCTCGCCGCCGACGGCCGCCAGCTCGTCTTCCATCTGCGCGCCGACGCGCGCTGGAGCGACGGCGCGCCGGTGACCGCGGAGGACGTACGATTCACCTGGCGCGCCCAGCGCGCGCCCGAGATCGCCTGGGCCTACGCGCAGTCGAAGGAGGCGATCGAGGACGTCGAGGTCGTCGACGCGCGGACGGTCCGTTTCCGTTTCCGTCACGCCTATCCGTACCAGGTCGTGGACGCCAACGACGGCCGCATCCTGCCTGAGCATGCCTGGTCGGCGCTGCCCTTCGAGAGCTGGCGCCGCTCGGAGCCCTGGTTTCGCGAGCGCCTGGTGACCAGCGGACCGTTCCGGCTGGCGGCGTGGGACCCCGGCCAGGAGATCGTGCTCGAGCCCAACCCGGAGAGCTCCGGGACGACGCGCCCCGGGCTCGACCGGGTCGTCTTCCGGGTCGTCCCGGACGCGGCCGCGCTGGTCGAGCGCCTGCTCGCGGGCGAGATCGACTTCCTCGACGGCCTGACGCCGCGCGACGCCGCCCGCGTCGAGGCCTCGCCGCGCCTCCGCCTGGCGGTCTCCGATGCGCGCCAGTTCGACTACATCGCCTGGAACCTGCGGCGGGCGCCCTTCGACGATCCCGAGATCCGGCTCGCGCTGACCCTCGGGATCGACCGCCAGGCGCTGGTCGACGCGCTCTGGCAGGGCTACGCGCGCGTCGCCGCCGGGCCGGTGCCGGCCGGGGTGTGGGCGCGCGATCCCGAGCTCGCGCCCTGGCCCTACGATCCGCAGCGCGCGCGGGAGATTCTCGCCCGGCGCGGCTTCCGCGACGCCGACGGGGACGGCCTCCTGGAGCGCGACGGCAAGCCGCTCGCCTTCGAGCTCACCACCAACTCCGCGAACCGGCTGCGCGTCGAAGCCGCGGTGCTGATCCGCGACCAGCTGCGCCGGATCGGCGTCACCGTGCAGCCACGCCTGATCGAGATGAACGCGCTCGGCGAGGTGATGCGCTCGGGCGGATTCGAGGCACTGCTCGGGGGCTGGGCGATCGACACCACGCTCGACTTCCGGCCCTACTTCCATTCTGCGTCGATCGGGGACGAGGGCTGGAACACGATCGCCTATCGCAACCCGGAGGTCGATCGCCTGCTCGACGAGGTCCGCGCCGAGCCCGACCTCGCCAGCGCGCGGCCGCGGCTGGTCCGCGTCCAGCGCATCCTTCACGCCGAGCAGCCCTACACCTTCCTGTGGGAGCCGCGGCGCCTCGCCGCGGTCGTGAGCCGTGGCGAAGGTCCTGGCTCGCCGGCTGTCGATCGCCGCGGCGCTGGTGCTCGCCGTCGTCACCGCCGCGTTCCTGCTCGTCGAGGCGCTGCCCGGCGGCCCGGGCGCGCTGCCCGAGGACCCGCGCGTGCCGCCCGCGCAGGCGGAGCGGCTGCGCGCGGCCTGGGGGCTCGACCGCCCGCTCGGCGAGCGCTACGTGCGCTTCCTGCTCTCGGCGCTCGGCGGCGACTGGGGCCCCTCGCTGGCGCAGCACCGCCCCGCCGCGGAGGTGATCGCCGGAGCGCTGCCCTGGACCCTCCTGCTCTCGGGCACGGCGCTGCTGATCGAGCTCGCCGGCGGGCTCGCGCTCGGGCTCGCCGCCGCGCGCCGTCCGGGCGGGGCCTTCGACCGGGCCTCGAGCGTCGGCACCCTGGCGCTGCGCGCGGTGCCCGGCTTCTGGCTCGCGCTCCTGCTGCTCTCCGCGTTCGCCCTGCGCTGGCCGCTGGCGCCGGCTGGAGGCGTGTCCACTCCCGGCCTCGACGGGGGGCCCTTCGCGCGCCTGGCCGACCTCGCCGCTCACCTGGCGCTGCCGGCGCTCGCGATCGGCCTGCCGGCGGCGGCCGGCGCCGCGCGATTCGTGCGCGCCGCCCTGCTCGAGATCGCCGGCGAGCCCTTCCTGGCCGCCGCGCGTGCGCGCGGGCTGACGCCCCGCCGCGTGCTGTTCGGGCACGCTCTGCGCGCGGCGACGGCGCCCCTGGTCCAACTGCTCGGCTTCTCGCTGGGCGGAGTGCTGTCCGGCTCGCTGGCGGTCGAGGTCGTCTTCGCCTGGCCCGGGATGGGCCGGGTGGTGTTCGACGCCTTGGCCGCGCGCGACTATCCGGTGCTGGTCGCGGGGGCCGCGCTCTCCGCGGTCGCGGTGATCGCCGCCAGCGCGCTCGCCGAGCTGGCCCACGCCGCGCTCGACCCCCGCGTGCGCGATGCCTGAGCGGCGGTCCCGCCGGGACCTCACCCTGCGCGCGGGCCTGGCGGTGCTCGCGCTGCTCACGCTCGCCACGCTCCTCGCGCCGGTGCTCGTGCGCGCCGATCCCGAGCTCGCGCTCGATCCCGCCGCCACCGCGCTCTCCCCTCCGGGCGCCCGCTTCGAGACCCTGCGCCTGGCGGCGGGCTATGAGCTCGCCGCACCGCGCGTCGTGCGCTCCGGGGACCGCTTCCGGCTCGAGGGGCGGGGCCGGGAGCGCGAGGTGCCGGCGTCGGCGGTCGATCCTGCCCGGCCGCTCGGCCGCGTGAAGTTCTGGCTCGGCACCGACGCCCTCGGCCGGGACGTCGCGGCGCGCCTCCTCCACGGCGGGCGCGTCTCGCTCGCGGTGGCGGGCGCGTCGGTGGCCCTGTCGCTCGTCCTCGGCGTCCCGCTGGGGCTCGCGGCGGGACTCGCGCGGCGCCGGCTCGACACGCTCCTGCTGGGCACGATCGAGACCGCGCAGGCGTTCCCGCGCCTGTTCCTGCTCGTCGCCCTGGTGGCGATCGTGCCGGCGGGCGTCGGCACCACCGTGGCCGTGCTCGGGCTGACCGGCTGGATGCCGGTGGCGCGGCTGGTGCGGGCCGAGACCCGGCGCGTGCGCGCGAGCGACTTCGTGCTCGCCGCGCGCGCCGCGGGCGTCGGCCGCACCCGGCTCGCCCTGCGCCACCTGCTGCCCAACGTCGCCGCCCCGGTGGCGATCGAGGCCTCGCTCGCCATGGGCGCGGCGGTGACCACCGAGGCCGCGCTCTCCTTCCTGGGCCTCGGCGTGCCTCCGCCGGTCCCCTCCTGGGGCAACCTGATCGCGGACGCCCGCGGGCTCGAGGCGGCCTGGTGGGTCGCGCTCTTTCCCGGGCTCGCGCTGGTCGCTACCGTGATCGCCTGCGGCCTGATCGGCGACGCCCTGCGCGACCGGATGGATCCGCGCCGGGGAGCGCTGGCGGGCTAGGAGGAGGCGCCGTGCTGGTCCGCGACTTCGACTTCGAGCTGCCCGCGGACCGGATCGCGCAGCGGCCGCTCGCGCGCGGCGCCAGCCGGCTGCTCGTCCTCGACGCGCAGGACGCGGCGCGTCACCGCTCGATCGGCGAGCTCCCCGACCTGCTGCGGCCGGGCGACCTGCTGGTGGTCAACGACACGCGCGTGCTCGCGGCGCGGCTCTTCGCGCGCCGGGTGCCGGGTGGCGCGCGGATCGAGCTGCTGCTCGCCGAGCGCCTCGACCCGGTCACCTGGGACTGCCTCGTGCGGCCGGGGCGCAAGGCCCGCCCCGGCGTCCGGCTCGAGCTCTCCGAGCGCCTGCGCGCCGAGGTGACCGGCCAGGGCGAGGAGGGACGCCGGCGCGTCGTCTTCTCGGAGCCGGTCGAGCCCCACCTCGAGACGCTCGGGCACGTGCCCCTGCCTCCCTACATCGACCGCGCCGACGAGCCGGAAGACCGCGAGCGGTACCAGACGGTCTGGGCGCGCGAGCATCGCCGCGCCGACCGCCGGTCTGCACTTCTCGCGCGAGCTGCTCGCGGCGCTCGACGCGCGCGGCGTGGAGCGCGCCGCGGTGACGCTCCACGTCGGCTTGGGCACCTTCAAGCCGGTCACCGCCGAGCTCGTCCACGAGCACCGCATGGACGCCGAGCGCTGGACGGTGCCCGAGGCGACCGCGGCCGCGCTGGCGCGCGCGCGCGCCGACCGGCGCCGGGTGGTGGCGGTGGGGACCACGGTGGTGCGCGCGCTCGAGAGCGCGGCCGAGGCGGGCGACGGCGCGCCGGCCGCGGGCACCGGCGCGACCGAGCTGTTCATCGTGCCGGGCTACCGCTTTCGCGTCGTCGACGTCCTGCTCACCAACTTCCACCTGCCGCGCTCGACCCTGCTCATGCTGGTCTCGGCCTTCGCCGGCCGCGAGCGGGTGCTCGCCGCCTACCGCGAGGCGGTGGAGCTCGGCTACCGGTTCTTCTCCTACGGCGACGCGATGCTCGCCGAGCGGAGCCCGGACTTGCGCTGAGCTGGATCGACCGACTCCGACCGGCGGCAAGGACCTCGCTGGCCCGGATGAACCCCCGGGGCACCCTTCCCTCGGCGCCCGGCAACTGACGCGGCAACCGAGGAGCAGGACGTTGCGAGCCAAGACGCTCCGGAGGAGTCCACGGCTGACCGCGAGGGCACGGTGCCGAAGTCCGCCGACTCGGACCCGATGCCGCTTGCTTTGCGCTCGATTGCCCTCGTCCGGCGGACCCGTGGCGGCCGGCCTCAGCGGCAGGAGGCGCTCCGAAGCCGTACGAGGTCGGGCGGTCGTTCGTCTAGCCGTTGTGGAGGATGTCTCACGGGCGTCGCGGCACCTCGGCTGCGGCTCCGCCCGGGGCTTCGATCGTCGCTGGAGCATGCCCCGGTGGAGCGGCAACAGTGAATGCGCCGCAGGACGACGCCACTTTCCGAGGAGGTTGCCATGACACTAGCGACAAAGTGGATCCGATTCGCGTTCGTTGGCGTGGCGCTCTCGATGTCGAACGGATGCGCCTACATGAAGATGAATCCGCCGCCCGATTCCGACAAGACCTTCCTGGCCGGCAACAACAGCTGCTACCTCGCCACTGCGTCGAACATGCTGGCGGGAGCCGGGTACGGCAATGGCGCCACCGTCCAGGCCCGCGCCACCGACATCTACGGGGATCTGATCGCGAACTTCGGTACCGCCAACAGTGGCTGGACCGACACCGCCCTCACCTGGTGGCTCTCCTCGGCCAACAATGTCTGGACGACGAATCCGTATTCCGTCGTTACCGTTCTCGGCAACAAGAGCCCCAAGAACCCCTGGGCGAATCCGAATGGCGCTCGCGACATCGGCAACGAGCTCCGCTCGTGCCACTTCGTGGGCCTGAGCATCAGCTGGCCCGTGGCCGGCGCCACCATCGGCTCGGGCGGACACGCGATCACCGGATGGGGGGACCGGAGCGGCAATTCCAGCTCCGTTTCTTCGAACCCTACGGTGGTCCGCGTCACGGACTCGGACGACGATACCGGTGGTGACGTTCAGCAGTACACATACGACACCTACACGAACCCCAACCCGGCCGGCGCCAACGAAGGCAACGGCTGGTATATCAGTTACGACGCGAACCACCCGTACATCAAGCACATCGTGACGCTTGCCCCGGTCCAGAATGCGAGCGGCACCGGCGAGGCGATCCAGCGCGTCACGGGCTCTTACCGCATTCACCAGACGAGCGCGACTCCGGCCACGGACCTTCACTACAAGGTCGGCACGGACGTCGACATTCTCTCCTACAACACGAGGGTCGACTGGATGGAGGGCGTACCGGAGATCGAGGAGGAGAATCCACGAAGGAACCTGCAGGTGGACTGGGACTTCTCGGACAAGACAATCCCCCAGTGCACGTGGGTGACGATCACGACCGAGCTGGTCCTGCGCATGTGGAACGCCGTGAACTACGAGGACGTGCACTTCACGTATCCCGCGCCCGTGGAAAACGCCCAGGTGATCCCGTGGCTCAAATGGGAGATCGCGTCACGGCTGGTTCCGGAGGCGGCGAAAATCCGCGACGTTACGGGAGGCTACGTGGTCGCGAGCTTCGATGTCGTCAACCCGGCACTGGCGCCAGAGCAGCAGCGGGTCGGCGAGTATCGGCTCGTGCACCAGTACAGCTTCACTCAGTCACCGGAGCACCACGTGTTGCGCCTCTCGGGCCGAGATGGATTCCAGATCCGGAACATCCGCGTCGGCCACTCTTACGGAATGCTCGATACTGCCGCGCTCTGGAGATTCGACACCTGGATGACGACCGTCGGTGAGACGATCGATCTGGCCGGGACGGCCAAGGAGATCACGGTCGACTGGACGGGTCGACTGCCGTATCCGCAAGGCGAGGACATCACCGGGCGCGTCCGCGAACCGAAACCGGGCCGCGAGCCGTAGGAGGAGGCTACGACGCCGGGGGCGCCCCGGAGGGCTGCGGCGCCGTCGGCGGCGCCTCCGGGAGCGCGGGACGCCGGCCCGGGCGGCGGCGGCGCTGGGCGCCGTCGGGCTCCGCGAGGGCGCGCGCCACGGCGCTGTAGGGATTGAAGCGCCAGTCCCAGAGTCGCGGTCCCTCCGGGCCGGAGGTGCGCGACAGTGCGTGGTAGAGGCGCTCGGAGACGGCACCGCCACCGTGCGCGACCGCGCCCGCCAGCGACAGCGCGACCGCCGCCGCGGCCAGGGCCCGGCGCACCGCCGGCGGGATCCCCCGCCGCGCGCCGGGCTCGCGCGCCGCGCGCACCGCGAGCGCGCCGAGCCAGGCCAGCAACGGCACCAGCTCGGTCAGCAGCCGGGGACCGTAGCTGCCGCCTCCCCACCACATCGGCCAGCTCGCGTAGAGCAGGAGGTGGGCGCCGACCAGGGCCGCGGCGAGCGCCGCCGGGGCGCGCCGGGTGGCCGGCACGCCCGTCCGGGCGAGCACCGCGGGCACCAGCAGGAGTACCGGCGAGAAGACCAGGAGTCCCCGCGTCGGCGAGGCCAGCAGCCCCAGGAAGGCGACGCCGAAGCCGGCGCTCGACATCCCCGAGCCGAGCGCGTAGTAGGGCGGCAGCAGCGAGCCCCACATCGCCCACGAGGTGGCCAGGAACGCGACCAGGCCGAGCGCACCTGTCCCGGCGAGGCGCGGCAGGGCCGAGCGGTGGCGCAGGGCGACGTAGAGCGTCAGCGCGGCGGCGACCAGGGCCGAGGTCGGGCGCACCCAGAACGCCGCCGAGAGCAGCGCCCCCAGCCAGAGCGGCCTGCGCCTCTCGCCGTCGTCCCAGCGCAGGAGCTCGAGCCAGGCGAGCCCCACCAGCACGACGGCGAAGGTGTGCGTCCAGAGCGCACGCGAGGCGACGCTCCACAGCGAGGAGCCGAAGGCGGCGGCGAGCGCCACGCCCAGGGCGGGCGCGAGCGGCAGCTCGCGGCGGGCCAGGCGCAGCACCACGAGCGCGCCGGCCGCAGTCACCAGCGCGCCGAGCAGGGCGTGCAGTCCGAGCTCGCGGCGGTAGCTGTAGAAGCCGTCCTCGTTCAGCGACGAGTAGCCCGCCACGCGCGCGACGGCCACCAGAGGCGCGGCGAGGAGCGGCACCCCGGGCGGATAGAGATAGAGGACCCGATCGTCGCGACGCGCCAGCTGGTAGTGCGGTCCGCTCTCCAGCCAGCCCGGTCCGGGATCCGGCCGCTCGCGCGCGGGACGCGGCACCCGGGGCGCTCGCGCGCGGGCGTCGGGATCCAGGAAGGGCGCCACGTCCCAGCTGCCGGTGGTGACCAGCGCCTCGGCGGCGAGCACTGCGTAACGCGGATCGAGCAACGCGCGCCAGGGCGAGCCCAGGTAGACGGCGAAGGCGAGCACGACGAGGGACGCGCCGGCGGCGCTCTCCGCGCGCCTCAAGAGCGTTCCAGGTCGGCGTCGCCGTGCCTGGTCCACTTCGGCGCCGGCGGCGAAGGCGCCGCAGCGAGCCGGTCGAGCAGCGCCTCCGGGTCCGACTCGACGGCGAGGATCGCGCGATGGCCGGCGGAGACGAAGCCCTCCTCGACGGTGCGATCGAGGAACTGGACCAGGGGACCGAAATAGCCCTCGACGTCGAGCAGGCCGCAGGGCTTCGCGTGCAGGCCCAGGAGGTTCCAGGTCCAGACCTCGAACAACTCCTCGAGAGTGCCGAGGCCGCCGGGCAGGGCGACGAAGGCGTCGGCGAGCTCACCGATGCGCGCCTTGCGCTCGTGCATGGAATCGACGCGCAGCAGGCGCGTCACCCCGGCGTGGCCGACCTCGCGCTCCATCAGGAACCTCGGGATGACGCCCACGATCTCACCGCCGGCGGCGAGCACCGCGTCCGCGAGCACGCCCATCAGGCCGACGTTGCCGCCCCCGTAGACGATAGTCAGACCGCGTCCGGCCGCGGCGCGCCCGAAGGCGGCCGCCGCGTCGCGGAAGGCCGTCCGATGGCCGAGCCTGGAGCCGCAGAAGACCGCGACCGTGCGCATCGCCGGAGCCCCGGCCTGACGCCGAATCGCGACTCCGTGCTCGTCCGTCACTCGTTGCCCTCCCGTGCGAGAAGTGGCCATCGAGTCTACCCGACGCCTCGCGCACTCCGGGCGGCGCCGGCGCGGCGACTCAGCGCCGCGGCGCGCGCGGCGGTCCGCCCCGAGGGGTGCGCGGGCGCAGCGACCAGGGCACGAAGAAGAAGACGAGATAGATCGAGAGCGCCAGCAAGCCGGCGAGGGGCGCGGCGCGACGCAGCTCGACCGGCGCCATGGCCCGCACGAGCGCCACCAGGCCCGCGGGCAGGAGCAGATAGAGCGCGAGGAAGCGGCGCCGGACGGCGGGCAGCGCGCCGGCCAGCGAGCGCCGGCGCAGCACGAGGAGGTTGCCCATCACCCAGCCGAAGGCGCCCGCGAAGCTGAACAGCCCGTAGAAGGAGAGGGCGAGGCCCGGCGGCTCGAGCCACCCCGCCACGTAGAGGCCGGCCACCACCCAGGTGGCCAGGAAGAAGCCGCCCACCACCGACTCGGTGCGCAGCAGCAGGCGATCTCCCCGGGCGGAGCTGGCGCGGCCGGCCACGCTCCGACGATATCGAGCCCGGCCCCTGCCGGGCCCGGGCCGGTTCCGTCCCGGCACCAGCGCCTGTCTAACCGAGGGGCCGGTGGCGCCGCGCGCTAGGCGCGCCGGGCCTGGCGCGCCTCAGCGCGAGGCGTACTCCTCGACCGGCGGGCAGAGGCAGACCAGGTTGCGGTCTCCCCACACGTTGTCGATGCGCGACACCGACGGCCAGAACTTGCCGTCGCGCACCCAGGGCCGCGGGAACGCCGCCTGGTCGCGACTGTAGGACCGGTTCCAGCTCTCGCCCGCCACCACCTGCGCGGTGTGCGGCGCGTGCTTGAGCGGGTTGTCCTTGCGGTCCATCCGCCCCTCTTCGATCGCCCGGATCTCCTCGCGAATGGCGATCATCGCGTCGCAGAAGCGGTCGAGCTCGCGCTTCGACTCGCTCTCGGTGGGTTCGATCATCAGCGTACCCACCACCGGGAAGGACATGGTCGGCGCGTGGAAGCCGAAATCCATGAGCCGCTTGGCGACGTCCTCCGCCTCGATGCCCACGCTCGCCTTGAACGGCCGCAGGTCGACGATGAACTCGTGCGCGACGCGTCCCTGCTCGCCCCGGTAGAGCACGTGGTAGTGCCCCTCGAGGCGGGCCGCGAGGTAGTTGGCGTTGAGGATCGCCATCTCGGTCGCGCGCGTCAGGCCGTCGCCGCCCATCAGGCCGATGTACATCCACGGGATCGCGAGCACCAGCGCGCTGCCGTAGGGCGCCGCGGCGACCGGGCCGATCGAGCGCTCGCCGCCGATCGGCACCACCGGGTGCCCGGGCAGGAAGGGCGCCAGGTGCGGCGCCACGGCGATCGGGCCCATGCCCGGACCGCCGCCGCCGTGCGGGATGCAGAAGGTCTTGTGGAGGTTCAGGTGGCAGACGTCGGCGCCGAAGTCGCCAGGGCGGCAGAGGCCGACCTGGGCGTTCATGTTGGCGCCGTCGAGGTAGACCTGTCCCCCGAACCGGTGGACGATCTCGCACATCTCGCGGATCGCCGCCTCGAACACGCCGTGGGTGGACGGGTAGGTGACCATCAGGGCGGCCAGCTCCGAGGCGTTCGCCTCGGCCTTGGCCGCCAGGTCGCCGACGTCGATGTTGCCGTGCTCGTCGCAGGCGACCACCACCACCTTCATCCCCGCCATCACCGCCGACGCCGGGTTGGTACCGTGGGCGGAGACCGGAATCAGGCAGACCCGGCGGTGGCCCTCGCCGCGCGAGCGGTGCCAGGCGCGGATCACGAGCAGGCCCGTGTACTCGCCCTGGGCGCCGGCGTTCGGCTGCAGCGAGACGGCCGAGAAACCGGTCACTTCAGCGAGCCAGCGCTCGAGGTCGCGCACGATCTCGAGGTAGCCGGCCGCCTGCTCGACGGGCGCGAAGGGATGAAGGTCGGCGAGCTCGGGCCAGGACAGCGGCGCCATCTCGACCGTGGCGTTGAGCTTCATGGTGCACGAGCCGAGCGGGATCATCGAGTGCGCGAGCGAGAGGTCGCGCGCCTCGAGGCGGCGCAGGTAGCGCAGCATCTCGTGCTCGGTGTGGTAGCGGCGGAAGACCTCGTGGGCGAGCGCCGGCGAAGTGCGCGCGTGCGGCGCGGGAAGGTCCGGCTTCGCCGCGGCCGCGAGCTGGTCGGGATCGAGTGAGTCGCCGCCGAGCACCGCCAGCAGGTCGGCCACGTCCTCGCGCCCGACCGTCTCGTCGAGCGCGATCCCCACCGTCCGGTCGTCCAGCTTGCGCAGGTTGATGCCGCGCTCCAGGGCGCGGGTGAGCACCTCGTCCGCGCCGCCCTCGGCGAGGCCGACCGCGAGCGTGTCGAAGAACGGCTCCGCGGGCAGCCGGTGCCCGAGCCGGCGCACGCCCTCGGCGAGCGTGGCGGCCAGG
>JAFNAE010000221.1 GCA_017860005.1 Acidobacteriota bacterium | reverse complement strand
GTAGAGCCACCAGCGGCCCGCGTGGGCGCGCAGCGCCAGGCGACCCTGGCCGCCGGCGATGCGGGCCAGGTCGGGCGCGCCGGCGGAGCGGACGAGGAAGAGGTCGAAGCCGGCGCCACCGTGCTGGTCCCAGCGGAAGCGGTAGGGCGCGTACTCGATCAGGTCGGGCAGTGGCTCGACGCGGCCGGGGCGGTAGCGCACCGGCTGCTGGTAGCCCCGCGCGAACGTCCGCTCGGCGACGCCGCAGCGCTCGACGGCGTAGAGCATTCCCGAGTGCAGGAAGGGTGTGTCGTTCGAGTACCGGCTGCCCCGATCGTAGGCGAGGTAGAGCAGGCGGCCCCCGGCGGGCGCCGCCGCGAGCACGCCGGCGAGACCTTCGCCCTCGCGCGCCATGCCGAGGAAACGGAGCTCCACGCCGACCGCGAGGAGCAGCGCGACGGCGGCGAGCGGCGCCCGCGACCGGCCGCGCTCCGCCGGAATCTCGCGTCGCTCGAGCGCGAAGATCAGGGTGGGGAACAGGTAGTACCCGAAGCGGGGGGCCAGGTACGAGACGCCGGTGGTGTAGTTGGGCGCGAGCAGCACGATGGCGAGCGTCGCCGCGAACGGCAGCCAGCGCGCGCGTGCGCGGGTGAAGCGCGGCCGCGCGGCGGCGAGGCTGGCGAGCAGGAGCGCCACGGCGAGCGCCGCCCAGCGCCGGTCCGGAAGGCCGGTCATCACCGAGGGCAGCTCCCAGAGGCGGTCGAATCCGCCCAGGTAGAGGATCCCCAGAGCGGGTGCGACCGGCGCGCGCGAGGTCTGCCACCACCAGGCGAACGGCAGCGGCAGGGCGAGGAGGAAGGGCGCCAACCGCCGCGGCCAGGCGCGCAGCGCCGGCGCCTCGGCGACGACCAGGCCGGAGAGCAGGATCAGGGCGAAGACCAGCGCCAGGATGTGCGCGAAGAACAGCGCGGCGCAGGCGAGCCCGAGCCCGAGACCGCGCGCGAGCGTCGGCGCTCGCGCGTAGCGCAGTCCCGGTCCGAGCAGGGCGACGACGCCGGGTGCGGCGACGACGAAGCCGAGGAAGCCGAAGGACATCGGGAAGCCGTAGGCGAGCGGCAGCATCAGCAGTCCCCACCAGGGGTCGCCACCGACCTCGCGCGCCAGGCGCGCGGTGGCGAGCGCCAGCGCGAGGACGGCGAGGCTCAACACGACGCGCAGGGCCGTGGTGACGCTCATCAGCCAGGACAGCGCCCAGGCGAGCGCATAGGCGAGCCCGTTGGGGGTCAGCCACCAGATCTGGTAGAGGTCGGGGTAGCCGCAGGCGGGATCGCGCCAGTGGCGCAGGATCGAGATCTGCGCCGCGTGCTGTGGCAGGTCGGTCAGCGGCGGGAAATCGCCGCTCCAGAGCGGCAGGACCGCGGCGAGCGCGAGCGCCGGAACGACCCAGACCGAGGCGCCGGCGGGGCGCGGGCCGCGCATGAGGCGATGGTAAGCTTCCGGTAGAGCGTGGCGGTTCCGATGCCGAGCTGGGCGGCGGCCAGCGCGCGATTGCCGCCGGCGGCGCGCAGGACCGACTGGATGTGTTCGCGCTCCACTTCGTCGAGCTTGCGGACCCTGCCCGGCGGCGCGAAGCTCGGCACCGTGAGCCCGATCTCCTCGGGGAGGTCCTGGAGCTCGACGCGGGCGCCGCGCGTCAGCACCACGGCCCGCTCGACCGCGTTCTCGAGCTCGCGGACGTTGCCCGGCCAGCCGTAGCCGAGCAGGCGATGGGCGGCCTCCGGGGTGAAGCCGCTCACCTTGCGGCCCATGCGCTCGGCGGCGCTCGCCAGGAAGGCCCGGGCGAGCGGAAGGACGTCGTCGCGCCGCTCGCGCAGCGGCGGCACGCGGATCTCGACGACGCGGATCCGGTAGTAGAGATCCTGACGGAACCTCGCGGCGTGGACCTCCGCGGCGAGGTCGCGGTTGGTGGCGGCCAGGACGCGCGCGTCGAACCGGCGGCTCCGGTTCTCGCCGACCCGCCGCACCTCCCGTTCCTGCAGGGCACGCAGGAGCTTCACCTGCATGGCGGGGGGCACCTCGCCGATCTCGTCGAGCAGGAGCGTGCCGCCCTGGGCGGCCTCGAAGAGCCCCGGGCGGTCCTGGGCGGCTCCGGTGAACGAGCCCTTGGCATGCCCGAACAGCTCCGACTCGAGCAGACCCTCCGGTACGGCGCCGCAGTTGATCGCGATGAAGGGCCCGCCGGTCCGGGCCGACTCCTCGTGGATGAAGCGCGCGATGCGCTCCTTGCCGACGCCGCTCTCGCCGGTCAGGAGCACCATCGAATCGACCTGCGCCACCCGGCGCGCGAGGTCGAGCGTGCGCGCCATCGCGCCGCTGCGGACGATCAGGCCGGAGGCGTCGAGCGCGGTCGCCGTCGCGGGTCCGAGCACCTGGCGCCGCGACCGCAGCTTGCGCTCCACGCGCTTGAGCTCGCCGGTGACCGTCGCCAGCGCCGCGTCGAGGCACTCCTTCTGGTAGTAGACGAGCTCGCCGGCAGCCTCCTCGTCCCAGTCCTCGCGCGCGCGGGCGACGATCTGGCAGACGCTGTCTCCCTTGCCGCGGCAACGCGTCTCGAGGCAGAAGACCTCGCGGCCGTGGACGCGGGAGAGGTAGCCGCTGGCGAAGCCGGTGAGCGACCAGCAGACCGGCGTCTCGGCGCGGCCGAGATGGAGGAGGTGCTGCTCCGCTTCGTAGGACTCGTGCCAGACCGATTCGGCGAGGGCCTTCGGATCCCGGCGCATGTCTCGCGCCGGAGGTTCGACGATGACCAGCCCCTGCAGCGTGTGCAGCCGCCCGCCGGCCCACTTCCACTGGTCTTCGTCGTCCCAGCTCAGGGCCTCGTGCAACGTCTCCGCGGTGCGCCAGCCGTGGAAGTAGCCGAAGCGGGTGAGGACCCCGCGTGCTCCCGTCACGCCCAGCGTCTCGATCAGCTCGCGCCGGAGCAGGCCGAGCGCGACCGCGTCGAGCAGGAGGGCGCGCTCGCCGGCGAACCGGATCACGCCCCCCTTGGGCTCGAAGGCGAGCAGCTCCCGCAGGTCCAGGTCGATCGCGCGCATCCCCGCGCCTCCGATCATTGTGAGAGACGAGTGTATCAGATTGATCTGAGGCAGCGGGCGCCCCGGCATGCAAGTCATGGTATTCATTGACTAGTCAAGCATGGCACGCGCCCTGCTCTCTCCTGGATCGCGCCCAATGACGGGCCCGAGCCACGAGGAGAGACCCCATGACCACCCAGACCTGGCAGATCGACAGCGCCCACTCGGGCATCCACTTCGCGGTCCGGCACCTGGTGATCGCCAAGGTGCGCGGGCAGTTCAGCCGCTGGACCGGTGCGCTGACAGTGCCCGACGGCGACTTCGCCCGTGCGACGGTCGAGGTGACGATCGACACGGCCTCGATCGAGACCGGTGTCGCCGACCGCGACGCCCACCTGAAGTCCGCCGATTTCCTCGACGTCGCGACCTACCCCGAGATGACCTTCCGGACTGCGCGCCTCGAGCCGTCCGGCGACGATCGTTTCCGCCTGATCGGTTTGCTAACCCTCCACGGCGTGACGCGCGAGGTCGCCCTGGACGTCGAGAGCACCGGCCAGACCCAGGATCCCTGGGGCAACGTCCGCGCCGGGTTCGCGGCCAGGACCGCGATCGAGCGCAAGGAGTTCGGGCTGACCTGGAATCAGGTGCTCGAGGCCGGCGGCGTCATGGTCGGCGACAAAGTCGAGATCGAGATCGAAGTCGAGGCCGTGCGCCAGGCCGCGACCCAGGCCGCGTGAGCCATCGGGACCCGAGCTCGAGCGCCACCAGGAGAACAGCCATGAACGACAAGCTGCATCGCTACGGAGCCCTCGCCGCCCGCCTCGCGCTGGCAGCAATCTTCATCGTCTCCGGCTGGGGCAAGCTCGCCGGCCCGGAGGGCACGGCCGCCTACATCGCGGCGAAGGACCTGCCGGCGCCGATGCTGCTCGCGATCCTGGCCGGAGTGGCCGAGCTTGCCGGCGGCCTGGCGCTCGCCGCCGGGCTCTTCACGCGCCAGGCCGCCCTGGGTCTCGCGCTCTTCCTCGTCCCGACCACGATCTTCTTCCACAACCCGATCGGTCTCGAAGCGGCCGCGGCCCAGATGCAGCAGGTCCAGGCGCTCAAGAACGTCGCCATCCTGGGCGGCCTGCTCGCGCTCGCCACGCTCGGCGCCGGGCTCCTCTCGGTCGATGCCCGGCGGTCCGGGCGCCGCGCGGCGGGGAGGCCCGGCGCCCGCGCGCTCGAGCAGCAAGCGCTCGAGACCTGAGCGGCAGGTTCACCCGAACTTCACGAGGCGGATCGGGCGCGCGCCGGGCTCGCTCGGCCGCGGCGGGAGCGGCGCCGCCGGCGCCTCAGCGCTTCCAGACCAGGGAGACCGAGGTCGTCGCGTCGTCCTTCTCGAAGCCGGGGGCCGGCAGGTTGTCGCGGGTGAAGAGGTAGGAAGCGCGCAGCGCCCAGCTCGAGGCGAGCGCGGCCTCGAGCGTCGTCTCGGAGCGCACGCGCCAGTCGGAGCTCTCGTCGAAATTCGGGTAGCCGAGCAGGCGCTCGCGGAAGGTGGCGCTCTTCGAGAGCTTCCAGACCCAGTCGAGGCCGGCGACCGCGCCGAAGGAGTCGAGCGTGGCGCCGATCACCGGGTCCTCCGAGGTCCAGGTGAGGCCGGCGTCGAAGGCGAGCAGGTGGCGTTCCGAGACGATCGCCTTGAACAGCCCGCCCGCCTCGACGATCGTGCGCGAGTCGAAGCCGGCGAACTCGTCCTGCTCCCAGGAGAGGCCGCCGAACGCCTCCCAGCGCTCACCGAAGGCGCGCTTGCCGCGCAGGCCCGCGAGGACCCGCTCGGCGGTCTTCTCGCCCTCCGACTCCGCGCTGTTGACGGCGGCCGAGATCTCGAGCCCCCAGGGCGTCGGCTGGCGAGCCAGGAGCGCGGTCAGGCCGAGAGTCTGGCTGTCGCTGTTGCCGCTGGTCGCGAGGTAGGAGAAACCGAGCGAGCCGGTCCACAGCGGCGGCGGGGGCGGTGCCGGCTCCGGGCAGGGGCAGGGGTCCTGGGCGAGGACGGGCAGTGCGAAGAGCAGCAGGACGGCAGCGATTCGGGCTTCCATTCTCATCATCACTCCGGCAACGTCTCTGGGTTACCCCGATCCTACCTGCGCGCCGACGGGAAGACGGTCTTCCAGTCGTCTTTCATGCTGACGATGGTCCAGCCTTTCGCTCTCGCCTCGTCGAGCCCCTTGTCGAGCTTTCCGATGTGCGATGTACGGTCGTAGGCCCACTCGCGGGCGTCGTCGTCGTGGTGGACGTAGAGCGCGAAGCGCGGGCCGGTGCCGGCAGTCGTCCACTGCAGCATCTGCAGATCGCCGTCGGAGTTGCCGAAGGCGGCGACCGGGCGGCGGCCGATGTGCTGCTGGATGCCGACCGGCTTGCCCTCCTTGTCGTCGATGAAGTTCACCTCGGGAAGGCGGACGAGCACCGGCTTGCCGTTGCGGATCTCATACTTCGTCTGGATGCTGGAGCCCACGACCTGCTCCGGCGGAATGCCGTAGACGCGCTCGGCCCAGGGGCGCATGAACTCGATGCCGCCGCCTCGCGGTGGTGATCCAGTCGGTGACGATCCGGTCGAACTCCTCGGTCGTCGTGCCGGCGTGGGTGGCCATCGCCATCTCGAGCAGACCGTGCTCGCCCGCGGCGAGAGCTCCCTTCACGTCGCCCCGGAGCACCGAAGCGAACGGCTCTTTCGCCTTCCACTCCGGATGCTGCGGCGCAAGGGTCTGGATGCGGTCGAAGATGAAGTACGCCTGAAAGTACATCGGCTGCTCGGCCCAGAGACAGCCGTCGTTGTCGAACACGGCGATGCGCTCGGCGGGCGGAACGAAGTCCGCCGAGCCCGGCTCTGTCACCCTCTCCACGAAGGTGACGATCGACTGCCTTGCTGCGCCGTCGTTCCACGACGGCAGCGGATCGGAGGCCTGCGCGGCCGATGCGGTGAGGATCGACAGGCACGAGGCGACTGCCAACCATCGGCAGTCGAGGAGTCGGGATTCCATCGCTTCCCCCTGGAGAGAGAGAGGGCCGCACGCGTCGATTGCACGAATGCGGCCCCGGAATGTTGATCGGACCCTGCGATCCGTGTGGCGCTACTGCTTGGAGCCGCCCATCACCGCCTCCATCACGCGGTCGAGGTTGAAGCTGCCCGGCTTCTGACGGGGCGGGAAATCGCGGAAGCTCTGCAGCCACTGGCCGACGTAGGCGCCGGCGGGGGCGATCACGAACATGCGCTCCATGTACCAGCGCTGGTAGCCCATGGCGTTCTCCTCCTCGGCGCGCTCGAACGGATCCATGCGCAGGTTGGTGATCTTCGGGGCGCGCAGCGGCGTGAAGGGCTCCTGCCAGACCTTGAGACCCTCGGCCTGCTGCTCGAGGAAGGTGATCTTCCAGTTGCCGTAGCGCAGCGCCGCGACGCTGCCGTCGTCGGTCCAGTAGATGAACTCCTTGCGCGGCCAGGGCGCCTCGCCGCGCAGCGCCGGACCGAGGTCGTAGCCGTCGAGGTGGACCTTGTAGGTCGTGCCGCCGATCGTGCG
>JAFNAE010000016.1 GCA_017860005.1 Acidobacteriota bacterium | reverse complement strand
CTGGGGCGGCGGCTGGGGCGGCGGCGGTTTCGGCGGGGGCGGCTTCGGGGGGGGCGGCGGCTTCTCGGGCGGCGGCGGCTCCTTCGGCGGCGGCGGGGCGTCGGGGCGCTGGTGAGGCGCCCGGCTCAGCGCGCCGCGCGGACGATCTCGCCGAGCTGGGCGAGGCCGGCCTCGAGCTGGGCGTCGCTCAGATAGGGCGCGGGACCCAGGCGCAGCCGCGGTGGTCGCAGAAGACGCCGCGGCGGTTGAGCTCGCGGCGCAGGTCGCCGGC
The DNA here is from genome assembly GCA_017860005.1 of Acidobacteriota bacterium. Taxonomy (GTDB): domain Bacteria; phylum Acidobacteriota; class Thermoanaerobaculia; order Multivoradales; family JAGPDF01; genus JACTMI01. The sequence continues at coordinate 24,264 of JAFNAE010000016.1, read as the reverse complement.
GCGCGGGCTCTCGAGCGCGAGGAAGCCGCCGAGCTGCTCCAGACGCGTCGACCGGTCGCGGGTCACCACGCGCTCGTCCAGTCCGAGCGCGTCGAAGCCCTCGGCGAGGCGCGCCACCTGATGGCGGTAGACCCGGCTCAAGAAGCCGGCCGTCAGCCCGTTCTCGGCGAAGAAGTCGAAGACCCGCGCCGCCCGGTAGTGGCTGGTCGGGTCGTAGGTGGCGCCGGCGAAACGGGACGCCGGTGGGCCCCAGGGCAGGTCGCGCGGCGTCCTGGGCGCCGAGAGCGCGTCGAACTCCGCGAACCAGCCGGTGATCGCCGGCCGACCGTCGAAGCCAGGCGGCAGGCGCAGGAAGGCGTTGCCCTCGCCGAGCTGGAGGTACTTGTAGCCGCCGCCGGTCACGAAGGCGCTCGCGAGACCCAGCCGCGAGAGCTCGAACGGGATCACGTTCAGCGCATGGTAGGCGTCCACGACCAGCGGCACGCCGCGGTGCTCGCAGGCGGCCGCCAGGCGATCCAGGCCGGGGACGATGCGCGCCGTCTCGAACAGGACCGCCGACACGAACGTCACCAGCGTGCGCTCGTCGCTCCCGGCGGCGAGGCGCTCGGCGAGGGTCTCGATCGGGTCGACCGCCGCGCGGACGACCTCGAAACCCTGCTGCTCCAGGGCGGTGAGCTGGCGGCGCATGGCGTGGAACTCGCCCTCGGTGGTGACGATCCGCCGCCGCGCGCCCCAGGGCAGCGCCGAGAGCAGCTTGACCAGCAGGTCGTGGGTCGCCGGGCCGAGCGCGATCGCGCCGCCGGGCTCGCCGAGCAGCGTGCGGTAGCCCTCGCGCACGCGCTCGGCCTTGGCGAAGGCGCGCACCCACTTGTCGTCGACGTCGCGCGCGGCGTCCTCGAAGGCTTCGACCTGGCCCGCGAGGGCGACGTCCGGCCAGGCTTGGTGCGAGTGGCCGGAGAGCAGGATCCGCTCGCCGACGCGGAAGCCGGAGTAGTGCCGCGCCAGCGCGTTGGGCGGTGCGACGAGGTCGTGGAGCGAGAGGCTCACAGCTCCGCCCTGATCGCCCACAGGTCCGGGAAGAGCGCCTGGAAGAGGGTCGAGCGCAGGTAGGCGGCGCCGGCCGAGCCGCCGGTGCCGGGCTTGCTTCCGATCGTGCGCTCGACCATCTTGACGTGCCGGTAGCGCCACTCCTGGAGGCCCTCGTCGAGATCCACGAGCCGCTCGCAGATCTGCGCCAGGTCGGGCCGCCGGCGGTAGATCTCGAGCAGGATCGGGTGGAGCGCGACGGTCTCCGGGTTCGACCTCGTCCGGTCGCGCGCGAGCAGGGCCTCCGGGACCTCGTAGCCGTGGCGGTGGAGGAAGGCGACGAAGACGTCCCAGAGGCTCGGCTCGGCGAGCCTCAGCTCGAGCCGGGCGCGCTCGGGCGAGCCCGGGGCATGGGCTCCGAGCACGCGCGCGTCGCGCTTGCCGAGCACGAACTCGAGCTCCCGGAACTGCACGGACTGGAAGCCCGACGCGGCCTCCAGCCGATCGCGGAAGGAGAGGAAGGAAACCGGCGACATGGTCTCGAGGATGTCGATCTGCGCGACCTGGACCTTGAGGACGGTCAGCAGCCGCTTGAGCGTGGCGTAGACCGCGGGCAGGTCGTCTCCGGCCAGGTTGTCGATCAGGAAATCGACCTCGTGCAGCATCTGCTTGAACCAGAGCTCGTAGACCTGGTGGATGACGATGAACAGCATTTCGTCGTGCTCGGGGCCCTGGGAGAGCGGATGCTGGCAATCGAGCAGGGCGTCGAGCTTGAGGTACGAGGAATAAGTCAGGGGCATGGTCCGGGCAAACTACCGGCGCACCGGCCGTTCCGTCAACGCGCGGCCGTGTCGGCGGGCGGCACGACCTCGACGCGGTCGAGCGCGAGCAGCCAGAGCTCCAGGCGCGGCGGGCGCGCGAGCCCCAGGGCGGAGCGTACGGCCTCGCCGTAGAGCCGGAGCTGCGGGGCGTAACGGGCGACCTTCTCCGCGGCCGCTGGATCGCCGGAGACGGCATCGGACTTGAAGTCGGCGACGACGATCTCGCCGCTTCCCGCGTCGCGGTAGAGCAGGTCGAGCGCCCCGGCCCAGCCGTCCACGGGGCCGGTCTCGCTCTCTTCGTCCGCCGCGACGACGAGCGGCAGCTCGCGGGCGAGGACGTGAGGCGCGAGGCCGGCGAGGCGGGCCCAGAGCGCGGACGCGAGCAGGCGGTCGAGATCGGCGTCGAGCGAGGCGAGCTCGGCCGGCGCGGCGCCCGGCCTCTCGGCGCGCCACGTCGCGGCCGCACGGGCGCGCCAGCCGGCGGCGTCGAGCGCGGCGGCAGGGGCGAGCTCGAGCGCCCGGTGGAGCGCGGTGCCGCGCGCGCGGGCCAGAGAGCGGCCGAGCTCCTCGACTTCCGCATGGTCCTCGGCGAGCATCGGCTCGGGCTCGAAGCCGGCGACGTGGCTGGCGCGGTCGAGCCGGGCGCGCGCGGACCGCGCGCGCGCCCGCTCGCGACGGAGCGCGACTTCGCGGGCCTCGGCCTCGATCACTTCGAAGTCGGGCTCCGGCGTTCGGGGCGCCGCCGCCGGTGCCGGCGCTGCCCGAGTGTCGAGCGCGGGCAGGTGGAGGACGAGGTCGCCGGAGTGCGTCTCCCGGTGCTCGGCCCGCTCGACGAGCTCGGCTGTCCGCGCCTCGAAGCCGCGGCCGAGCGCCTGCCAGCCCGACCAGGCGATCGACCAGAGCGAGCCGGCCGCCCCGCCGCGGGCAGAGGTGTTGCCGGCGAGGACCAGCCGGTGACGGGCGCGGGTCATGGCGACGTAGAGCAGGCGCACGGACTCGGCGCGCTCGAGCCGGAGGCGGCGCTCGACGACGCGGTCGAAGGCGGGCGTGGCGAGCCCGAACAGTCGCAGCTCGAAGCGCCCGTCGAGGCGTTCGGCGACCAGGGCTTCCTCGTGGTTTCTCGGGCGGCCGCGCCGGGTCAGGGCGGGCAGGTAGACCTCGTCGAACTCGAGCCCTTTGGCGGAGTGCACGGTGAGGACGCGGACGGCGTCCGCGGCGGTCCCCGGGGGGCGGCTCTCGGCGTCCTCGGCCTCGTCGCGCAGGCGCAAGCGGAGCTCGCGCAGCACTGCCTGACGATCGCCGCCGGCAGCGTCGAGGTCGGCGGCGAGCTCCCGGAAGAAACGGTCCAGGTTGGCGAGGCCGAAGGCGCCGAGGTAACGGGCCGCGGTCGTCGCTTCGGGCAGGAAGAGCCGCCGGAGCGTCTCGACGAACTGGTCGGCCGGCAGCAGGTGGGCCGCCCCGCGGGCGTGCGCGAGGGCCTCGAGCGCGGCCGCCGCGGAGAGCTCCCAGCCCGCGACGCGCTCGAGGCCGGGCACCGGTGGCAGCTCGCCCGCGACCGCGGTGAGCTCTGCGCGCAAGCGCTCGAGGAGCGGCTCGTCGGGTCCTTCGAGGGTGGCCACGAGAGCGGGGACGCCGCGCCGCCAGAGCGGCAGCAGCGCCGCGTCCGGCACGCCGACGAAAGGGGCGCGCAACAGGGTCACGAAGGCGAGGCCGTCGGCCGGGTCGAGCACGGCGCGCACGAGCGCGACCGCGTCGACGACCTCACGGCGACGATAGAAGGACCGGTCCTTCTCGACCACGAACGGGATGTCCGCCTCGCGCAGGGCGCGCAGGTACTCGTCGACGTCGCCGGACCGGAAGAGCAGGGCACGCTCGGACCAGCTGGCCTCGGCTCGGCGCAGGCGCCGCTCGGCGAGATCGCGCGCGATGGCCGCCGCCTCGAGGCGCGCCGAGGTGGCCGCGGAGGTCGACGTCGGCTGGCCACGCAGCGCATCGGCCGCGGCGGAGGGCCAGACCTCGACCGGGGCCGCGTCCGCCGAGCGCGCCGCGGCCCCGTCGCCGGCCTCGGGCCCGGGCTGGAGCGCGACGTAGCTCGGCTGCAGGCCGGCCTCCGGCACCATGACCTGCGCGATCAGTGCATTGACCTCGGCGAGCAGCGGCCGGTCGGAACGGAAGTTGACGGTCAGCTCGAGCCGCTCTCCACCCTGCGCGACGAGCCGCGCGAGGAACGCCTCGTAGGCGTCGAGACGGGCGCTGCGCCAGCCGTAGATGGACTGTTTCGGGTCGCCGACCACGAACAGGCCGGGGCGCTCGGCGGGCTCGCCATCGAGGGCGAGTCGCTCGACCAGGCGGCACTGCAGCTCGTCGGTGTCCTGGAACTCGTCGACCAGAAACTGGCGGATACGGCGGCGCTCGCGGCGCGCCACGCTCTCGTCGGCGAGCAGGCGGTCGGCGGCGGCGAGCAGCTCCTGGAAGGAGAGCGCGCCTTCCCGGCGCAGGCGCTCGCGGACCTCTCCGAGCAGGGGCGAGAACGCATCGCGTGCCGCGCGCCAGGCGGCGGGATCGAGGGCCGCGACGTGGTCGAGGAGGCGCGTCAGGAGCACCGCTCGCTCGAGGCAGTCTTCGAGCGCGGAACCGAGCGCTTCGCGCTCGCCCTCGCCGACCGCGTTCGCGGAGCGCGCGCCGAAGCGCCGGACGGCGGCCGCCGGCCCGGCCTCGGCCGTCGCGAGGCGCTGGAGGGCAGCGAGCGCTCCGGGGCCGGTCGTCGTCACCGCCTCGAGCGCTGGACGCAAGGCGGGGAGCGCTTCGCCGAGAGCACGCGCGATCTTCGAGCCCTTCGGAATCGCGTCGAGCGGCGGCAGCTCGGCGGCGAGCGCGTCAGCCGCTGCGCCGAGGCGTGCGGCCAGGGCCACGATGGCCGGCGCGGAGAAGGGGTCGCCGGCGAGGTCTGCCGAGGTCAGGCCGCCCGCGAGGGCGCGCTGGAGCGCCTCGGCGAGCGCGGCGCTGTCGACCCCTCCGGCGAGCGCGAGCCGGCGCAGCGCGGACTCCTCGCCCGCGGCGAAGGCCTCGGGCAGGCGCACCGAGAGGACCTCGAAGATCGCGGCGCGCGCGCGCGTGCCGTCGGCGTCCACCGCAAAGCCCGGGTGGAGCCGGGCCTCGAAGGGATGGCGCGCGAGCAGGCCGAGGCAGTAGGAGTGGATGGTGCGCAGGGCGAGGCCGTCGAGGCGGGAGAGCGTCGCGCGCACGCGAGCGAGTGCTCGCGCGCCGAGGTCGGGCAGCCAGTCCCAGTCCGGCTCGCCACGCAGCCGATCGGAGTCCGCCCCGTTCGCGAGCGCGGCTTCGAGCGCGCCGAGCAGGTCGACCACCTTTTCGGACATCTCGTGGGCGGCCTTCTCCGAGAAGGTCAGCGCGACCACGCCCGAGGCGGCCAGCCCCGCGATCTCCTCCGCGGGGGCGCCGCCGCCGCGCTCCGCGAGCTCGCTCGCCGCGCCCTCCCAGCCCGGGCCGAGCAGCCAGGCGACGATTCGGCGCGCGAGCGTCGTGGTCTTGCCGGAACCGGCGCCGGCCTCCACCGCGAGCGGTCGCGAGAAGTCGGCGACCGCTCGCCGGCGGGCGGCGCCGTCGGCGAGTGGAGCGCGCTCGCTCACGCTCTCCTCCGCGACCCGGCCGGGGGCCGGACCGGCAGGCGCCAGAGCCGGCGCTCCAGGTCCGGCTCGGGCGGCCGATCCACCGTGGACGCTCCCCATTCGAAGAGCCGCCGCCGCTGGCCGGAGTCGCCACGCACGCAGGCCTCGCGGACGTCGCAATCCGCGCAGGCCCTCGGCTCCTCGTTGCGATCGGGCTCCACCACACGCGGCGGAAACAGGCCCGCGGCCCAGCCCTCGAACAGCAGCGCCGCGACCTCCGCGAACGCCGCTCTCGCCGCCTCCGGATCCTCCGGCTCGTAGAGCCCGCCGCGCTCCTCGTCGGGGTCGAGATGGAGGTAGCGGGCGCGGCCGTGCGGAGCCGCGACGGCGAGATAGGCGCCAGCCTGGAGGAAGCGGCCGGCTGCGATCTCGCGCGGGAAATGGGCGGGCGAATCGCCGGGCCTCTTGCCGGTCTTGTAGTCGGTCAGGATCGGGCCGCCCGCCCCGGGGTCGGCCCGATCGACGCGAAAGGAGAGGCGGCGCACGCGCTCCGAGAGATCGCGCAGCTCGACCGTGCCCTCGAGCTCGGCGCCCAGGACCTCGAGCTCGCCTCCGGCGCTCAGCCAGTCCTGCCGCGCGCGTTCGAGCAGAGCCAGCGCGTCCTCGATGAGCGGCTCCTCGAGGCGCCAGGAGGCGAGTCCTTCCCGCTCGAGCAGGTGCGCGGCGAGCCGGCGCAGGTCGCGGCGAAGCTCGCGCGGTGCGGGCCAGGGGGCGCCGAAGGGTCCGGCGGCGAGCGCTTCCTCGAGACGGCTCCGTGGGGCCGGCGCCGCGTCGTCCACGATCTTCTCGAGGGCGTCGTGGACCAGCCGCCCGAGCAGGAGGGGCAGGCCCGGATCCGGCAGGTCGCTCGCGGGCTCGCGCCGCCGCTCGAGCCGCAGGACGCGACGGAGCAGCGTCTGCCAGGGGCAGCGCGCGTAGGCCTCGAGCGTGGTGGCCCAGAGCGGGTCCGCGGGCACCGCACCCGCTCCCAGCTGGCCGAGAAAGGGACCGGTCGCCTGCGCGACGCGGCGCCCTTCGGGCGTCGCCAGGTCGGGATCGACCTCGAGCAGGATCCGGGCCCGGGCCGCCGCCAGCGCGGACGCATCGACGGGACTGCGGATCTCGGCGCGCGCCTCGGCGAGCGCCAGCGGCAGCGAGCGCACCCAGAGGCGGCGGGCGCGCGCGAGCGAATGGCGTTCCCGGGCGACCGCGAGCGTCCGGTCGATGGCCGAGAGCGGCGCCGGCAGCACCGGCGCGATCGGGTCCTCCCGAGCCGCTTCGAGCGCGGCGAGCCCCACCGTCGCGCGCGCGAGCGGGCCCAGGAGCGGCGAGCCGGCGAGCACGGCCCCGTCGTCGTCGGTCTTGCAGTACGAGACGGTCACGGCCGGCGCGGCGGCGAGCAGCTGCCCGAGCAGCAGCTCCTCCTCGCGCAGGCTCTCGTCCTTGACCGGCAGGTCGGGCAGGACCGCGCGCAGGGTCGAGCGCAGGTCGTCCGGCAGCAGCGCGTCCTCGCGGATCGGCCGCGGCCACAGACCGAGGTTGAGCCCGACCAGGAAGAGGTGGTCGAAGGTGCGGCCGCGCGCCTCGGTGACGGTGAGCACCTGGATGCCCGCGCCGGCGCCGCCGACCGGAGCCGAGGCGGCGTCACGGAACGAGTCGGCGAGCAGCTTCGCGACCTCGTCCCGCGTCGCGCGCCAGGCCGCCGGCAGCTCGCTCGAGAGCTTCTCGAGCTCGGCGCGCGCACGCACCGAGGCGGGGTCGCCGGTCGCGAGGAGATCCTCGCCGAGGAGCGCCGAGCCCACGCGCTCGAACAGCCGGCCGAGCGGTTCCTCGTCGGGGCCGGAGACGGCCGCGATGGCGCGCGCCGCGGCGTCGCGAAGCCCCGCGAGCACCGGGCCGGGCACGACCGTACGCGCCGAGCGCTCGCGCCCGTCCTCGTCCTCCACGACGGAACGCGCGGCGGGCAGCGTGACCCCGTCGCGAAGCAGCACGTGGCCGGCGTCGAGGCGGGCGAGCGCCCCGAGCGACGCGGCGCCGACCTGCTCGCAGGCAAGGGCGAGCTCGGCGCTGCCAATTCCCGCGGGTGCGGCGAGCCGGTCGAGCAGCACGGACCCGGCGAGATCGAGCCAGAGCCCGACCGGGGCCCGCTCGGCGTCGGCGAGCAGGCGGCCGAGGGCGGCCAGACGCTGGGCGAGCGGTGTCAGAGGTCCGCCCTGGCCAGCCCCCGAGAACGGCACGCCGGCGCGCTCGAGCTCGCGCCGGAAGGAGCTGCGATAGCTGTCGAAGGCGCGCACCACGACGCCGATGCGTTCGGAGGGCACGCCGCTCGCCAGCAGGCCCTGGATGCGCCGCGCGACCTCGCGAACCTCGGCCGCCGCGCCGAAAGCGGAGAACAGCTCGAGTCGGACCGCCGCCGAGCCCGGCAGCTCGCGGGCCTCTGCGACCGCCGCCGCGAGGCGCTCGCGCAGGCGGCGGCCGAAGCGCTCCGCGAGCGGGAAGGCCGCGGTCCCGGGCGAGCCGGAGCGTGGAGCGATCGCGACCACGGTCGCCTCCCGCGCGAGCGTCAGCCGCTCGAGCAGGTCGGCGGCCAGGCCGGTGGCGTCGGCGAAGCCGTGGACCACGAAGCGAGCTCCGGGAAGGGCCGTCTCGGCATCGGAAGAGATCGCCTCTGCGGCGCGCCGATGCAGGTCGTGGCCCGCGTCCAGGTTGCCGTCGCGCACCGCGGCGGCGAGCGCCGCGCCGGTGCGCAGGATCGCTTCGGCGCGAGCGCGCGCGCCGGGCGGCAGCGCGGCGGCGCCGATCACCTCGAGCGCGGCGGGCAGGATGCCGGCGTGGAAGCCGGCGTCGAGCAGGTCGCGCAGCGTGCCCTCGAGCGTGGAGAAACCGTCGACCAGGGGCTCGAGCGGCGCGCGCAGCGATTCCTCGCCGCGCGCCAGCCGTCCGACGAGCAGCGGGAGGAGCGCGCCCGCGGCGGGCGCCTCGCGGCCCGCTGCCGCGAGCACGACGAGCGCCAGGCGGCGCAACGTCATCACCTCGACGCCGAGCCAGGCGGCGCGGCGGCGGGCGAGCGTCGCGAGCAGGTGGATGCGGAGGCTGTGGGAAGGGACGACGACCACGACGCGCGCCGAGGGCGCGTCGTTTTGCGCCGCCTCGATCGCCGACAGCACCGCTTCCTCCGCCGCGCGCGGGTCGGGCGCGGCGAGCAGCAGGGAATGCGTGCGCGAGGCCACGGTTCGGGGCAAGATACGGTTTCGATGTCCGAGGGTCAACTCGCGAAGTGGCTCGACGGCCTCGCGGCGCTCGGGGGGCTGGTCTCGGCCGCGGAGGCGGCGGTGGCGGATCTCGAGCGGGGCGTGCTCTTCCGCCACGCGGCCGGCTACCGCGTCGGCGGCGAGCGGCTCGAGCCGGGCGCGGGCGCGCGCTTCGACGCCGCATCGCTGACCAAGCCCTGGATGGCGACGCTCGCGCTCGCGCTCGACCAGGAGGGGAGCCTGCCGCTCGCGACGCCGATCGGCGGACTCACGCCGCGCGTCGCGCCGGCGCTCGCCGGGTGCACGCTCGAAGACCTCCTCCGCCATCGCACCGGCCTGCCGGCCTGGACGCCGCTCGCGCTACGCCTGGGCCGGCGTCTGCGCGAGCGCGAGGCGTTGCGGGACTTCCTGGCCGGGTGTGCCGGCGCGCCGGGGTTCGAGACGGCGGCGGCCGAGCCGGGCTACAGCGACCTCGGGTACATCCTCTGGGGACTGCTCGCCGAGCAATGCACCGGCCGGAGCCTGGCCGCGCTCCTCGACCGGGAGGTCTGCGCGCCGCTCGGGCTGGCGCCGCTCGGCACGCTCGCCGCGGAGCCCCCGCAGGCCGTCGAGTGCCGGCTCGACAACGGCCGCGAGGTCGAGCTGGCGGCCGGGCAGGGGCTGCGCCTCGCGCGGCAGCGCAGCTTCCTGCGCGGCCAGCCCCAGGACGGCAACGCCCGGGCCCTCGGCTTCCTCAGCGGCCACGCGGGGCTCTTCCTCACCGCCGACGAGCTGCTGGCGCTCGGCCGGGAGTGGCTCGCGCCGGGCAGGCTGCTCAGCCGCGGATCGGTCGCCCGCGCGCTCGCCGACGGCGGGCCCTGGGCGCTCGGCTGGGCACGCGCGAGCGGGGAGGGCTCGTCCGGCCCGGAGCTCGCCGCGACCGGGAGCGCGTTCGGCCACGCCGGCTTCACTGGCGGCAGCCTGTGGATCGACCCGGCGGCGCAGCGGATCTACCTGCTGCTCGCCCATCGCCTCGCGTCGGCGATCGACCTCAATCCGGTCCGCCGCGAGTTCCACCGCCTCGCCATCGAGGCCTTCCCGGCCTGACGGGCCGGCGGCGGCCTCAGCCGCAGAGGACGCTGCCGCCGTTGACGTTGAGGATCTCGCCCGTGATGTGGCGGGCGAGCGGGGAGGCGAGGAAGACGATCGGTCCCGCGACGTCCTCGGCGCGCGCCACGCGCCGGAGCGGGATCGCGGACTCGATCTCCTCGCGCACCGCCGGATCGTCGCGCAGAGCGGCGGAGGACATGTCGGTGTCGACCCAGCCGGGGGCGACGCAGTTGACCCGGATCTCGGGCCCGAGCTCGGCCGCCCAGGCCTTGGTGGCCGAGATGATCGCCCCCTTCGACGCGGAGTAGGGGCTGTAGAACGGCTCGCCGCGCTGCCCGGAGGTCGAGGAGACGTTGACCACGCTCGCCTGCTTGGACAGGCGCAGCAGCGGCAGGGCGTGGCGCAGACACAGGAACGGTCCGCGCACGTTGACGCGCATGGTCGCGATGTAGCGGTCCTCGTCGAACTGCGACATCGGGTTGTGCAGCCAGATGCCGGCGTTGTTGACCAGGCAATCGAGCCTGCCCCACTCGCTCGAGACGTACTGGAACAGCTCCTCGATCTCGGACGGCTCCATGAAATCGCAGGGGAAGCGCCGGTGGTCGCGGGCGGAGATCGCGAACAGCTCCTCGACCAGGGCGGTGGCCTGCTCCTCGTGATCGCGGTAGTGCACGAGCACGGTGGCCCCGGCGCGCGCGAACAGCCGGCTCGCCGCGGCGCCGATGCCGCGGCTGCCGCCGGTGACCAGCACGTGCATGCCATTGAGATCGATCACGGGATCGCCTCCACGATCAGTGCGATGCCCTGCCCACCGCCGATGCACGCCGACGCCACGCCCCGGCCCCCGCCGCGGCGGCGCAGCTCCTTGAGCAGGGTGAGCGTCAGGCGAGCGCCGCTGGCGCCCAGCGGGTGGCCGAGCGCGATCGCGCCGCCGTTGACGTTGAGGCGCTCCTCGTCGAGCTTCATCTCGCGCACGACCGCCACGATCTGGCCCGCGAAGGCCTCGTTGATCTCGAGCAGGTCGAGGTCGGCGAGCTTCAGGCCCGCCTTGTCGAGCGCCGCGCGGATGGCGGGCGCGGGCCCGATCCCCATGCGCGAGGGCTCCACCCCGACCACCGCCCAGGAGAGCAGGCGCCCGAGCGGCCGCCGCCCCAGCTCGGCGGCGCGGCCGGCGGTGGTGAGCAGCAGCATGCAGGCGCCGTCCACGATCCCCGAGGCGTTGCCGCCGGTGACGAAGCTGTCGGGGCCGAACACGGTGGGCAGCCTGGCCAGCGCCTCCACGGTGGTGCCGGGGCGCGGGTGCTCGTCGCGCTCGACGCGGACCGTCTTCTTGCCCTCGCCGACCACCACCGGCGCGATCTCCTCGGCGAGCCGGCCGGCCTCGATCGCCGCCAGCGCGCGCGCCTGGCTGCGCGCCGCGAAGGCATCCTGCTCCTCGCGCGAGATGCCGTAGTCGCGGGCCAGGTTGTTCGAGGTCTGGGCCATGTAGTAGCCGCACACCCCGTCGAGCAGCGACTCCATCATCAGATCCTCGAACTTGGCATGGCCCAGGCGCAGGCCCCGGCGCGCGCCGCGCACCACGAACGGCGCCTGCGACATGTTCTCCATGCCGCCGACCAGGCAGGTGGTGGCCTCGCCGGCGAAGATCAGGTGGGCGCCGGAGAGGATGGCCTGGATGCCGGAGCCGCACAGGCGGTTGACGGTCAGCGCGGGCACCTCCTTGGGAACGCCGGCCTTGAGCCCGACGTGGCGGGCGCCGTAGATGGCGTCGCCCGAGGTCTGCAGCGCGTTGCCGACCACGACGTGGTCGACCGCGGCGGGATCCAGCCCGGTGCGCTCGAACAGGGCGCGCGCGGCATGCGCGCCGAGCTCGTTGGCGGAGAGCTCGGAGAAGGGGCCGAGGAATTCGGCCATCGGCGTTCGCACGCCGTCGATCAGGACGAGGTCGCGGGTTTCCATCGTGAAGGCGGCTCCGTGATCGGGGCCGGGGCGCCGGGCTCCGGTGCGGAGCCGGGAGGTCGTGCCGGGCAGCGATCGATGCGAGGTTATCGCATCGCGTGGCGCGCCCAGTAGCCGAGGCACTTGTAGGCCAGCTTCGCGGCCACGAAGTCCGAGGCGGGCTGTCCGCCGATCGGCGCGAGCTCGACCAGGTCCATGGCCACCACGGTCTTGGCCTCGAACAGCCGGGCGAGGAGCCGGAGGGTGGGGTGCCAGGCGCCTCCGCCGGGCTCCGGAGTGCCGGTAGCGGGCACCAGCGAGGGATCGAAGTAGTCGATGTCGAAGGTCAGGTAGACGTGCTCGGGCAGGGTCGCGAGCAGGCGCTCGAAACGCTGCCCTTCGAGCTCGTCGAGCTCGTGCGCCCAGACGATCGGCACGCCCGCCTCGTGCGCGAACTCGGCCTCCTCCTTCGACAGCGAGCGGATGCCGATGGGCAGGCTGGCCAGCCGCTCGTCGTGCACGCGCCGCATCACCGCGGCATGGCTGTACGGCGTGCCCTCGAACTCGGCGCGCAGGTCGGCGTGGGCGTCGAACTGCACGACTCCGATCTCGCCGTGGACGGCGTGGGCGGCCCGGATCGGCGCCAGGCTGAGGCTGTGCTCGCCACCCAGGGTGAGCAGGAACTTGCCCGCCGCCAGGTGCCGCCGGCACTCCTCCTCCAGCTCGGACAGGGCGTCGCCCAGGTCGAAGGCCTCGGGCAGGAAGGGCGGCAGCGTCGCGATGCCCATCTCCGCCGGCTCGAAGCGCAACTCCTCGTCGTAGAGCTCCATGGCCTGGGAGGCGCGCAGGATCGCGGCCGGGCCCGCGGAGGTCCCCTTGCCGTAGGAGACGGTACGCTCGAACGGCACCGGCAGCACCGCGACGCGCGCGGTGGCGTAGGTGGAGAGGTCGTCGGGCAGCAGGCCGAAGTTGGTCGGAAGCGACGGCATGGCGAGCGATTCTCCCACAGGCGTTGCCCGCCGACGGCGTCGCGCGCGCCGGGGAGCCGGGCGCGCGAGCCCGGGATGCGGGCGGCGATCGGGAGGAGAATGGGGGCGTGCTGCTCGCTCCGGCGCTGCGCGCGCGTCTCGCCCAGGCCCGGAAGCTCGTGGTCTTCAGCGGAGCCGGCGTCTCCCAGGAGAGCGGCCTCGGCACCTTCCGCGGTCCGGGCGGGCTCTGGGAGCGCTTCCGGCCCGAGGATCTCGCCACGCCGGAGGCCTTCGCGCGCGACCCCGGGCTGGTCTGGCGCTGGTACGCGAGCCGCTTCGAGGCGATGCGGGAGGCGCGGCCCAACCCCGCCCACCTCGTCATCGCGAGATGGGGCGGGCGCTTTCCGTCCTTGGTGGTCGTGACGCAGAACATCGACCGTCTCCACCAGCGGGCGGGCTCCCGCGACGTGCTCGAGCTCCACGGCACCATCTGGGAGTCGCGCTGCACGGGCTGCCGGCGGACGCGGGCGACCGTGGAGCTGCTCGCCGAGGCCGGGGGGACCCTGCCGCCGCTCCCCTGCGCCTGCGGTGGCCGCTACCGTCCGGCCGTGGTCTGGTTCGGCGAGCGCCTGCCCGAGCAGGTCTTCGCGCGCGCCCTCGACGAGGCCCGTAGCTCGGATGCCCTGATTGCCGTCGGCACCTCGGCCACGGTCTGGCCCGCGGCGGGCCTGATCGAGGAGGCATGCGCGGCGGGCGCCCTGGTGGTGGAGGTCAACCGCGAGCCCTCGGCGCTGTCCGGGCTCGCGGCGGTGGCGCTCGCGGGCGCGGCGGGCGAGGTCCTGCCCGCGCTCGAAACGGAGCTCGGGGCGTGGCCGACGCGCGCCTGATCCGGGAGCTGCCGCCCGACGAGCGGCCGCGCGAGCGGCTGCTCGAGCGCGGCGCGGCGACGCTGGGCGACGCCGAGCTGGTCGCGGTGCTCCTGCGCACCGGGTGCCGCGGGAGCTCGGCGCTGGACGTCGCGCGCGGGCTCCTGGCCGGCCTGGGCGGGCTCGCCGGCCTGGCGTCGGGCTCGCCCCGCGCGTTCGCCACGCGCGGGCTGGGAGGCGCGAAGGCCGCCACCCTGCTCGCGGCGGTCGAGGTCGGCCGGCGGCTGGCGCGCGCCGAGATCGCCGAGCGGGAGCCGCTGGCGCGGCCGGCCGCGGCTGCGAGCTACCTCGTCCTGCGCTACGGCACGCGCGACCAGGAGGTGCTCGGCGCGCTCTATCTCGACACCCGCCACCGGCTGCTCGCCGAGCGCGAGCTCTATCGCGGCGCGCTCGGCCGCGCCGCGGTCGAGCCCCGGCTCGTGCTCAAGGAGGGGCTCCTGGTCGGGGCCGCCGCCTGCATCGTCTTCCACACCCATCCGAGCGGCGATCCTTCGCCCTCGGCGGAGGATCTCGCGTTCACGCGCCGGCTCGCGGAGGCGTGCGAGATCGTCGGCATCCGGCTCGTCGATCACCTCGTGCTGGGCGCCGTCGGGCGCTGGGTCTCGCTCGCGGAGCGCGGCGGCTGGTAGGCGGGAGGGTGAGAAGATCGTGCACGGGGAGGGGCGCGCGTGCGGCGCATCGTGACCAGGCGGCGGGGAGGCACGGGCGAGCTCGTCCTGGGCCTCGCGGCAGAACGCAATCTGCGCTGGGCGGCGGTGGAGCTCACCGGCGTCGCCGAGGAGGCGCGCCGCCGCCACGACCTCTCTCCGGTCGCCGCCGCCGCCCTGGGCCGAGCCCTGGCGGGCGCCGTGCTGCTGCAGCGAATCTCGGCCCGCTCCTGCCGACGGCTGATCGTCACGGTGACCGGCGACGGCCCTCTGGGACGCGTCGTGGCGGAGGCGGACCACCGGGGCGACCTGCGCGGCCGGGTCGGCAATCCCGCCGTCGAGGTGCCGCGCGGAGCCGACGGCCGGCTGACCGTGGCCGCCGCCGTCGGGCGCGGTCACCTCAAGGTCTTCCGCGAGCTCGCCGACGGCAGCTCCTGGGAGAGCCAGGTCGAGCTCGTGACCGGCGAGATCGGCGTCGATCTCGCGCACTACCTCGAGCAGAGCGAGCAGGTGCAGTCGGCGGTGCTGGTCGGCGTGCTGGAGGGACCGGAGGGCGTGCGCGCCGCCGGGGGCATGGTGGTCGAGGCGCTGCCCGGGGCTCCGGCCGCGGCCCTGGCGACGCTCGAGGCCAACCTCGGCGCGCTCACCGGCGTCTCCCGCCTGCTCCTGGCCGGCAGCGTCGAGGGGCTGCTCGAGGCCGTGCTCCGCGGTCTGGAGCGCGAGGCCGCCGAGCGCTCCGAGGTCCGCTTCCACTGCAGCTGCCGGCGCGACGTGCTGCTGCCCAAGCTGGTCGCGCTCACCGCCGAGGAACGCGCCGAGCTCGCCGACGAGCGCGGGCTGATCGAAGCCCAGTGCGCCTTCTGCGGCGCCCGCTACCACTTCTCGAGCGGTGAGCTGGACCCCCAGTGAGCGACATCGGCTGATAGTCTTCCGCGGTCCGAGGCGGCGATGGGGACCTACTACCTCAGCACTCCGATCTACTACGTCAACGACCTGCCGCACATCGGCCACATCTACACCACGCTGGTGGCCGACACGCTGGCGCGCTACCGGCGCATGGCGGGCGACGACGTCTTCTTCCTCACCGGCACCGACGAGCACGGCCAGAACATCGAGCGCGCCGCGGCGCGCCAGGGCATCCGGCCGATCGAGCTCGCCGATCGCGTCGTCTCGCGCTACCACGACCTGTGGCGGCGCTTCGACATCACCCACCAGGACTTCGTGCGCACCACGGAGCCGCGCCACCGGCGCGGCGTCGAGGAGATGGTCCGCCGCATCGCGGCCGCGGGCGATCTCTACGTCGCGCCCCACGAGGGCTGGTACTGCAGCTCGTGCGAGACCTTCTACACCGAGAAGGAGCTCGGCCAGCCCGGCAATCTCTGCCCGACCCACGACCGCGCCACGGAATGGAAGTCGGAGGAGAACGTCTTCTTCCGGCTCTCGAAGTACGAGCGGCCGCTGCTGGAGTGGATCGACTCGGGGGCGCCGGCGATCCAGCCCGAGAGCCGGCGCAACGAGGTGCGCGCCTTCGTCGAGCAGGGGTTGCGCGACCTCTCGGTGTCGCGCGCCGCGCTCGAGTGGGGCATCCCGTTCCCCGGCCGGCCGGGCCAGACGGTCTACGTCTGGCTCGACGCGCTCTCGAACTACGTCAGCGCGCTCGGCTTCGGCGCTCCGGCGGGCGCGGGCGGGGACCTGTACGAGCGCTACTGGGAGCGCGGCGATGTCCGCCTGCACCTGATCGGCAAGGACATCATCCGCCACCACTGTGTCTACTGGCCGGCGTTCCTGATGTCGGCGGGCGTGCCGCTGCCCACCATGATCTGGGCGCACGGCTGGTGGCTGCGCGACCAGAAGAAGATGTCCAAGTCGGTCGGCAACGTGGTGCGTCCGGACCACCTGGTCGAGCGCTTCGGGCCGGACGCCCTGCGCTACTTCCTGTTGCGCGAAATGGTCTTCGGCCAGGACGCGAGCTTCTCCGACGAGGCCTTCGTCGAGCGTTACAACAGCGACCTCGCCAACGACCTCGGCAACACCGCGAGCCGGCTGGTCACGCTCTCGCGCCAGGCCTTCGGCGGCCGCACGCCGCCCGTGCCGTGCGACGACAATCCGCTCATCGCGCTCGCCGCCGAGGTGGTCGCCGAGTACCGGCAGGCGATGGACGGCCTCGCCTTCCAGGGCGCCCTGCGCGCTCTCTGGCGGCTGCTCGCGGAGGCGAACCAGTACCTGGTCGCGCGCGAGCCGTGGAAGACGATCAGGTCCGAGGGCGCGAGCGACGCCCTCTCGCGCGTGCTCTGGAACGGGCTCGAGAGCGTGCGCATCGTGGCCACCGGGCTGCTGCCGTTCATGCCCACCCTGGCGCCCAGGGTGCTGGCCGGGATCGGCGTGGCGGAGGCGCGGGGCTCGCTCGCCGCGCTCGCCTGGGGCGGGCTGCCGACCGGCCGCGAGCTCCCGGCGCTCGAGCCGCTCTTTCCCCGTATCGACAAGGAGAAGTACATGTCCGAGATCCCGACGCCTCCGCCCGCGCCGACGCCGGCGCCGGAGGCCGCGCCCCCGGCCGGTGCGGTACCGCAACCGGGCGCGGCCGCCGCGGCCGCCGCGCCGGCCAACGTCGCGAACGTCATCGACATCCAGCAGTTCGGAGCGGTTGAGCTCAAGGTCGGGCAGGTGCTGCTGTGCGAAGCGGTGCCGAAGTCCGAGAAGCTGCTGCGGATGATGGTGGACGTCGGCGAAGGCGCGCCGCGCCAGCTCGTGGCCGGCATCGCGAAGGCTTACCGGCCCGAGCAGCTCACCGGCACGCAGGTGGTGATCGTCGCCAACCTGAAGGCCGCGAAGCTGATGGGGCTGGAGTCGAACGGCATGGTGCTGGCGGCGACCCAGGCCGACGGCCAGCCGGTCCTGTTGCGCCCCGAAACCGCCGTCGCGCCGGGCACGCGCGTCAAGTGACCGCGCCCCCGCGCGGCCCGCAGGGCCGCGCCAGCGCGAGCGCGAAGCGCCCGGAGCGACCGGGCTCGAAAGGCCTCCAGAGAAGGGAGGGCTCGCGCGGCGACGGTGGCGCGGCGCGGCCGAGGCGAGGTCGGGAGGCGGAGAGACTCGGTCGCGAGATCGGGGACGCGCCTCCGGGCCGCTCGATGCAACGGACTCGCGACCCACGCCGCGCCCGCGGCCCCTTCTATGGAAGCTTCGGTTTCTCGATCGCAGGCGCAGGGCGCTCCGGTGAGGCGGGAGCCGGATGCTGATCGACTCGCACTGTCACCTGCAGCACTTCGAGCTCGACGAGCGGCGCGCGGCGCTGGCCCGCGCGCGGGAGCGGGGGGTCGAGGGCTTCCTGATCCCGGCGGTGCGGCTGGCGGAGGCGGACGATCTGCTCGCGTTCTGCGACTCCGAGCCGGGAGTCTGGTGCGCGCTGGGGGTGCATCCCCACGACGCGGCGAGCTGGGCGCCGGGCGACGAGCGCCGGCTGCGCGAGCTGTTCGCGCACCCGAAGGCAGTCGCGGTGGGGGAGTGCGGGCTCGACTTCTTCTACGACCACGCACCGCGCGAGGCCCAGGAGCGGGTCTTCCGCGCCCAGATCGAGGTCGCGCTCGAGGCGGGGCTGCCGGTGGTGGTCCACAACCGGGACTCCAACGACGCGATGCTCGCCATCCTCGAGGACCCGGCGTACGCGGGCCTCGCCGTCGATCTCCACTCCTTCGCGGGCGGCCTCGACATGGCGCGCCGCGCGATCCCGCTCGGCTGCTGGTTCGGGATCTCCGGCATGGTCACCTTCCCCAAGGCCGACAACGTGCGCGAGGTCCTGCCCGAGCTCCCCCGCGACCGCCTCCTGGTCGAGACCGACACTCCCTACCTGGCGCCGGTGCCCCATCGCGGCAAGAGGAACGAGCCCGCCTACGTGGTCGAGGTCGCCGACCGCCTGGCGGCGGAACTGCGCCAGGCGCCGGACGCGCTCCGCGACCTCACGACCGCGAACTTCCACCGGCTGTTCGGTCGGACTCAGGAGCCGGCGGCATGATGGGCGGTCGCGCGACGATGGCGAGCTGGGTCGCGGCCGCCTTCGCTGTCGCCTGGGCGGCGCTCCTTCCCGGACGAGTCGAGGCTGCCGACCCTCGACTGGAGAGATGGAATCGAGAGCTCGGCGAAGCCGTCGAGCAGATTCGGGCGGGGAGTCCAGAGAAGGCGATCCGCAAGATCGACCGACTCCTCGCGGAGTTCGTCGATGTCGCCGGACCGGGCGAGGAGAACGCAAAGGACATCGGCACCATGCTCGTCTATCGGGCAGTCGCGAAGCAGGCTGCCGGTCGGCCGCAAGACGCCGAATGGGACTGGGACCTCGCGTCGAATTTCCGCTCCGACATCGAGGCCCTCAACTTGAAGCCGTTCGGCGAGGCGGGCCAAGCCCTGCTGGACTACGCTGCAGAGTGGATCCATCCGGCAGAGAGGGGCTACGAGTTGGACGCCCGCTGCGCAGTCGAGGACTGTTGGCCGATCACGCCGCCCAAGGCGATCAAGAAGCCCAAACCGATGTTCACGCGCGGCGCCAGACACTTCAAAGTGAAGGGAGACCTCGTCGTTCAGGTCGTGATCGATGCCGAGGGTCGGCCGAGGCACCCGCGAGTCGTTACAGAGCTACCAGCGCCGAGCTTGAGCTTCACCGCTCTCGAGACGCTGCGAGAGTGGCGCTTCGAACCCGCCATGGTGGGTGGCCGACCTGTCTCCGTTCCCTTCACGCTGACAATCCACTACGATCCCCGATAATCGCCGGGGCCGCGGGCCTCACACCGGGTTCGGCACGTCGATGAACTCGTGGTCGAGGCCGAATCGGGTGGCGAGGTGGTCGCCCAGGGCGCGGATGCCGAGGCGCTCGGTGGCGTGGTGGCCGCAGGCGAGGTAGTGGATGCGGGCGTCGCGCGCGACGTTCATCACCCACTCCGCGGCCTCGCCGGTGACGTAGGCGTCGAGCCCGGCGGCGATCGCCGCGTAGAGCTCGCCCTGGGCGCCGCCCGAGACGATGCCCACGGTCGAGACCGGGTCGGGCCCGGACAGGAAGGCGAGCGGCTCCTGGCCGAACAGCGTTCGGCAACGGGCGAGCAACTCGGCGGCCGGGAGCGGCTCCGGATAGCGGCCGCGGCAGCCGACCGGCGCTCCGTGGTACTCCGCGAACGGCTCGATCGAGTAGAGGCCGAGGCCCTTCGCCGCGAGCGCGTTGTTGCCGAGCTCCGGGTGGCGGTCGAGCGGCAGGTGGTAGGCCACCAGGTGCAGCCCGGGCTCGATCAGGGCGGCCAGGCGGCGGCGGCGGAAGCCGACCAGCGGCTGGGCCGCGAGCGACTCCCAGATCAGGCCGTGGTGGACGAGGATCGCGTCGGCGCCGGCCTCGCGCGCGCGCTCGAACAGCTCGACGCAGGCCGAGACGCCGGTCGCGATCCGGCGCACCTCGCGCGTGCCCTCGACCTGCAGGCCGTTGGGGCCGAAGTCCCGGCCCGACTTCGCGTCGAGGAGCTGGTCGCAGTAGTCGACGAGGGTGCCGATCTCCATGGCGTGGAGATTCTCAGAGAAGTGGCTTCCAGAGAAGGGGCGCCCGGAGGCCAGCGGCGGGAGATCCGGGCGGCGAAGGCGGCCAGGGCGCGGGACGCTCGGGCGGGCCGGCGGGAGATGCGAAAGGGGCCGGCACCTCGCGGCCCGGCCCCTTCCCCTTCAACAGAACGTCTTTGTCTTGCCTACCGGGCGCCACGGAAGCACCCGGTAGCAGAGAGACCTGCGCCTACCGGCGCGGGCCCCCCCGGTCGCCGCCCCGGCCGTGGCCGCCGCGGCCGCGGCCGCGGTCGCCGCCGCGCCCGCCCCGGTCGGGACGGTCGCCCCGGTCGGGACGCGGGCCGCGATCGCCGCCCGCCGGCACCGGCTCGCCCATGCCCTCGTACTGCGCCGGGTCGTAGTCGGGCGACTCGACGATCACGGCCTTGCGCGACAACCGCACACGGCCGGTCTCGTCGATGTCGATGACCTTGACCTGGACCTCGTCGCCTTCCTTGACGATGTCCGAGGTCTCGCGCACCCGGTAGGGGGCCAGCTCGGAGATGTGGATGAGGCCGTCGGTGCCGGGCAGGATCTCGGCGAAGGCGCCATAGGCCTCGACGCGGCGCACGGTGCCGGTGTAGACCTTGCCGATCTCGGGCACCTCGGTGAGGCGCTCGATCATCTTGATCGCGCGCCGGGCGGCGTCGCCGTCCGGCGAGGCGATCACGACGCGGCCGTCGTTCTCGACCTCGATCTCGCAGCCGGTCTCCTCGACGATCGAGCGGATGGTCTTGCCGCCTGGGCCGATGATGTCCCGGATCTTGTCCTTCGAGATCTGGATCGTGAACAGGCGCGGCGCGAAGGTCGAGAGCTCCGGGCGCGGCTTCGAGAGCACGCGCTCCATCTGCTCGAGGATGTGCAGGCGCCCGGCGCGGGCCTGCTCGAGGGCGACCTCCATGACCTCGCGCGTGACGCCGGTCAGCTTGAGGTCCATCTGGAGCGCGGTCACGCCGTCGCGCGTGCCGGCGACCTTGAAGTCCATGTCGCCGTAGTGGTCCTCCTGGCCGGCGATGTCGGTGAGCACGGCGAAGCGGTCGCCGCGCTTGACCAGGCCCATCGCGACACCCGCCACCGGCGCCAGCATCGGCACGCCGGCGTCGAACAGCGCCAGGGAGCCGCCGCACACGGTCGCCATCGACGAGGAGCCGTTGGACTCGAGGATGTCGGAGACGACCCGGATCGTGTACGGGAACTCCTCCTCGTGGGGGAGCACCGGAGTGAGCGCGCGGCGCGCCAGCACGCCGTGCCCGATCTCGCGCCGGCCGGGCGAGCGCATGAACTTGACCTCGCCCACCGAGAAGGGCGGGAAGTTGTAGTGGAGGAGGAACTTCTGCTTGGTCTCGCCCTCGTACTCCTCGAGGATCTGGGCGTCGCGCTGGGTGCCCAGCGTGACCGAGGCGAGCGCCTGGGTCTCGCCGCGCGTGAACAGCGCCGAGCCGTGGGTGCGCGGCAGGAGCCCGACCTCGATCGCGATCGGGCGGACCTCCTCGTTGCGGCGCCCGTCGAAGCGGCGGCCGTCGTCGAGGATGTTCTCGTAGAGAAGCTCCTCCTCGAGCGTCTCGAACACGCGCTTGGCCTGCGTGCGCTTCTCGGGCTGGTCCTCCGGGATCGTCGCCAGGAAGCCCTTCTGGACCTCGGCAACGGCCTTCTTGCGCTCGAACTTGGCGGCGGTGTTGAGGGCGGCTTTGAGGCGCGCGTGCACGTCGTTGCGCACCTCGGTGTAGAGCTCGTCCGGGTAGGGCTTGGGCGCCTCCCAGGCGGGTTTCGACAGGCCGCGCTCGCGGAACATCGAGATCTGGGCCTGGATCACCTTCTGGAGCTCGGCGTGGCCGGCCCAGATGCAGTCGAGGAGCTGCTTCTCGGAGAGCTGGTTGGCGCCGCACTCGACCATGACCACGGCGTCCTGGGTACCGACCACGACCAGGTCGAGGTCGGCGACGTCGCGCTGGCTGTTGGTCGGGTTGTAGACGAGCTGCCCGTCGATCAGGCCCACGCGCACGGCGCCGATCGGGTTGTAGAACGGGATCTCGGACAGCACCAGCGCGGTGGAGGCGCCGTTGATGGCCAGGATGTCGGGGTCGTTCTCGCCGTCCGCCGAGAGGACGAGCGCGATGACCTGGGTCTCGTTCACGTAGCCGGGCGGGAAGAGCGGGCGCAGGGGCCGGTCGATGAGCCGGGAGGTGATGGTCTCCTTCTCGGTCGGCCGTCCCTCGCGCTTGAAGAACCCGCCCGGGATGCGGCCGGCGGCGTAGGTGTATTCCCGGTAGTCGACGGTCAGGGGCAGGAAGTCGCGCGGCATCGCGCTCTGCTGCATGCACGCCGTGGCGAGCACGACGGTGTCGCCCAGCCGGACGACGGTCGAGCCGTTCGCCTGCTTGGCGAGGTGGCCGGTCTCCAGCGACAGGGCGCCGGTCCCGACCTGGATGGTTCGTTGCGATCTCATCTTCTCTGGGTTCCTTTCGAATGCACGAATCGCGGCGCGCGATCGCCCCTCCGGCCTGGGGCCGGGACGGGGGCGCGCACCGCCGGGAGGTCTTCGGTGGTTACTTGCGGATGCCGAGGCGGTCGATCAGCTGGCGATAGCGCTCGGCGTCCCGGCTCTTCATGTAGTCGAGCAGGCGACGGCGCTGGCCGACCAGCTTGAGCAGGCCCCGGCGGCCGTGGTGGTCCTTGACGTGCGTCTTGAAGTGCTCGGTGAGCTCGTTGATGCGGTGTGTGAGCAGCGCCACCTGCACGTCCGTGGACCCGGTGTCGGATTCGTGCACCCGGTAGTCCCGGATGATCTGCTCCCTCGTCTCCTTGTTCTGCGGCAAAACGGTCTCCTTCTCGCGTTCTCGAACGCTTCTCCGTGTCTATGTGCTTGAAAAGCCTATCACGAGGGGCCGGAACCGAACACGATCCGGGGCTGGACCACGGCCAGGTTCCCGGCCCCGACGCGCTCGACGACGCTGGCGATGGCGATCGCCTCGCCGCGCCGGTCGACGAGGCGTACCCAGTCCCCCTCGCCGGCGTCGCACCCGGTGAGCAGGGCGGTCTGCCCGTTGCGCACCCGGCGCTCCTGCTGCGCATCGGCGAGGGCGTCCTGGAAGGGGAGGGGGATGGTCGCCAGCGGGTGCCAGGCGGATCCCAGCCCTTCGCCCGCCAGGTGCCGGCGCTCGATCTCCCCGAGCTCGAGGGCGTCGGCGACGCGATAGGGGCCGATCCCGGTGCGGCGCAGCGAGGCCAGGTGGGCGCCGCAGCCGAGCCGGTCGCCGAGGTCGTGGGCGAGGGCGCGCGCGTAGGTGCCCGAGGTGCAGGAGAGCCGGAACGGCAGCCGGTCGTCCACCAGCGGGCCGGTGCGGCGGAACTCCCAGACCGTGACCTCCTTGGTGAGCTCCGGCACCTCCTCGCCCCGGCGCGCCATCTCGTAGAGCTTGCGCCCGGCCACCTTGCGGGCGCTGAAGGCGGGCAGGGTCTGCTCGAAGGTGCCCACGAACCGGTTCATCTCGCGGTCGAGATCGGCCTCCGAGACGCCGGCGGTCGGCGCCTCGCGCAGGACGCGGCCGGCGGCGTCGTAGGTGTCGGTCGCGATGCCGAGCCGCACCTCGCCCTCGTAGACCTTCGGGGCGTGGATCAGGAACCGGGTCAGGCGCGTCGCCTGGCCGAGCGTGACGAGCAGCAGCCCGGTCGCGTCGGGATCGAGCGTCCCGCAGTGGCCGATCCGCTTCTGGCCGAAGATCCGCCGCGCGCGCTGCACCACGTCGTGGGAGGTGCAGCCCGGCTGCTTGTCGATCACCAGCAGCCCGTCAACCGCCATCGCGGCGCTCCATGGCGGCCAGCAGCTCGGCGACCACGGCGAGCCGCGCCGCCTCGAGGGTGCCCGCGAACCGGCAGCCGGCCGCGTTACGGTGCCCGCCGCCGCCGCGGGCGCGCGCCACCGCTTCGACGTCGATGGCGCCGCGGCTGCGCAGCGAGATCTTCCAGTCGTCGTCGCCCAGCTCGCGGAAGAGCGCCACCGCCTCGACGCCGGCGATCGCGCGCGGCGTGTCGATCAGTCCCTCGGAGTCGCCCGCGCTGGCGCCGGCGCGCGCGAACATCTCCCTCGACAGGTGGACGGTGGCGACGCTGCCGCCCTCGCCGTGGCGCTCGAGGGTCGCCAGCATCTCTCCGAGCAGGCGGATCGAACCCTCGGGCTGGCTCTCGTAGAGCCACTGCGAGACGAGCTCGACGCGCGCCCCGGCCGCGACCAGCCGCGCCGCGGCCTCGAACGCGGCCGGAGTCGCGTTGGCGAACCGGAAGCCGCCCGTGTCGGTGACCAGGGCGAGGTAGAGACAGCTCGCCGAGTCGGCGTCGAGAGGCGTGCCCAGGGCGTGCGCGAGGCCCGCC
>JAFNAE010000015.1 GCA_017860005.1 Acidobacteriota bacterium | reverse complement strand
AGCTCGCCACCACCGGCAGCGCGGGGAGCTTCAGGAAGAAGTCGTTGCCCTTGTCGTCGACCAGGACGAAGGCCGGGAAGTTCTCGACTTCGATCCGGTAGATCGCCTCCATGCCGAGCTCGGGGTACTCGAGGAGCTCGACCTTCTTGATCGACTCCTGGGCGAGGAGCGCGGCCGGGCCGCCGATCGAGCCGAGGTAGAAGCCGCCGTGCTTCTGGCAGGCGTCGGTGACCTGCTTCGAGCGGTTGCCCTTGGCGATCATCACCAGCGAGCCGCCGTGGGACTGGAACAGGTCGACATAGGCGTCCATGCGCCCCGCCGTGGTCGGGCCGAAGGAGCCCGAAGCCATCCCCGCCGGCGTCTTGGCCGGGCCGGCGTAGTAGACCGGGTGGTCCTTGAAGTACTGCGGCAGGCCCTCGCCGCGGTCGAGCCGCTCCTTGAGCTTGGCGTGCGCGATGTCGCGCGCCACCACGATCGGGCCGGTGAGCAGCAGCGGGGTCGAGACCGGGTGCCGGGCGAGCTCGGCCAGGATCTCCTTCATCGGGCGGTTGAGGTCGATCGCCACGCCGTGGCGGTGGGAGCCTGCGCGCAGCGGCGCGGGGATGAAGCGCGCCGGGTCGTGCTCGAGCTGCTCGAGCCAGACGCCGTCGCGGTCGATCTTCGCCTTGACGTTGCGGTCGGCCGAGCAGGAGACGCCCATGCCGACCGGGCACGAGGCGCCGTGGCGCGGCAGCCGCACCACGCGCACGTCGAGCGCGAAGTACTTGCCGCCGAACTGCGCGCCGATGCCGGTCGAGCGCGCCAGCTCGAGCGCCCGCGCCTCGAGCTCGCGGTCGCGGAACGCCTGGCCGAGCTCGTTGCCGCGGGACGGCAGGTGGTCGAGGTAGCCCGCGGAGGCGAGCTTGACCGTCTTCATGCAGGCCTCGGCGGAGGTGCCGCCGATCACGAACACGAGGTGATAGGGCGGGCACGCGGCGGTGCCCAGCGTGCGCATCTTCTCGGCCAGGAACTTCTCGAGGCTGGCCGGGTTCAGGAGCGCCTTGGTCTCCTGGAACAGGTACGACTTGTTGGCCGAGCCGCCGCCCTTGGCCACGAACAGGAGCTCGTAGCGGTCGCCGTCCACGGCCACGATGTCGATCTGGGCCGGCAGGTTGGTGCCCGAGTTCTTCTCCTCGTACATCGAGAGCGGCACGGTCTGCGAGAAGCGCAGGTTCTCCTTCTGATAGGTCTCGTAGACGCCGCGCGCGAGGTGCGCCGCGTCGCCGCCGCCGGTCAGCACCCGCTCGCCCTTCTTGGCCATGATCGTGGCGGTGCCGGTGTCCTGGCACATCGGCAGCTGGCCCTGGGCGGAGACCACGGCGTTGCGCAGCAGGGTGAGCGCCACGCCGCGGTCGTTCTCGGACGCCTCGGGGTCGTCGAGGATCGCCGCGACCTGGGCGAGGTGGCGCTCGCGGTAGAAGAACGAGATCTCGCGGAACGCCTCGCGCGCCACCAGGGTCAGCGCCTCGGGCGCGACCTGCAGGAACTCGAGAGCGCCGTGGCGGACGATCGAGACGTGCTCGGAGGTCAGGCTGCGGTACCGGGTGTCGTCCTCGCCCTCGAAGGCGAACGGCTCCCCGTAGCGGAAATCGGGCATCGGTGGATCCTCCCTGCCGGCGCGTCGAGCGCGCCCGCCGCCTATCTTGCCGCAGTCCGGCGGCGGCGACACGGCCCGGGCCTTCATGCGCTTCTTGCCCTCTTTCTGCTTCTCGAGGAGCTTGCGCTTGCGCGAGATGTCGCCGCCGTAGCACTTGGCGAGCACGTCCTTGCGCAGCGCCTTGACCGTCGAGCGCGCGATCACGCGGCTGCCGATCGCGGCCTGGAGCACGACCTCGAACAGCTGGCGCGGGATGAGCTCCTTCATCTTGTCGACCAGCGCCTTGCCCTTGGCGTAGGCCTTGTCGCGGTGGACCATGAGCGAGAGCGCATCGAGCGCCTCGCCGTTGACCAGGACGTCCATCTTGACCACGTCGCCCTTGCGGTAGTCGGCGAGCTCGTAGTCGAAGCTGGCGTAGCCGCGCGAGACCGACTTCAGCTTGTCGTAGAAGTCGTGGATGACCTCGGCCAACGGAAAGTCGTACTCGATCAGCACGCGGTCGGTCGAGACGTACTGCAAGCTCTTCTGCACGCCGCGGCGGTCCTGGGCGAGCGCCAGGATGCCGCCCACGAACTCGTCGCGGCTGACGATCGTCGAGCGGATGTAGGGCTCCTCGATCGACTCGACGCGCGAGCCGTCGGGCAGCGCCGCCGGGCTCGAGATCTCGATCGTGGTGCCGTCGTTGAGGTTGACGCGGTAGCGCACGCCGGGCGCGGTGGTGATCAGCGAGAGGTCGAACTCGCGCTCCAGGCGCTCCTGGATGATCTCCATGTGGAGCAGGCCCAGGAACCCGCAGCGGAAGCCGAAGCCGAGCGCCACCGAGGACTCGGGCTCGAAGCTGAACGAGGCGTCGTTGAGGCGCATCTTGTCGACCGCGTCGCGCAGGTCCTCGTAGTCCTCGGAGACGACCGGGAAGAGGCCGGCGAAGACCATCGGCTTGACCTCCTGGAAGCCGTGGAGCGGCGTCGGTGTCGGGCGGTCGGGGTGGGTGACGGTGTCGCCGATCTGCGCGTTGATCAGGTCCTTGATGTTGGCGTAGACGTAGCCGACCTCGCCGGGGCCGAGCGCCTCGACCTCGCGCGGCTTGGGGTGGTAGGTGCCGAGCTCCTCGACCGTGTAGACGCGGCCGGTGGCGACGAACAGGATCTTGTCGCCGCGCCGCAGCACGCCGTCGACCACGCGCACGAAGCAGGCGACGCCGCGGTAGACGTCGTACCAGGAGTCGAAGAGCAGGGCCTTGAGCGGCGCCTCGGCGTCGCCTCGGGGTGGCGGGATATCGGAGACGATGCGCTCGAGCAGCTCGTCGACGCCGATGCCGGTCTTGGCCGAGACCAGGACCGCGTGGGTGGCGTCGATGCCCACCACCTGCTCGATCTGCTCCTGGGCGCGCACCGGGTCGGCCGAGGGCAGGTCGATCTTGTTGATCACCGGCAGCAGCTCGAGGCCGCCGTGGACGGCGAGGTAGGCGTTGGCGAGGGTCTGCGCCTCGACCCCCTGGGTGGCGTCGACCACCAGCAGCGCCCCCTCGCACGCTCGAGGTCCATGTCGTCGAGCACCTGGGCGTGCATCTCGCGCTGGGTGAGCGCCCCGGTGCGCTCGAGGATGCGGTCCGCGAGCGTCGACTTGCCGTGGTCGATGTGGGCGACGATCGAGAAGTTGCGGATGCGGGCGATCGGGTGCATGACGGGCTCGGGCTCACCGGCGCCGGCTCGGGGCGGTCGCGGCGGGACGCGCAAGTCTATCGAAAAAGAGGGCTTGCGCCCGCCGTCGGCGGCCTCGGGTATCGTGGGCCGCCATGGCCGCGCCGGCTCCCGCCGCCCTGCTCTGTCGCGCGCTGGTCAAGCGCTACGGCGAGCTCGCCGCCGTCGATCGCCTCGACCTCGAGGTCGCCGCCGGCGAGTGCTTCGGCCTGCTCGGCCCCAACGGCGCCGGCAAGACCACCACGGTCGAGATCTTCGAGGGCCTGACCGAGCCCAGCGCCGGCGAGGTCCTCGTGCTCGGCGAGCGCTGGCACGGCGACGGCCGCGAGCTGCGCACCCGGCTCGGCATCCAGCTCCAGGAGACGCGATTCCCCGAGAAGCTGCGTGTGGGCGAGCTGATCGCCGTCTTCCGCAGCTTCTACCGGCGCGGCCTCGAGCCCGACGAAGCGCTCGCCCGGGTGTCGCTGGCGGAGAAGCGCGGCGCCTTCGTGCGCACGCTCTCGGGCGGCCAGAAGCAGCGGCTGTCGCTCGCCTGCGCCCTGGTCGGCGACCCCGAGGTGCTCTTCCTCGACGAGCCCACGACCGGGCTCGACCCGGCCTCGCGCCGCCAGATCTGGGAGATCGTCGAGGACCTGAAGGCGCGCGGCCGGACGATCCTGCTCACCACCCACTACATGGAGGAGGCGGCGCGCCTGTGCGACCGCGTCGCCATCGTCGACCGCGGCAGGAAGCTCGCCGAGGACACGCCGCGCGCGCTGGTCGCCTCGCTCGGCGCCGAGCACGTGGTCGAGCTCGAGGTCGAGGGCGAGCTCGCCGACGGCGAGCTCGCCGCGCTGCCCGGGGTCGAGGCGGTCCGGCGCGCCGAGGGCGCGATCCGTCTCACGGTCGCCGACGTCGCGCGCGCGGTGCCGCCCCTGCTCGCGCTCGTCGCCGCACACGGCCTCGAGGCGCGGCGGCTCGCCACCCACCACGCCACGCTCGAGGACGTCTTCCTGGCGCTCGCCGGGCGCACGCTGGCCGACGGAGAGGGCGGCGGGTGAGCAGCGCGCCCTTCCGCGGCTGGCGCGCGTCGCCGCTCGTGCAGCTCACGCGCGCGCGGGTCCTGGAGTTCCTGCGCGAGCCGGAGGCGATCTTCTGGGTCTTCCTCTTCCCCGTCCTGCTCGCGGTCGCGCTCGGCATCGCCTTCCGCGACAAGCCGCCGGAGCCGCTGCCGGTGGGCGTCGAGGCGGGAGCGGAGGCCGAGGCGCGGCGTGCCGCGCTCGCCGCGGGCGAGCGGCTGCGGCCGGCGGTGCTCGAGCGCCCGGAGGCGGAGCGCGCGCTGCGCACGGGGAAGCTCGCGCTGGTCGTGCTCGCCACCGACCCGCCGACCTACTGGTTCGATCCCACGCGGCCCGACAGTCGCGTCGCCCGGCTCGAGGTGGACGCCGCGCTCCAGCGCGCCGCGGGCCGCGTCGATGCGCTGGCGCCGGCCGAGCTCGCGCTGGCCGAGAAGGGCTCGCGCTACGTCGACTTCCTGATCCCGGGCCTGCTCGGCATGAACCTGATGTCGACCGGCATGTGGGCGATCGGCTTCTCGCTCGTTCAGCAGCGCTCGGGCAAGCTGCTCAAGCTCTTCGTCGCCGCGCCGATGCGGCGCTGGCACCTGCTCGCGGCGCAGATCCTGGCGCGCCTGGTCTTCCTCGCGCTCGAGGCCACGATCCTGGTCGCCTTCGCGGTGGTAGCGCTCGACGTGCCGCTGCGCGGCTCGCTGGTCGCCTTCGGTGCGGTCGCCGCCTTCGGCGCCATGACCTTCGTCGGCATCGGCCTGCTGGTGGCGTCGCGCCCGCGCACCATCGAGGGCGTCTCCGGGCTGATGAACTTCGTGATGTTCCCGATGTGGATCTTCTCGGGCGTCTTCTTCTCCTACGAGCGCTTCCCGGAGGCGGCGCTGCCCGCGATCCGGGCGCTGCCGCTGACCGCGCTGGTCGACGCGCTGCGCCGGGTCATGCTCGACGGCGCGGGGCTGGTCGGGGTGGTGCCCGAGCTCGCGGTGCTCCTGGCCTGGGGCGCGGTTTCGTTCCTCGCCGCGCTCAAGCTCTTTCGCTGGCAGTAGGGGAAGCGCGGGAGGAGGCCGGCGGCGTCGAGCTGGGAGGTCACTCGGGCCGGCTCCCCCTCGCGCCCCGCCAGCATGAGCTTCGAAGGAGCCCGGTGCGCTCCGGGGCCCCTCGGCCTCTCGGACCTCCCAGCTCGACGCCGCCGGCCTCCGGGCACCAGGGCCGAATTGGGGGGCTCTCCGGGGCTCCCTCGCCGCGGGTTGCCTTGACCGGGTGGCGGCGCGGACGTACGGTTCGGTGCGATTCGTGCGCACCCCGGCGCCGACGGCGCGGGGACGAGGAGCGGCCCATGAGCGAGCACCCCCCGACCTCCGAGCTGGTCTACGACTGGAACACGGCCGGCAACGGCTACCCGCACCGCGAGCGCGCGGTCGAGTTCGACGACGAGACGCTGCGCGACGGGCTGCAGTCGCCCTCGGTGCGCGACCCGGACATCGAGACCAAGCTGCGCCTGCTCCACCTGATGGAGCGGCTCGGCATCCACACCCTCGACATCGGGCTGCCGGGCGCCGGGCCGCGCGCGCGCGCCGACATCCTGGCGCTGTGCGAGGAGATCGTGCGCCAGAAGATGCGCATCACGCCGAACTGCGCGGTGCGCACCGTGATCTCGGACATCACGCCCCTGGTCGAGATCTCGCAGAAGACCGGCCTGGCGATCGAGGCCTGCGCCTTCATCGGCTCCTCGCCGATCCGCCAGTTCGCCGAGAACTGGACCCTCGACCACATGCTCAAGCTCACCGAGGAGGCGGTCGGCTACGCGGTCGCCAACGGCCTGCCGGTGATGTTCGTGACCGAGGACACCTGCCGGGCCACGCCGGACACCATCCGGCGCCTGTTCAAGTCGGCCATCGCGGCGGGCGCCAAGCGCGTCTGCGTGTGCGACACGGTGGGCCACATCACGCCGCGCGGCGTGCGCAACCTGATCCCCTACGTGCGCCAGCTCATCCGCGAGACCGGCGAGGACGTCAAGATCGACTGGCACGGCCACAACGACCGCGGCCTGGGGGTGATCAACACGATCACGGCGATGACCTCCGGCGTCGACCGTGTCCACGCCACCGCGCTCGGCATCGGCGAGCGGGTCGGCAACTGCTCGATGGACCAGCTGCTCATCAACCTGAAGCTGATGGGCTACATCGACAACGACCTGACGCCGCTCGCCGAGTACGTGGAGGTGGCGAGCGAGGCGACCGGCGTGCCGGTGCCGATCAACTACCCGGTGTTCGGCAAGGACGCCTTCCGCACCGCCACCGGGGTGCACGCCGCGGCGATCATCAAGGCCAAGAAGAAGGGCGACGACTGGCTCGCCGACCGCGTCTACTCGGGCGTGCCGGCGGGCATGGTCGGCATGCGCCAGCAGATCGAGATCGGCTTCATGTCGGGCGTGTCGAACATCGTCTACTGGCTGCACGAGCACGGCATCGAGCCCAACGACCACCTGGTCGAGGAGATCTTCCGCGCCGCCAAGGAGAGGAACCGCGTGCTCTCCGACGACGAGGTGCTCGAGATCTGCAAGTTCACCGCCGCGGAGGCCGGCCAGCCCCTGCACCTCGACACCCTGGGCGCCTGGAAGAAGGAGGTCGAAGGGGTCTGAGGCGGCGCCGGCCGCCCGGTTCGAGATCTGGTACGTCTCCCATCTGACACGGTCTCTCCTCCCACCGCGGTCCTGCGGGAGAGGAGGGGCTCCTTGGACATTCTGTGTCGGCTTCGCCTCGGGTGGCGGGCCGGACGACTCGGCCTGGCCTGGACGCTCTCGTGGCCGGCCCTGGCCGCCGCCCAGGGGCTGCCGCCCGAGATCTTCTTCACGGACCTCCAGTCCGGGCCGGCGACGGGCGGCGAGCAGGACCTGGGCGTCTTCGTGTCGATCTACGGCGAGGGGTTCGGCGCCGTGCGCGGCGCCTCTACCGTCCGCTTCGGCGACGTCGAGGTGGCGCGCTACGTCTCGTGGGGAGAGGACGTCGCGCCGCGCGCCCTCGACCGCATCGTCGTCCAGCCGGGACCGGGGGTGAGCGCGGGGCCGATCGTGGTCACCGTCGGCGGGGAGGCGAGCAACCCGAGCCTCTTCACCGTGCGCGCGGGCGGCATCTACTTCGTCGCCCTGGGCGGCGACGACACCGGTCCGGGCACGCTCGGCCAGCCGTGGGCGACGGTCGCCCACGCCGAGGACACGCTCGCCGCCGGGGACACCGTCTTCGTCCGCCACGGCGTGACCGAGACGGTCGAGGACGGCTTCGGCGCCGCGCTGGCGATCGAGAGCGGGGGCGCGCCCGGGCTGCCGAAGGCGATCGTCGCCTACCCGGGCGCGCTCGCGACGCTCGGCTCGACGGTGCTCGAGTACGGCGTGCGGGTGCCCAACACCGGCGTCGCGCCGACCGACCTGGTCCTGGCCGGCCTCGTCCTGCGCGGCGGCACCAGCGCGCTCGACCTCGGCGGCGACGGCGCCAGCCGCTGGCGCATGGTCGGCAACGACATCTCCTGTCCGGTGGGCGACGGCCAGACCGGCTGCTTCGTCGCCGCGCTGGCGAGCTATGTCGTCCTGCTCGGCAACGACGTCCACGACATCTCGCAGCAGGGACCGCAGCCGTCCAAGCAGTACCACGCGGTCTACTTCACGACCGACACCAACTTCGTCGCCGTGGGCTGGAACCACATCCACCGTAACCGCACCTGCCGGGCGATCCAGTTCCACAGCTCGCCGCTGTGCGACCCGGTGTGCGGACCCGGGGACACCACCGGCTTCAACCAGCACCACCTCGACGTCTTCGCCAACCGGATCGACGGCGACGTCTGCGACGGCATCAACTTCGCGACCGTGGATCCGTCGCAGGGTCAGGTGCGCGCCTGGAACAACGTCATCGTGCGCACCGGCGCCGGCCCGACGCCGCCCGACGGCGACGCCAACTACGCCGGGATCCACGTCGCGGGCGCCACCAACAACGGACCCGACGGGACCGGCAACGTCGAGGTCTTCCACAACACGCTGGTCGACTGCGGTCGGGCCCAGGGCGTTCCGGCCGGCAACACCGACCGCGGCGCCTTCTCGCGCGGCCCGGGCAGCCCGGCGCTCGTCCTGCGGCTGCGCGACAACGTGGTGGTCGCCGAGGGCGACGAGCCCTACGTGTCTCTCTCCAGCGAGGCCAGCCTGATCAGCGGCAGCCACAATCTCTGGTGGGGCGCGGGCGCGGCGCCGGCCTACCTGACCGACAACCTGGAAGCCGACCCGCTCTTCCTCGACCCCTTCGACGGCGACTACCGCCTGTCCACCGGCAGCCCGGCAATCGACTCCGCGATCGCCGCCGGTGCCGCCGACGACCACCGCGGCGCCAACCGCATCGTGGTGCCGGTCGACCGCGGCGCCTTCGAGCACGTGGGCGAGCTGTTCGCCGACTCGTTCGAGAGCGCGGACGCGTCGCGCTGGTCGAGCGTCGAGCCCTGACCGGTCGCCTCGCCCCGGCCGGGGCACTGGTACGGGCGAGCGCGGCGCGGGTCTATCGAGGCATCGGTAACCAAGGACTCCGGAGGTCGCCATGCTCGACGAACGCCCCGCGATGCCGCTGCGTCCCCAGCCCGGGACGCCACCTGGAAAGCCCACGATGCTGCCGACGGCGCTGGTCGCGGCGCTCGCCATGACGCTCCTGGGCGCGCCCGCGCGCGCCCAGCTCGCGCCCGGCGAGGCCACGATCTTCCGGCTGGCGGGCAACGCCGACCTCGCGATGGGCTCGGCCCTGGCCGCCGGCGACTTCGACGGCGACGGCGCGCAGGACCTGGCGATGGGCGCGCCGCTCGCCACCGACGACGGCCAGGTGGGAGCCGGAGCCGTCGTCGTGCGCTACGGCGACACGAGCGTGACGATCCTCCTGCAGTCGACCAGCGGCGTGGCGGTGGCGGAAGGAGGCGACCGCTTCGGTGCCGCGCTCGCGAGCGGCGACCTCGACTGCGACGGCTACTCGGACCTCGCGGTCGGCATCCCGTGGGAAGACGTCGGCGGCGCGCTCGACACGGGTGCCGTGCTCGTCTACTACGGCTCGGCCGCCGGCCTGCCGAGCGCGGCCGGCGACCTGCTCCTGCTCTCCGACGTCGACGCCGACGGCAACCAGAACTTCGCCGACTTCGGAACCGTCGTGGCCGTGCTCGACTACGGCACGGCGACGGAGCTCGCGATCGGATCGCCCAGCCACGACATCCCCATCGCCGGCGATTCGGGGGCGGTCTACGTCGTTCCTCACAGCTGTCCCGGAGGGGGGTTCGATACGGGGAGCGCGCTCCGGCTCATCCAGGGGATCGGTGGCGTCTCCGGCATGGCCTCGGAAGGGGACGATTTCGGCCGCGCTCTCGCGGTCGCGGACTTCGACGGCGCCGACGGCCCGGACCTGGCCGTGGGCGTCCCCGGCAACTCCTACGGCGGGGGCGCCTACGGCAGCATCCAGGTGTTCTACGGCGCGGGGGATCACCTCGACGTTGCGGGCGACGCCGTCTGGTACCAGGACGATGCCGGGGTGCCGGGCACCGCCGAGGACGGCGATCGGTTCGGCGCGGCCGTGGCTGCGGGCGACTTCGACGGGGACGGCCGCGACGACCTCGCGGTGGGGGTGCCCGGCGAGGACGTCGGGGCGAGCGCCGACGCCGGCGGGGTCAACATCCTCTACGGCTCGGCCGCGGGCCTCGGCGGCGACGGCAGCCAGTACTTCGACCAGGACTCGCCCGGCGTGGTCGGCTCGGTCGAGGCGTCGGACCACTTCGGACAGGCCCTGGCGGCCGGCGATTTCAGCGGCAACGGCAGGGCCGACCTGGCGATCGGCGCGCCGGACGAGAACGTCGGCATCTTCGCGGATGCAGGTTTCGTCGACGTAATCCTCGGCACCCCGTCGGGGCTGACCGCGCACAACAGCCAGGGGCTCGCCGAGGACGACCTGCCGGCTCCCGGCGCGGGTGGGGACTCCGACCGGTTCGGGCTCGCCCTGACGACGCTCGATCTCGATGGCGACGGACTGGCCGACCTGGTGGCCGCGGCGCCACACGATCTCTTCAACGGCCACCCGGTGGGGCTGGTCGCCGTCCTGCCCGGACGACCGATGTTCGCCGACGGCTTCGAGAGCGGCGACTCCACGGCCTGGTCGCTGACCGAGCCCTGAGCCGCGCGACCGTCCGCGTCACGGCAGGACGAACGACCAGCGCGCGGTGTCGCCGGTCTCGAAGTCGTCGGCGAAGAGCAGTGGCTGGATCCAGCGCTGGCTGTAGACCTCGTATTCGCCGACGACGAGCGGCGGCGTGTCGTCGACGCCGGCCCAGACCACGAGCGCCTCGTCGTGCTGCGGATTGAAGGCGAGGTCCGGCATGACGGCGCCGAAATCGGGCGTGCCGTCGGGGCCCATCGTGCTCAGGCGCTCGTCGTCGGTCCCGCGCGGCCAGCCGTCGGCGCCCACGCGCTGGAGGAAGATCTCGCTCTCGTCCTCGCCCGGCGGGTCGTCGGAGCCGTCCCAGGCGACCAGGTACTCGCCGTCGATCGATCCCCAGGTCACCCGCGGGCGGTGGGCGCGATAGAGAGAGCTGCCGACCGGGCCCATGTCGCTCAGCCGGATCGCTCCGCCGACCAGGTTCGCGTCTGCGCCTTCGAGCAGTTGACTCCAGATCTCGTACTCCTCGTCGACCATGGGCGGTGTGTCGTCGTCGCCAGACCAGACGACGAGGTAGTGGTCGGTGAGCGGATCGAACGCGACGGCCGGATCGGCCGCGTCGTAGAGCGGGTCGAGATTGGGTCCCGCGAAGCTGATCCGGGAGTCGTCCGCGCCGACCTCGGCCCCGGTCGCGGCGTCGATGCGCTGGACGAAGATCTCGAACTCCTCGTCGGCCTGGGCGGCCGCGTCGTCGTCGCCCTCCCAGACGACCAGGAACTCGCCGTGCGCGGGGTTGTAGACGAGCGCCGGCGAGCGGGCGTCGAAGGCCGCGTCACCCGTGCCTCCCATCGCGCTCACGCGCTGGTCGTCGAGGCCGATCTCGACGCCGGTCGCGCCGTCCAGGCGCTGCACGAAGATCTCGAACTCCCCCCACACCTGGCCGTCCTGGTCGTGGCTCCCCGACCAGGCGACGAGGTACTGATTGCGCTCCGGGTCGTAGGCGATCGCCGGCGCCCGGGCGTGGTAGAGCGCGTTGCCGAGCCCGCCCATGGCGCTGATGCGCTGATCGTTGGTGCCCACCGGATCGCCGGTCGCGCCGTCCAGGCGCTGCACGTAGATCTCGAACTCCCCCTCGATCGTCCCCTGGTCGTCCTCGGTCCCCTCCCAGGCCACGAGGTACTCGTTCTCGACCGGGTTGTAGACGACGGCGGGATAGGAGGCGTCGTCGTCGGGGTCCCCGATGCCCCCCATCGAGCTGATCAGGAAGTCGAAGAGGCCGACCTCGGCGCCGGTCGTCGCGTTCAGGCGCTGGCCGCAGATCTCGAGCTCGTCGTCGGTCGGCCCGCTGTCCGGATCGTCCGCGGACCAGACCACCAGGTACTCGTGGTTCGTGGAGTTGTAGGCGACGTGCGCGTGGAAGGCGTCGTAGGTCGGGTCGCCCAGCCCGCCGACGTCGCTGATGCGGCGATCGTCGACGCCGATCTCCTCGGCCGGGAGGGAGATCGACGCGGCGCCGAGAGCGGCGAGCAGGGCGAGCGACCGGCAGGCGGCGCGAGCGGCCGCGCAACGGAATCGAGGACGGGTGGCAGGCATCGGGTCTCCTCGGAAGGGGTGACTGTGGGGAGAGAGACCCGCCGGCGCCCGCTGCGTACCAGTCGCGCCCGGGGCGGGCTCGCCGGACCCCGTGCAGCCGGCCGGCGCTACCATTGCGGCATGGCTCTCCGGGGAGGAGACCGCGCGGGAGAGCTCGAGCCCGAGCTTGCACGCGCGGTCGAGCGCCTGCGTTCGGCGCCGGGCGACGAGGTCGCGGCGCGCGCCCTCGATC
The DNA here is from genome assembly GCA_017860005.1 of Acidobacteriota bacterium. Lineage (GTDB taxonomy): Bacteria > Acidobacteriota > Thermoanaerobaculia > Multivoradales > JAGPDF01 > JACTMI01. The sequence goes on along the minus strand of JAFNAE010000015.1, from coordinate 15,463 downwards.
GGCTCCTCCGGCCCCGCTTGGCGGCCTACTTCCGGGCCGGAGGCGCGGGTCCGGCGGACGCCGAGGATCTGGTACAGGAGACGCTCCTGAAGGTCTTCTCGGGCATGGCGGCGCTGCGCAGCGCCGAGAGCTTCCTGGCCTGGCTCTTCACCGTCGCCCGCAACGCGCGGGCGACGCGATGGCAGCGGCAGGGGCGCGACCCGCTGGCGCGCGCGGAGGCGATCGATGCCGACGAGGCGCAACCCCAACGCGCCGCGCGCAGCCCCGACGCCGAGCGGCGGTCGGTGGCCGTCGAGGCCCTCGCACGACTGGAGCGGGCGCTCGCCGAGCTGCCGCCGCGGCAGCGGCAGTGCCTGTTGCTGCGGGCGCGGGAGGAGCTCTCCTACGGCGAGATCGCCGCACTGCTGGGCACCAGCGTGCTCACGGTGCGCAACCACCTGATGCTGGCGCGCGCCGAGCTCCGGCGCCGGTTCTCGGAGGAGCGATGAAGAACGGGCCGGTCGGCGGGACGAGCCTCGAGAAGCTCCTGCGCGCGAGCCGCCGCAGCGCGGCGGGCGCCTGTCCGTCGCCCGGGATCTGGGTCGAGCTCTACCGGGGCGCGCTCGACACCGCCGCCGCCGAGGGCGCGCTCGAGCACCTCGCCGTGTGCGCGGCTTGCCGGGAAGCGGCGCTCGACGCGCGCCGCTTCCTGGCGGCGATGTCCGCTCGAGGCGCGGCGGGCGCGCCGGCGCGGCCCGGGACGGGCGGTCGGCGCGGCCGGCTCCTCGCGCTGGCCGCCGCGGCGCTGGTCGCCACGGCGGGGGTGGCCCTCTGGTGGCTCGGCACCGGGCGCGAGCCGGCGCCGGCGGCGTGGACCGCCGCGAGCTACGTCGCCTCGACCGCCGATCCGGGAGCTCCCCTGTTGCGCGACGCCTCGGCGCTCGATCCGGTTCGCGAGGCGGCCTTCGCGCGCGCCATGGTCCCCTACGCCGCGGGCGACTATCCGGCGGCGGCGCGCGCGCTCGGCCGCTACCGGGCGAGCGAGCCCGAGGACCTGCGCGCCGTCTTCTACCAGGCGGTCGCGCTCGGCCTCGCCGGCGATCGGCGGCAGGCGGGGCCGCTCCTGGAGCGCGTCGCGCGGGAGGCCTCGCCCCGGCTCGCCGACGAGGCGCGCTGGTACCTGGCGCTCATCGCGCTCGAGCGGGGCGAGACGACCCGGGCCGGCGGACTGCTGGAGGCCGTATCGGTCAGCGCCTCGCCGCACGCCCAGGAGGCCGCCCGGCTCGCCGAGGGACTCGACGAATGAGAGGCACGCGGGCTCTCGGAGTCGCGCTCGCGGCGGCGATCGTGCTCGCAGTTCTCGCGGTGGGCCGGGCGCGGGCGACGCCCGTCGCGGCCGAACGGATCGCGCGCGCCGAGCGGCTGCTCTCGCTCGAGGAATACGAGCGGGCGTCGCGGGAGCTCGAGGAGGTGGCGCGAGCGGGATCGCCGGCGCTCGGCGACCAGGACGCGATCGACTTCCGGCGCGTGGCGTGCGCGCTCGCGGCGGCGCGCGGGCAGGTCGAGGAGTTCGAGCGCCATCTCGAAGGCGGGCTCGTCCGCGCGCGCGCGCGGACCGACCTCGAGGCGGAGGCGCGCCTGCTGCTCGCCGGCGCCCTGGGCGCCTGGCAGCATGCCGATTACGGAGCCGCCGACGCGCGGCTCCAGGCGGCCCGGGCGCTCGCGGGCACGCTCGCCTCCGACGCGCTCGCGGGCCAGGCCGCGGAGCTCCAGGCGCGCGTGGCGCTCAAGCGCGGCGAGTACGCGCGCGCACGCACCCACCTCGCCGAGGCCGAGCGGCGGTGCGCTGCCGCCCACGATCTCGGGTGTCTCGGGCGGAGCGCGGAGACCGGCGCCGCGGTGGCGCTCGACCGCGGCGAGTTCCTCGTCGCGCGCGACGGCTACGAGCGGGCGCGTGCGCTCCTGCTGGAGGCGGGTGACCTCCATGCCGCCAATCTGGACGCCGCGCGCGTCGCGATCGTCCATCTCTTCCAGGGCGCCGACGAGACCGGTTACGAGCTGGCGCGCGGAGCGGCCGCCGAGGCGCAGGAGTACGGGCTGACCGCGGCCCTCGCCCACGCGCTCCAGGTCCAGGGCCGCGCCGCGACCGCGCTCGGCCTGCTCGACGAGGCCGAGCAGGTGCTCGCCGCCTCGGCGCGCCTGCGCGCGCGGCTGGGTGATCGCCGCCAGCAGGCCTGGGTGGACGCGGCGCGCGCCAAGGCCCACGCGGCGCGCGGCGACTCCGAGGCGGCGCGCGCCGTGCTGGTGCCGGCGCTCGCGAGCTGGCGCGCGCTCGACGACCGGAGGGCGCTCGCCTGGCATCTGCTCGAGCGCGCGCGCCTCGAGGTGGCGCTGGGCGAGGCGGCGGCCGGCGCGAGCTTCTCGGAGGCCGTCGCGCTGGCGCAGGAGATCCGGCTGCCCTACGTTCCGCTCCTGCTCGCCGACCAGGCGCGCTGGCTGGCCGGGCGGGGCGGCGACCCGGCGGCGGCCCTGGCCGCCGCGCAGCTCGCGGTCGAGACGGCGCGCGCCAGTGGCAACGAGCGGCTGCTCTGGCCGGCGCTGGCGGCGCGCGCGGCGATCGCGCGGCGGCTCGGGCAGACGGGCCAGGCGCTCTCCGATCTGGGCGCGGCGGTCGGCATCGAGCGGCGGCTGCGCGCCGCGGGCCTGGGCGGAGACGAGGCCGCCGTGGGCGCCGTCGAGCGCGCGCGGGATCTCTACCGCGATCTCGCGGTGCTCCTGGTCGAGGACGGCCGCATCGAGGAGGGGCTGCTCGTGCGCGAGCGCGGCCGCGAGCTCGATCTCGGCCCCCCGACAGGGGCCCGCGCGCCGGAGGTCGCGGCGAGCCGCGGCCGGAGCCTCGATCGGCTGCTCCGGGCCGCGCGGGCGCGGCGGGCGACCCTGGTCTCCTACCTGGTCGGCGAGGAGGAGCTCCTGGCGTGGGTCGTGCGCCCGCACGGTGGCGTGCGGCTGGTTCGCGCTGCGGCCGGACGCGCGCGCCTGGAGGCGCTGATCGAGCAGGCGCAAGGCAGGTCGGGCGCCTCCCGAGCCGAGCGCGAGGCTGCGCGCGAGGAGCTCGCGCGGGCGGTGCTGGCGCCGCTCGAGCCGGTCCTCTCCGGCCGGGACGGGGAGCTGCTGATCCTGGCCCCGGACGGTCCCCTCCACCGACTCGGCTTCGCGGCCTTGCCGGGCGGGGATGGACGGCTCCTGGTCGAGCGCGCGCGCCTCGAGCTGGTGCCTGCGCTCGTCCAGCACGCGCGCCCCGGCGCGCGCGCGCCGGAGCCTCGGACCCGCCGCAGCGCGCTCTTCGCCGACCCCGCGACGGGGCGTCTTCCCGGCGAGGACGTGCCGCTGACGAGGCTGCCGGGCGCCCGCCGCGAGGCGACGGCCGTGCGCGAGCTGCTCGGCCCCGAAGGGGTCGAGCTCGCGCTGGGCGCGGCGGCGACCGAGGCGCGCTTTCGCGAGTTGGCGCCGGGTGCGGCGCTCCTCCATTTCGCCGGCCACGCCGTGCCGCGCGACGACCATCCGCGCGCGAGCTTCCTGGCGCTGGCGCCCACGCCCTCGGCGGCGCCCGGCGGCCCGGCGGACGGGAGGCTCTCGGTCGACGAGATCCTGGAGCTCGAGCTCGCGGCCGATCTCGTCGTGCTCTCGGGTTGCGGCAGCGCGCGCGGCCGGGCGACCGCGGCCGGCACGCTCTCGCTCGCGCGCGCCTTCCTCGCGGCCGGGAGCCACCGGGTCCTCGCCACGTTGTGGCCGGTGGGCGACGAGCTCGCCGCCGACCTGGTCGACCGCTTCTACGCCGAGCGCGCCCGCCGTGGCGGGGACGAAGCCGGGGCGCTCCGCGCGGCGCAGCTCGCCCTTCGCGACGAGCTCCAGCCGGGTGCTTTGCGCTCCGTCCCGGCCGGGGCGGCCGCCGACGACCCGGCTCAGTGGGCGGCCTTCGTGCTGCTGGGCGCCCCGCAATAGCCGCGCGCGACGCGGGCGAGGCCGCCGCCGTCAGGCCGCGAAGTCGGCGAGGCGGACCGGCTGCCGGCGCGCGCCCCAGCTGCCGGGCAGCGGCTCGAACAGGCCGGGGATCGCGGTGCCGCACTTCTCGCAGCGTCCTTCCCGGTCGAGCCGCCAGGCGGTGAGCACGTACCAGTCGCGGCCGATCACCTTGCCGCCGCAGCCCGGGCAGAAGGTCGAGCCGCCCTCGGCGTCGTGGACGTTGCCGGTGTAGACGTAGCGCAGGCCGTGATCGAGGGCGATCCGGCGCGCGCGGGTGAGCGTCGCCGGCGGGGTGGCGGGCACGTCGAGCATCTTCCAGTCGGGGTGGAAGGCGGTGAAGTGGAGCGGCACGTCGGGCCCGAGGTGCTCCGCGAACCAGGCGCACTCGGCGGCGAGCTCGGCGTCGGAGTCGTTGTGGCCGGGGATGAGCAGCGTGGTGACCTCGAACCAGACCTTCGTCTCGCGCCGGAGGTAGACGAGGGTCTCCTGGACCGCCTCGAGGTGGCCGCCGCAGACCTTGCGGTAGAACTCCTCGGAGAATGCCTTGAGGTCGACGTTGGCGGCGTCCATGGCGGCGTAGAGCTCGCGGCGCGGCTCCGGGCAGATGTAGCCGGCGGTCACCGCCACCGGGTGGATGCCGCGCTCCCGGCAGGCCTGGGCGACGTCGACCGCGTACTCGAGGAAGATGGTCGGGTCGTTGTAGGTGAAGGCGACCGAGCGGCAGCCGAGCTCCTCGGCGGCGCGCGCGATGGTCGCCGGGTCGGCGCGGTCGGAGAGCCGGTCCCATTCGCGCGACTTCGAGATGTCCCAGTTCTGGCAGAAGCTGCAGGCGAGATTGCAGCCCGCGGTGCCGAAGGAGAGGATCGCGCTGCCGGGCAGGAAGTGGTTGAGCGGCTTCTTCTCGACCGGATCGACGCAGAAGCCCGACGAGCGGCCGTAGGTGGTGAGCACGATCTCGCCGGCCTCGTCGGCGGCGCGCACGAAGCAGAGACCGCGCTGGCCCGGCCGCAGCCGGCAGAAGCGCGGGCAGACGTCGCACTGCGTGCGCCCGTCCTCGAGCCGGTGCCAGTGCCGGGTGGGGGCCGCCCCTGCGAACGATTCGACGCGCTCGGCCACGGCCCTATGGTACGCCTGGCGCATCGCGGTCCCGATCCTCGCCCCACCGAGCCCCGCTCACCGCCAGGACCAACGCGGACCACGCCAACGGCAGCAGCGGCACCGCGTAGCGCGGCAGCAGCTCGGTCGCGGCGACGTGGAAGCCGAACAGGAACCAGGCCGGCGCGAGGAAGGCGAGGGCCGGCAGCTCGCGCCGCCGGAAGGCGACGGCGGTGGCGACGACGATCCCCGCCGCGAGCAGCAGACCGAGCGCGAGCGCCAGGTCGAACGGTCGAGCCCAGCGCGGCGACGCCTCCGCGAACATTCCGCGCACCGCGACCGCGGCCGCGGCGCGGGCGTGATCCCACGGCGCGCGCGCCATGCGCGCGAGCGCCGTGCGCCCGAGGGCGATGTCGACGGCCAGGGGATCGACCCCGGGCCGGGCGCGCTCCTGCTGCCAGCGGCGCAGCGTGCGCAGGTAGAAGTTGCCGGGTCCGCTGGGCCGGTAGTCGAGCCAGCTCGCCTGCGGGGCGGCGCGCTGCGCCGCGCGTCGCGCCGCTTCGAGCGGGGTCCAGGCGAGCGCCGCCGAGCGCGCGCCGTGGCGGCCGACCTCGGCGTCGAGCTCGGCGCGCACCGCGAGCGCCAGGCCGCCGCGGTCGGAGAGCACCGGATGACCGAGCCGGGCCGAGTTGCGCGCCAGCCAGAGCACGCTCGGCAGGGCCAGGGCGAGCGCCGTCAGGGCGAGCAGGGCGGCGGGCGCGCGGCGCCGCTCGGCCGCCGGCCGGCGCGTCTCGGCGCGCCCGACGACGGCCAGCGCCACCGGCAGGAGCACCACGGCCTCGGCGCGGGTGAGCGGCAGCGTCGCGAGCACGGCGACGGCGGCGACGCGCGCGCTCCGTTGGCCGCGCGCCAGGGCGAGCAGAGCGAGCCCGGCGAGGGCGAAATGGGCCGCCGCCAGGTTCTCCGACATCAGCTGCCTCGAGGTCGCGTGGAGCGCCGGGCTCACGGCCACCAGCGCGAAGGCGAGCGCGCCGCCCGTCGGCCCGGCGAGGCGCGCGACGCCGAGCGCCGCGGCCGCGGCCGCGGCCGCGAGCAGCACCACGTTGAGCCCGCGCACGGGCCGCCAGGCGCGGGGATCCTCCGGCAGGCGCTCGATCTCGGCGGAACCGGAGGGCGGCGCGCTGCCCGCGATCCGCCAGGCGAGGGCGACGAGCGCGGGGTAGGCCGGCTCGCGGAAGGCGCTCGCCACCGAGGGCGCCTCGTCCGGCGGCGCGAAGGCGAGCACGCCGTGGCGCAGGAGGTGGGCCGCGGCGGCGGCGAGCTCGCGCTCGTCCTCGTAGAGTCTGGCGCCGTCACGCGCGCCGAGCGCGGCGAACGCGAGGCCGATCAGGCCGGCGACCGCGAACAGCAGCGTCGGCCAGCCCGGCCGCCGCGCCGGTTTCGACCGGAGGGTCACGCCGGGAGCCTACCGGCTGGCGGCGCGGGCGGCGAGACGAGCGCGCGGAACCGGCGCTCCGGGGTGGGCTCGCGAGCCGGCCCCGGGGGCCGAAAAGGGGCGTATCCTCGAACTGCCGATGCGCGTCCGACCGCCGGCGGTGGCCGGCAGCTTCTATCCCGACGACCCGGTGTTGCTGGCCGGCACCGTGGACGGGTACCTCGCCGACGCGCCCCGGCGCGCGGGCGCGCCGCCGCGGGCGCTGGTCGCGCCTCACGCCGGCTACGTCTACAGCGGTCCGGTCGCCGGCTCGGCGTTCGGAACGCTGCGCGGCGCGGCGGAACGCTTCCGCCGCGTGCTCCTGCTCGGGCCGTCCCACTACGTGGCGATCGCCGGCCTGGCGCTGCCCACGGCGGAGGCGTTCGAGACCCCGCTCGGGCGCGTCGCGCTCGATCCTTCGGCACGCTCCGCGCTCGCCGGCCTGCCGCAGGTGGCGGTCGCGGACGCGCCCCACGCGCGCGAGCACTCGCTCGAGGTCGAGCTGCCGTTCCTGCAGCGCCTGCTCGGTGCGTTCCTGCTCGTGCCGCTCGCGGTGGGCGACGCGACCGACGAGGAGGTCGCCCAGGTCCTCGACCGCCTCGCCGACGACGCCACGCTGGTCGTCGTCTCGACCGATCTCTCCCACTATCTCCCCTACGAAGCGGCCCGCCGCGCCGACCGCCGCACCTCGGACGCGATCGAAACTCTCCGGCCCGAGGCGATCGGGGAGCTCGACGCCTGCGGGCGCGTGCCGTTGCGCGGGCTGCTGCGCTGGGCGCGCGCGCGCGGGCTCGCCTGCGAGCGGCTCGACCTGCGCAACTCCGGGGACACCGCGGGCCCGCCCGAGCGGGTCGTCGGCTACGGCGCCTATGCCTTCGCCTGAGCCCTCCCCCCGCTTCGACGCCGCCCAACGCGAGCGGCTCCTCGCCCTGGCCTGGCAGGCGATCCGCCTCGGCCGCGAGGCGCCCTGGCTGGGCGTCGACCTCGAGGGGCTCCCGGCGGCGCTCAGCGCGCCCGGAGCGAGCTTCGTAAGCCTCCACCGGCGGGGCGCGCTGCGCGGCTGCATGGGCTCGCTCGAAGCGCGCCGGCCGCTCGCCGAGGACGTGGCGGGCAACGCGCGCGCGGCGGCCTTCCTCGACCCGCGATTCCCGCCGGTCGCGCCCGAGGAGATCGCCGAGCTCGAGCTGGAGATCTCGGTGCTCGGCCCCGCCCGCCCCCTGCCGGCGGCGAGCGAGGCGGAGCTGGTGGCGGCGCTGCGCCCCGGCGTGGACGGGCTGGTGCTGCGCGAGGGCGGCCGCCGCGCCACCTACCTGCCCTCGGTCTGGACGCAGCTCCCGGACCCGGCCGAGTTCGTGCGCCAGCTCAAGCGCAAGGCCGGCCTGCCGCCCGACCACTGGTCGCCGACGCTGGGCTTCGACCGCTACGAGGTCGAGTCGATCTCCTGACCGGGGTGCGGCCGGCCCCCGCACGACGGCATCGGCACGCGCTCCGGCACCCTGCGGCACCTCGCCATCTCGCGGTCGAACGCCGGCAGCGGGCGGGCGGCGAGGGTCATCGCGGTCGCTGCGGGTTCGGGCTGGGCGGGGTCCTAGGTCGTCTCGCCGTCCGCGAGCAGCTCCCGGACCGCGTCGTGCGCGCGCCGGGCGAGCGCCGCGCGGCCCCGGGCCTCGAGGCCGGCGGTCGCGATGGGCAGACCCACCCGGACCTCGATCCGCCCCGGGCGGACGTGGAAGCCGTCGGCGGGCAGCACCCGCCCGGCACCCACGATCGCGACCGGGACGACGTCGGCGCCGGAGCGGAGGGCGGAGCCGAAGGCGCCGCTGCGGAAGGTTCCGAGCCCGCCGTCGCGCGAGCGCGTGCCCTCCGGAAAGGAGACCACGCTCGCGCCCGCCGCCAGCCGCTGCGCCGCCTGGTCGACCGTGGCGCTCGCGCGCCGCGGATCGCGGCGGTCCACGAAGACCATGCCCATGGCGCGGATGTACCAGCCCAGGAACGGCACCTGGGCGAGCTCGCGCTTGGCCAGGAAGCAGAGCGGCACCCGCAACGCCATGTAGAGCACCGGGATGTCGATCCAGGAGCTGTGGTTGGCGACGAACAGCACGCCGCGCCCGGGATCCAGCCGCTCGCGGCCGCGCACCGCCAGGCGTGCCCCGGCGCCGTAGACGAGGCCCGGCGCCCAGACCCAGCGTGCGATCTCGAGCTGGACGCGCGGCGAGCGGGCGACCAGGTGGACGACGAGCGCGACGCTGATCCAGAACGCGGACCAGGTCAGCGTGAAGGCGAGCTGGACGGCGTTGACCGGCAGCCAGAGCAGGCGGGTCAACGCTGATTCGGCGCGCATCGCGGCCGCCAGCCTAATCGAGAAGTAGACTGGCCGAGCGATGGACTTCGAGACCTCTCCGCTCCGCCTCTGGCGCACGCTCTCGCGCGAGGATCGCACCGCCGCGGCGCGCACGTTCTGGGACCACCCTCCCACCGAGGCCGCGGCGGTCGCCGCGCGCGAGGTGGTGAACCTCCTGCGCGTGCGCCCGCAGGCCTTCCAGAAGATCCCGCTCGAGCAGCGCGTGCGCGCGCTGGCCGGGCTCGCCAACCCGCCGGAATCGCTCGCCGAGTCCCTGCTCGTCTCGCTCCACGTCGGCGAGCGGCGCGCGCTGCTGGTCGAGTTCCTCGACGCCGCCGGCATCCCCCACGAGGAAGGGCTGATCGCGGAGGATGCCGAGCTGCCCGAGCTCGACGCGGCGCGCGCGCGCGCCGCCCTCGCGGCGCTGCGCGCGAGCGGCCACCCCGACGCCGCCATCCGCGTCTACTGGAACGCGCTCTGGCTCCAGGATCGCGCGCGTTGGACCGCCCTCGAGCCGCTCGCCGCCGAGCTCGGCTGAGGCGCCCCGCTCAGCCCACCGGCAGGCGGCTCACGGCGGTGGCGGCGAGCGGGTCGTCGGCCGGCAGGCCGAGCCGGAGCCGGCGCAGGGCCGCGAAGGCGATCATCGCGGCGTTGTCGCCCGAGTAGACGAGGGGAACCAGCGCCAGCTCGACGCCGCGCTCCGCGGCCCACCCCGGCAGCCGCCGGCGCAGCTCGCGGTTGGCCGCCGCGCCGCCCGAGACCGCGAGGCGGTCGAAGCGCGCCCGGCGATGGAGCCGCGTCAGGCGGTCGAGCACCTGGCGCACGGCCGAGTCGCGGAAGCCGGCGGCGAGATCGAGCACCTCGCCGGGCAGCGGCGGGTCGGCGGCCGCGTTCGCGCGCGTCGCGACCCCGCGCGCCTCGAGCCGCTCGAGGGCGACGAGCGCCTGGGTCTTGAGCCCGGAGTAGGAGAAGAACAGCTCCTCGGTGCCCGCCAGGCGCGGCAGCGGGGCGCGCTTCGCCTCGCCGAGCTCGGCGAGCGCGTCCACCTTCGGCCCCTGCGGGTAGGCGAGGCCGAGGCGCTTGCCGAACTTGTCGAAGGCCTCGCCGAAGGCGTCGTCGCGCGTCTCGGCGAGCGTCTCGACCGCCGCGCCGTCGACCCGGTAGAGGGCGGTGTGACCGCCCGAGACGACCAGCCCGACGAAGCGCTCGGGGATCGGCGCCGCCGGCTCGCCGGCGGGCGCCAGGAAGGGCGAGTAGAGGTGTCCCTCGAGGTGATGGACGGCGAAGAACGGCAGCCGCCGCGCCCAGGCGAGCGCCTTGCCGAGCGACAGCCCGACCAGCAGCGCGCCGACCAGCCCGGGCCCGCGCGTGGCGGCCACCGCGTCGAGGTCGGAGATCGCGACTCCGGCGCCCGCGAGCGCCTCGCGCGAGACCGCGGGCCAATTGACGAGGTGCTCGCGCGAGGCGATCTCGGGCACCACGCCGCCGTAGGGGGCATGCGCCGCGAGCTGCGAGGAGACCACCGAGGCGAGCACGCGCCCGGCGCCGTCCACCAGGGCGCAGGCGGTGTCGTCGCAGGAGCTCTCGATGCCGAGCACGAGCGGGCGTTCCACGCCGCCAAGCGTACCGCGGCACCGGGAGCGGACCGGGACACGGAGCCCGGCGGACGGCATCTGCTATCCTCCGCGCTTCCCCGAATCGCGGCTTCCCGGACCCCGAGGTGGATCGATGAACGATCGCGCGTCTCTCCGTCGTTTCCTGATGGTCGCCGGCTGCGGCCTGCTCGTCGCCGCCTCCCCGGCCGACGCCGCCGGCGCCGGGCCGCGGACGCTCGAGGAGTACCGCGCGCAGGTCGAGGCGCGCATCGCCGCCGCGCCGGCCCAGGAGCCGGACTCGCCGATGCACCTCCAGCCCTGCCTCAACGGCACGGCGGGGGGCGTCTACCCGTGCAGCAACATCGACCTGGTCGAGTTCATGCCGTACTCGCTCTTCACGCCGGACTCGGGGGAGTCGGTCAAGACCAACAGCCTGTGGGGCTGGACCGACCCGGTGACCGGCCACGAGTGGGCGCTGCTTGGGCTCAACAACGGCGTCGCGTTCATCGACATCACCGACCCCGAGAACCCGCTCTACGCCGGCAAGCTGCCGTCCCACAGCGGCGTCTCGCTCTGGCGCGACGTGCGCGCCTACGCCGACCACGCCTACGTGGTCGCCGACGCCATCCCCCACGGCATGCAGGTCTTCGACCTCACCCAGCTGCGCACGGTGGTCAATCCGCCCGTGACCTTCGCCGAAACCGCCTTCTACAACCAGGGCGGCAACCTCGGCAACGTCCACACCATCTCGATCAACGAGGACACCGGCTACGCCTACCTGGTCGGCTCGAACACCTGCGGCGGCCGTCTGCACATGGTCAACCTCGCCAACCCGGCGGCGCCGGTCTTCGCCGGCTGCACGACCGACGGCGGCTACGTCCACGAGAACCAGTGCTTCGTCTACCACGGTCCGGACACGACCTACACCGGCCACGAGATCTGCCTCGCCGCGCGCGGCAGCGCGCTCAACCTCGACCTCATCGACGTCACCAATCACGCGGCCCCGGTCCGCCTGTCGAGCCTGCACTACAACAACGTCGACGGCTACAGCCACCAGGCCTGGTTCACCGAGGACCACCGCTACATCCTGCTCAACGACGAGCTCGACGAGGAGTTCGTCGGCAACCCGACGCGCACCTGGATCTTCGACGCGGCGGACTTGAACGCCCCGGTGCTGGCCGGCGGCGGCGGCTTCTTCGACCACTCGACGCCCGCCATCGACCACAACCTCTACGTGCACGGCAACTTCGTCTTCGAGTCGAACTACACGGCGGGGCTGCGGATCCTCAGGCTCGACAACCTCGCTCAGTCGCAGCTGACCGAGATCGGCTTCTTCGACCTCTACCCGCTCAACGACAATCCCGCCTTCGACGGGACCTGGAACAACTACTTCTTCGCGGCCAGCGGCAACGTCATCGCGACCCACATGACGCAGGGCCTGTTCATCCTGCGACCCACCAACCTGTGCGAGGCCCCGGCCGCGCCGACCGGGGTCACGGCGACCCCGAACGGCGACCACCGCATCGACCTCGCCTGGACCGGATCGGGGACCCTGGGCAACACTTTCGAGGTGGAGCGCGCACTCGGCGGCTGCGCGGGCACGTTCGAGACGATCGCCACCGGCCTCGCCTCCCCCGCTTTCAGCGACACGACGGCCTCCGGGCAGGTCGTCTACGGCTACCGAGTCCGCGAGCTGGACGAGACCGGCAGCTGCGCCTCGGAGGTGTCCGCCTGCGTCGAGGCCTCGACCACGGGTGCGTGCACGGCGCCGCCGCTGTTCGCCGGGCTGACCTCGGCGACCAACTCGGGCAACGACACCTGTCAGGTCGACCTCGGCTGGAGCGCCGCCACCCCGTCGTGCACCGGTCCGGCGACCTACTCGGTCTACCGCGCGACGGCGCCCGACTTCGTGCCGTCGGCCGCCAACCGGATCGCCGCGGGAGTCGCGGCGACCGGCTTCGCGGACCTGATGGCACCCTCCCAGGAGCTCGTCTACTACGTCGTGCGCGCGGTGGACGGCTCGAACGGCGCCGAGGACGGCAACCTCGTCCGGCTCTCGAGCCGGGCGACGGGCCCGGTCGGCGACGGTACGTTCGCGACCGGCGCCGAGATCGGCGACCTCATGCTCGACACCGGCGACAGCTCGCCCGGCGGCAGCCCCGAGCACGTCGGCTGGCACGTCTCGACGACGCGCGCCCATCCGCCGAGCGCGCGCAGCTTCTGGTCCACCTCGGGGAGCAACCTCTGCCTGACGCTCGAAGGCGACGTGACGCTGACCGCCGGACAGAGCTCGCAGTTCACCTTCTGGACGGCCTACGACGTCGAGGCCGGTTGGGACGGCGGCGTCGTCGACATCTCGACCAACGGCGGCACGACCTGGTCCCGGTTGACGCCGGCCGGCGGCTATCCGGGCTCGATCACGAACAGCGGCAACGCTTGCGGCTTCCTGAGCTCGCCTCCAACCCCGGTCTTCAACGGCACCAGCCTGACCTTCGCCCAGAAGACGATCGATCTCGCCGCCTACGCGGGCCAGGACGTCCGACTGCGCTTCCGGTACGGCACGGACGGGGCGGTGAACGACGAAGGCTGGTACGTGGACGACATCGCGGTCACCCATGCCCAGGTGCCGACCGCCTGCCTGCCGGCGGTCTTCCTCGGAGACTTCGAGGAGGGCGACACCTCCGAGTGGTCCAGCGCGACGCCCTGAGCGATCAGTCGGCGGCGGCCGGCGCGGTGCCGGCCGCCGCGCCACCGGCCGCCGCGCCGCCCGCCCCGTCGGGGCGCGCCACGAGCACGACGTAGAGGTGGAAGCGGTCGTCGTTGCGGATCGCGCCCAGCATCGTCGAGTAGGGCTCGATCCCGAACTCGGTGAAGCGGAACTCGCCCAGCGCCTCGGCGGCGAGCTCGCCCGCGCGCACTTCCCAACGCACCGGGATCACCCGCTCCACCGCGCGGCCGCGCACGGTCAGGCGCACACGCGCGCTCCAGCCGGGCGCCACGCGTGCGCCGTCGCCGTCGCCGCCGCCGCGCGGCGCCAGCGCGAGCAGCTCCGCGCCCACCTCCGGGAACGACTCCGGCGCCATCTGGTCGCGTCCGAGCATCGCCTTGCGCACCTTCTCGCGGTCGCCGGGATCGACCTCGGGCAGGGCCGCGGCGAGCGCGCCGAGCTCGATCAGGCGCTGCGACAGCGCGGCGCGCTCGGCCGGCGGGTCGACGTCGAGCGCGACCACGTTCGCGCGCGCCGAGAAGCGGACGGCCTCGGGCCGTGCCGGGTCGAAGTCGAGCTGGGCCGAGGGCGCGCGCGCCACGACCAGGTGGTCGTGGGCGAGCCGGGAGCCGATCCCGGCGCGGTGAGTGAGGACGGCGAACACCGAGCGCTCGCGGTCCACCTGCCAGGGCGTGGCGGCGAGCGGCGCCGCCGCCAGGCCGAGGGCGAGCACGAAGAGAGCGGGACGAGGCACGGGGCGCTGCTTCACGGCGAACCTCCCGGCAGGGGCTCCCTGCGCGCGCGATGTTACGAGAGAGCCCGGGGGGACCGTCGGCCCCCTCGTCTCTTCAGTGCGCGCCCGGCGCCCGGAGGTTCAGTCGGGCTCGCCGTCGTGCCGCTCGCGGTCGAGCCCGCGCACGCGCTCGCCGGCCTCGCCCTCCTCGTCGATCCTCTCCTCCCAGCGCGGCGCCGCCTCCCGGGGGAGCGGCGGCGGACCGGCGCGAGAGTGTAATCTCCCGGCGTGGCGCTGCGCGTGGGCATCAACGGGCTGGGACGCATCGGGCGGGCGCTCGTGCGCATCGCCCACGAGCGCGCCGAGCTGGGGGTCGAGGTGGTGGCGGCCAACGACGCCGCCGGCACGCGCGCGATCGCCCGCCTGCTCGCCCACGACACCGTGCACGGACGCTTCCCGGGCGAGGTCGCGGGCGACGACGGCCACCTGACGGTGGGGGGACGCACCTTTCCGGTCTCGCACGCCACCTCCCCCGAGGCGATCGACTGGGGCGCGGCCGGCGTGGAGATCGTGGTCGAGGCGACGGGCCGCTTCCGGCGGCGCGAGGCGGCGCAGCTCCACCTGGGCGGCCCGGTGCGCCGGGTCGTGGTCTCGGCGACCCTGCCCGACGCCGATGCCACCTTCTGCGTCGGCATCAACGAGCGGAGCTTCGATCCGGCGCGCCACGCCGTGGTCTCCAACGCCTCGTGCACGACCAACTGCCTCGCCGCCACGCTCGCCGCGCTGGTCGAGTCGTTCGGCGTCGAGCGCGCGCTGATGAACACCGTGCACTGCGTGACGAACAGCCAGAACCTGGTCGACAACGCGCACCTCGACGCGCGCCGCGCGCGCGCCGCGATCGCCAACATCATCCCGACCACCTCGGACGCGATCCCCTCGATCGGCTGGGTGATGCCCGGGCTCGCCGGCCGGGTCGAGGGCCTGGCGACGCGCGTGCCGATCGTGGCGGGCTCGCTGGTCGACCTGGTGGTCGAGCTCGCGCGCGGCGCGACCCGTGCGCAGGTCGCCGAAGCGTTCCGCGCCGCCGAGCACGGCGGGCTCGCCGGCATCCTCGGCACCACCGACGAGGAGCTGGTCTCGGCCGACGCGACCGCTTCTGGCGCGTCGTCTCCTGGTACGACAACGAGTGGGGCTACACCCACCGCCTGGCCGAGCTGCTCGCCCACCTGGCGCGCTCCGGCGGCTGAGCGGCCGAGCCACCGGCCGGTACCGCGCTACACTTCGGCTGGCAGCCGGATTCGAGCCACGTTCCGGGCGACAGGACGGCAGGAGCGCCGAAGGGACCCGGAGGCGCGGAGCCCGGCCTGCGAAGGAGGTCCCGCATGCGCCCCGCTTGCGCTGCGACTTTCCTCTCCGTCGCCCTCCTGGCGAGCTCCCCCCTCCACGCGGTGACACGGCGGATGTTCGTCACTTCGGTGAGCGGCACCGGCGACCTCTCGACCTGGCCCGACGCCGG